>NZ_CADFEC010000035.1:0-64377 GCF_902833195.1 Burkholderia sp. BCC1638
AACAACGTGATCCACACGGTGCCCGCGAACTATCCGGGCGAAGGCCGCCACGTGTATCCGGGCTTCCTGCAGCACACGGGCTTCGTCGCGATGAATCCGGAACGTCACGCGCAATCGCACTGGGACTTCTACCAGAGCCTGCTGCGCGGCGACGAGGACGACGCCGAGGCGCACCGCCGCTTCTACGACGAGTACAACGCGGTGCTCGACATGGCCGCCGAGTACTATCTCGAGACGATCCGCGTCGTGTTCCAGGAATTCCGGCTCGCGGAAGGCACGTGGGATGTCGAAGGCGAGCGCGTGCGTCCGCAGGACATCAAGCACACCGCGCTGATGACGATCGAGGGCGAACTCGACGACATCTCGGGCAGCGGCCAGACACACGTCGCGCACGAGCTGTGCACGGGCATCCCGCAGGACGATCGCCGCAGCCTGACCGCCGAGAAATGCGGTCACTACGGGATCTTCTCGGGCCGCCGCTGGCGCACGATCATCTACCCGCAGCTGCGCGATTTCATCCGCGAGCATGCGCCGGAACCGAAGAACGGCGCGACCAAGGCGCCCGCCGAAGCACCGGCCGCGACGACGCTCGCTGCCGTGCCGGCCGTCAAGCCGCAGCCCGAAGCGACGGCGCGAGCCACTGCCGCGAAGCGCGCGCGTGCGAAGGCGCCGGCCGTGACGGTTGCGCCCGCCAAGACGGCAACCGCGAAGGCCGCACCGGCCGCGAAACGCGCGGGCGCCACGCGCGCCAAAACCGTTCGCGCGCGCAAGGCCGCCTGACGCGCCGCGTTCCGACGCAAAAACGCCGCCGTTACTTGCGCACGGCGGCGTTTTTTTATCCGGCGGCCACGGGTGGGCCACTCATCGGCGCAACAGATACGCGAGCAGCACCTCGGTGTTCATCCTGACCATCTCCGCGCGTTCGTCGGCTTGGCTGAAGTCGCGGCCGAGTGTCGCGGCGAGCGTGAAACGGTTCGACACGATGTAGTAGCCGAGCCCCGACAGCGTCACGTAGAAGCGCAGTGGATCGACGTCGCTGCGGAACAGCCCGGCCTTCTGGCCGCGCATCAGCACGTTGCCGAGCTTCGCGACGATCGGCGACATCATCTCGCGGATTCGCGTCGACTTGTGCAGGTAGCGCGCCTCGTGCAGGTTCTCGTTGTTGATGAGCCGCAGCAGCTCCGGATGATCGCGGTAGTAATCCCACACGAAGTGCGCGAGCCGCGTGACGGCCTCGACGGGCGCGACGCCGTCGAGATCGAGCACGCGCTCGGCCTCGGTCAGCGCGGAGAACGCATGTTCGAGCACGGCCGTAAACAGCTGCTCCTTGCTGCCGAAATAGTAATAGAGCATGCGCTCGTTGGTTTCGGCCCGGCGCGCGATCTGGTCGACGCGCGCGCCGAACAGCCCTCCACTCGCGAACTCTTCGGCTGCCGCCATCAGGATGCGGCGGCGGGTACCTTCAGGATCTCTTTTGATTTTTGGCTGATTCATGGTGGCGTTTTGCTATGTGAGCCGCGTGATCCGGACCGGCACCCCCACCGCCTCGGCGCCGGCTGCCCTGGAACGAGCGCGCCGCGTGCGGCCGCCCTCCTGCTGAGCCCCTGCAAAAAAGCGGTTCGATTATGCGCACAGACAGCGTCCAGCGCAATGCGGGAAATCGGCGATAATCGAGGTTTGGCAAACCTTTCCGGCCGCGCCAGACGCGGCCGAGAGCCATTCGGCGCTGCTGCGCCCGTTGTCACCGTGACCGATTCCAAGACCCTCGCGGATCGCATCGAAGATCTGCTTCCCCAGACGCAATGCACGAAGTGCGGCTATGACGGCTGCCGTCCGTACGCCGACGCGATCGCCGCCGGCGACGCGAACTACAACCAGTGCCCGCCCGGCGGCGCCGAAGGCATCGCGCGCCTCGCGCGCCTGCTCGGCAAGCCGGTGATCCCGCTGAACCCCGTCAACGGCACCGAGCATCCGCGCGCCGTCGCGTTCATCGACGAAAGCCTGTGCATCGGCTGCACGCTGTGCATGCAGGCATGCCCGGTCGACGCGATCATCGGCGCGCCGAAACAGATGCACACGATCGTCGAATCGCTGTGCACGGGCTGCGACCTGTGCGTGCCGCCCTGCCCGGTCGACTGCATCGCGATGGTCCCCGTGACCGACGAGCGCACCGGCTGGGACGCGTGGTCGCAGGAACAGGCGGACGCCGCGCGCGAACGCCACGACCGCCGGCTCGCCCGTCAGCGTCGCGAACGCGAGGCCGCCGAAGCGCGCGCCGCCGCCCGCCGCGCGGCCAGTGCCGGTGCGGCCAAGGCGGCGCCGGCCGCGGCGCCGGCTGGCACACCGGACGCCGCCCCGGCCGACGACGCCGACGCGAAGAAACGCGCGATCATCGCCGCCGCACTCGAACGCGCCCGCAAGAAGAAGGAAGAACTGTCCGAACAAGGCGCCGCGCCGAAGAACACCGAAGGCGTGAGCGCGGCCGTGCAGGCGCAGATCGACGCGGCCGAAGCCCGCCGCAAGCGGCTCGCCGAACAGCAGGCGCAGCGCCACGCCGAGGCTGCGGCTGCGCGCGACGACCGCGACGTTCCGAACAACGACGACCAAAGCGACCCGACCGCGCCGCCCGACAAGAACCGTCCATGAACGCCACCAAACGACGCGCGATCTACGAAACGCTGCAGAGCCTCAATCCGCATCCGACCACCGAGCTCGAATACACGACGCCGTTCGAGTTGCTGATCGCGGTGATGCTGTCCGCGCAGGCGACCGACGTGTCGGTCAACAAGGCGATGCGCAAGATGTTCCCGGTCGCGAACACCCCGCGACAAATCGTCGCGCTCGGTGAAGAAGGCGTCGCCGACTACATCAAGACGATCGGCCTGTACCGCACCAAGGCGAAGAACGTGATCGCGGCGTGCAACATCCTGCTCGAGCGCTACGACGGTGAGGTACCAGCCGATCGCGAAGCGCTCGAGAGCCTGCCGGGCGTCGGTCGCAAGACCGCGAACGTCGTGCTGAACACCGCGTTCGGCCAGCCGACGATCGCGGTCGACACGCATATCTTCCGCGTCGCGAACCGCACGGGGCTCGCGCCGGGCAAGGACGTACGGGCCGTCGAGGCCGCGCTCGAGAAGTTCACGCCGAAGGAATTCCTGCAGGACGCGCATCACTGGCTGATCCTGCACGGTCGCTACGTGTGCAAGGCCCGCAAGCCCGAATGCTGGCACTGCGCGATCGAGCCGCTGTGCGAATTCCGGCCGAAGACACCACCGCCGAACGAGTGAGCGCCGGCCGCGGCCGACGCGCCTCACGCGGCCGGCCTGGCCGTGCGCGGCGCGCGGCGCGACCCGCAAGCGCCGGTGCGGCGCCCACGACTTTCCCAGTTTCCGCTGCTTATGCGTTGGACGTCGCCGTCGCGTCGTCGGCCGCCGCGCCGCCCGCACGCACGAGCGCCAGCACGGCCGCGAGGATCGCGACGCCGCCGGCCCACTGCAACGGCGACAGCGCCTCGCCGAACAGCAGCGCCGCGAGCGCGACCGTCACGACCGGCTCGAGCGTCGACAGCATCGACGTGCGCGCAGCCCCCAGCCGCTCGAGCCCGGCGAAGAACGCGAGCATCGCGGCGACCGTCGACACCAGCGCGATCGCGAGCATCGACGCCCAGCCGCCGGCCGTCGCCGGCCAGCGCGGCGGCGCGCCGAACGCCGCGGTCCGCACGACCGCGATCGCGACGAGCGTCGCGGTCGCCGACAGGCAGATGATCGCGGTGGTCGCGAGCGGATCGACGCCGCGCGTCGCCTTCGTGCCGCCGACGATGTACAGCGAATAGATCACCGCAGCGGCCAGCGCGAGCACAATGCCGAGCGGCTCGCCGTGGCCGCCGCCGACCATCAGCGCGGAGCCCGCGACACAGAGCACGAGCGCAACCGCCTTCGCGCGCGTGAGGCGCTCGCCGAGCCACCACGCGGCCAACAGCGTGACGAAGGCCGGATACAGGTACAGCAGCAGCGCGACGAGGCTCGCCTGCGCATGCTGGAGCGCGCTGAAATAGCAAAACGACTGCCCGACGTAGCCAAGTGCACCCATCGCCACGAGCGGCGCGAGCGCGCGGCCGCGCGGCCATGCGACGCGGCGGTGCCGGGCGATCGCGGCCAGGACCGCACCGCCGATCGCGAAGCGCACGATCAGCAGCCCGAGCACGTCGACGCCGGCCGCATACGCATAGCGGCCGAAGATCGCCATCGCGCCGAATGCGGCGGCGGACAGCGCGACGTAGAACGCGCCCTGCAGCGCGGCGGACGATGAGCGGGCGGTGGCGGACATGATGTAAGTGGGCAAGTGCGACGACGGGAATCGTCGGAGTGTAGCGGCCCGCTGGCCGGCAGCCTAGCCCTCGCTTACCTGTTGCGCCGTGCCGCAGCCCGCGCCGGCCGACGCCAATCGACGTCGCCGCGCTACGCCACGGCGCGCCCACCCCGCCCGCTGCCAGCGCCATGCGCCGACCCGGCGTACAATGCGCGACGCGGCATGACGCCGCCCGAATCACCACGCGTCCCCACCATGTTCAATCCGAGTCGCGACGAAGTCCGTCGCTTTTTCACCGAGACCTGGCGCAAGCAGCGCGCCGGCGAGATCCTGACGCCGCTGGAAGCAATGGCGGCCGACTGGATCGTCGAGCATCCCGAATACCACGACGACCTCGCGGACGCCGACAGCGCCGCCGCGCGCAACTACACGCCCGAGGAAGGCCGCACGAACCCGTTCCTGCACCTGTCGATGCACCTCGCGATCAGCGAGCAATTGTCGATCGATCAGCCGCCCGGCATCCGCGCCGCGCACGACAAGCTGGCCGCGAAGCTCGATTCGACCCACGAGGCGCAGCACATGATCATGGAATGCCTCGGCGAGACGATCTGGGAAGCGCAACGCACCGGCACGCCGCCGGATACCGACGCGTACCTGCAGCGCATCCTGCGCCGCGCGTCGCGCGACTGAGCGACGCGGACAAAAAAATACCCCGCCGCGGCGGGGTATGCTGGCTGCACGGACCGGCGAGGTCCGGCGCGCTTACTTCTTGAAGACGAGATCGGTCTCTTTCAGCGACTCGATGTAGGCCGCGATGTCCTTCATGTCGCTGACCGACAGGTTCTGCACCTGCGCCTGCATGATCGCGTTGTTGCGACCGAGCAGCGGATTCGTCAGCCCCATCTGGTACTGGCGCATCGCCCACACGAGGTAGTCGGCGTGCTGGCCGGCGAGGCGCGGATACTCCGCGTTGATCGGCTTGTTCAGCTGCGCGCCGTGGCAGGCCGCGCAGTTGTGCGACTCGACCAGCTCCTTGCCCTTCGTGGTGTCCGCCGCATGCGCGGTACCGATCGCGAGGCCGGCCGCCAGTGCAACCGCCGCCGTCTTGAATGCGTTGTTCATGAATGCTCCTGTCCCGCCGGTCAGATCGGCGGCGCGCGCTTTACTTGTAGGGATTGTCCTTCGTGTCGGCCTTCTGGGCGGCGTAGTAGGCCGCCAGATCCGCGATGTCCTGGTCCGTCAGCGAACCGGCGATCGCGTTCATCGACGGGAAGTGACGATCCTTCTTGCGGTAGGCCTTCAGCGCGTTCTCGAGGTATTGCTGGTTCTGGCCGCCGAGGACCGGCACCCGGTAGACCTCCGGGTACGCCGCGCGGTAATCCTGGATGCCGTGGCAACCGATGCACATGGCGGCCTTGCTCGCCCCGTCCTTCGGGTTGCCGACCACACCGGCCGCCTGCGCGCTGCCCGCGAGCGCCACGAGCGCTGCGACAACGACGTGTTTGCCGACGAATTTGTTCATAGCTCTTGTAACCTAGCTTGAGGGGAAACTGGCGCCGAAGCGGCAACGGCCCGCGCCGTTTTGCTTGTCGGTCGCCACGCAGGCCAAAAAAAACGGCCAGATTGTACCGCGTCGGCGGGGAATGCGTCCATACGGCGCCCCGGCCCGCCCCGCCGCAGCCCCGCCGCAGCCCCGCCGCAGCCCCGCAACGATACGCGGCCCCGGCCCAACCGGACAGCCCTTCTGACTTATACTGGGTTTTTTTGCGACCAGGAAAGAGCGCCGCCATGCGTTTCGAAGGATCCTCGCACTACGTCGCCACCGACGACCTGAAGCTCGCGGTCAACGCCGCGCTGACGCTGCAACGGCCGCTGCTGATCAAGGGCGAGCCCGGCACCGGCAAGACCATGCTCGCCGAGGAAGTGGCGGCCGCGCTCGACATGCCGCTGTTGCAGTGGCACATCAAGTCGACGACGAAGGCGCAGCAGGGTCTGTACGAATACGACGCGGTATCGCGGCTGCGCGACTCGCAGCTCGGCGACGAGCGCGTGAAAGACATCTCGAACTACATCGTGAAGGGCGTGCTGTGGCAGGCGTTCGACGCCGAGCACCCGAGCGTGCTGCTGATCGACGAGATCGACAAGGCCGACATCGAATTCCCGAACGACCTGCTGCGCGAGCTCGACCGGATGGAATTCCACGTGTACGAGACGCGCGAGACGGTACGCGCGAAGCACCGCCCGCTCGTGATCATCACGTCGAACAACGAAAAGGAACTGCCCGACGCGTTCCTGCGCCGCTGCTTCTTCCACTACATCCAGTTTCCCGATCCGTCGACGATGCAGCAGATCGTCGCGGTCCACTTCCCGCACATCCGCGAGGAGCTGCTGCGCGCGGCGCTCGAGAGCTTCTTCGAGTTGCGCGCCGTGTCGGGGCTGAAGAAGAAGCCGTCGACGTCCGAACTGCTCGACTGGCTGAAGCTGCTGCTCGCCGAGAACATCCCGGCCGACGCGCTGCGCGGCGCCGACGCGAAGCAGATCGTGCCGCCGCTCGCGGGCGCGCTGCTGAAGAACGAGCAGGATCTGAGCCTGCTCGAGCGGCTCGTCTACATGAACCGGCACAACCGGTAACCCACCCGCGAAGGCCCGGCCATGCTGCTCAATTTCTTCTACGCGCTGCGCGCAGCCAAGCTGCCCGTCTCGGTGAAGGAATACCTGACGCTGCTCGAATCGCTGAAGGCCGGGCTGATCTCGCCGTCGATCGACGCGTTCTACTTCCTCGCACGGATGACGCTCGTCAAGGACGAGCAGTACTTCGACAAGTTCGACCAGGCGTTCGGCGCGTATTTCCATGGCGTGTCCGCGCTGCCGTCCGAAGCGTTCGACATTCCGCTCGACTGGCTCGAGAAGCGTCTCGAGCGCGAGCTGTCGCCGGAGGAAAAGGCGCAGATCGAAGCGATGGGCGGCCTCGACAAGCTGATGGAGCGCCTGAAGGAACTGCTCGACGAGCAGAAGGAACGCCACGAAGGCGGCAACAAGTGGATCGGCACCGGCGGCACGTCGCCGTTCGGGCGCGGCGGCTACAACCCCGAAGGCGTGCGCATCGGCGGCCCGTCGAACGGCAACCGCACCGCGGTCAAGGTGTGGGAGGCGCGCGCCTACCGCGACTACGACGATTCGGTCGAGATCGGCACGCGCAACATCAAGGTCGCGTTGCGGCGCCTGCGCCGCTTCGCGCGCGAAGGCGCGGCCGAGGAACTCGACCTGCCCGGCACGATCCGCAGCACGGCCGCGAACGCGGGCTGGCTCGACTTGCGGATGGTGCCCGAGCGCCACAACAACGTGAAGGTGCTGATGCTGCTCGACGTCGGCGGCTCGATGGACGATCACATCAAGCGCACCGAAGAGCTGTTCTCGGCCGCGAAGGCCGAATTCAAGCATCTGGAGTTCTACTACTTCCACAACTGCGTGTACGACCATCTGTGGAAGAACAACCGCCGCCGCCACTCGGAGCGCACCGCGACGTGGGACGTGCTGCACAAGTTCACGCCCGATTACAAGCTGATCTTCGTCGGCGACGCGACGATGAGCCCGTACGAGGTGCTTCAGCCCGGCGGCTCGGTCGAATACAACAACCCGGAAGCCGGCGCCGTCTGGCTACGCCGCCTCGCGGACCAGTTCCCCCACCATGCCTGGCTGAACCCCGAGCCCGAGCGGCTATGGGAATACCGGCAATCGGTCGCGGTGATCCGCGATCTGCTCGGTCAGCGCATGTATCCGCTCACGCTCGCGGGCCTCGAAACCGCGATGCGCGCACTCAGCAAATAACGAACCCGCCCTGCAGACACGAAGGCCGCGTCCAGGCGGCCTCCCCCGGAGATAGCATGAACCCTTCGCCCACCGCGAGCGCTGGCCGCGCCGGCGGCCGCCGCTTTTTCACCGATACGTCCGTCTCGACGCTCGTCGCCGGCTTCGTCGCGATGATGACAGGCTACACGAGCTCGCTCGTGCTGATGTTCCAGGCCGGCCGCGCCGCGCACCTGACCGATGCGCAGATCTCGTCATGGATCTGGGCGCTGTCGATCGGCATGGCGCTGACGACGATCGGCCTGTCGCTGCGCTTTCGCGCGCCCGTCGTGGTCGCCTGGTCGACGCCCGGCGCCGCGCTGCTGATCGCATCGCTGCCCGGCGTGCCCTACGCCGAGGCGATCGGCGCGTTCGTCGTGTGCGCGCTGTTGCTGACCGCGATCGGCCTGAGCGGGCTGTTCGACACGCTGATGCGGCGCATTCCGGCCGGCATCGCGGCCGCCTTGCTCGCGGGCATCCTGTTCGAGATCGGCATCGAGATCTTCCGCGCCGCGCAGTTCCAGACCGCGCTCGTGCTCGCGATGTTCTTCACCTACCTGATCGTCAAGCGGCTCGCGCCGCGCTACGCGATCGTCACGACGCTGATCGTCGGCACCGCCGTGGCCGGCGGCCTCGGCCTGCTCGACTTCAGCCGCTTCCATATCGCGCTCGCGCAGCCCGTGTTCACAATGCCCGCGTTCTCGATCGCATCGATCGTCAGCATCGGCATTCCGCTGTTCGTCGTCGCGATGGCGTCGCAGAACGTGCCCGGCATCGCGGTGTTGCGCGCGGACGGCTATTCGACGCCGTCGTCGCCGTTGATCGCGACCACCGGCCTCGCATCGCTGCTGCTCGCGCCGTTCGGCTCGCACGGCGTGAACCTCGCGGCGATCACCGCCGCGATCTGCACGGGCCCCGAAGCGCACGAGGATCACGCGAAGCGCTACACGGCCGCCGTGTGGTGCGGCACGTTCTACCTGATCGCCGGGATCTTCGGCGCGACGATCGCCGCGCTGTTCGCGGCGCTGCCGAAGGCGCTCGTCGTGTCGGTCGCCGCGCTCGCGCTGTTCGGCTCGATCATGAGCGGGCTCGCGAACGCGATGCAGGACGTGAAGCAGCGCGAAGCCGCGCTCGTCACGTTCATGGTCACCGCGTCGGGCCTCACGCTGCTGTCGATCGGCTCGGCGTTCTGGGGGCTCGTCGCGGGGATCGTCACGCAGGTGATCCTGAACGCGCGGCGCCCCGCATAGCGCCGCATGGCGCGGGCCCGCACCGCAAACGGCACGCCGAAACGTGCGCGACGCGATTCGGGCCTAGAATAATGGATCGGAGGCGGCGCCCGGCGCCGCCTCGCTTCGCTGCCGCGCTCGCGCGGCCCGTGAGAACCCCGGCGCCTTGCGCCCTCCTCCGAATCGCCATGACTACCGCACTCGACCAGCTGAAGCAGTACACGACCGTCGTCGCCGACACGGGCGATTTCCAGCAGCTTGCGCAATACAAGCCGCAGGACGCGACCACGAACCCGTCGCTGATCCTGAAGGCCGTCCAGAAGGACGCATACAAGCCGATCCTCGAGAAAACCGTCCGCGATCACCGCGACGAAAGCACCGATTTCATCATCGACCGCCTGCTGATCGCATTCGGCACCGAGATCCTGAAGCTGATCCCGGGCCGCGTGTCGACCGAGGTCGATGCACGCCTGTCGTTCGACACGCAGCGTTCGATCGACAAGGGCCGCGAGCTCATCAAGCTGTACGAAGCCGCCGGCATCGGCCGCGAGCGCATCCTGATCAAGCTCGCGTCGACGTGGGAAGGCATTCGCGCGGCCGAGGTGCTGCAGAAGGAAGGGATCAAGTGCAACATGACCCTGCTTTTCTCGCTGGTCCAGGCCGCCGCATGCGCGGAAGCCGGCGCGCAACTGATTTCGCCGTTCGTCGGCCGCATCTACGACTGGTACAAGAAGCAGGCCGGCGCCGACTGGGATGAAGCGAAGAACGGCGGTGCGAACGATCCGGGCGTGCAGTCGGTGCGACGCATCTACACGTACTACAAGACGTTCGGCTACAACACCGAAGTGATGGGCGCGAGCTTCCGCACGACGAGCCAGATCACCGAGCTCGCGGGCTGCGACCTGCTGACGATCAGCCCCGATTTGCTGCAGAAGCTGCAGGACAGCAACGACACGGTGGCACGCAAGCTGTCGCCGGACGCGCTGCTGGACAAGCCGACCGAACGCGTCGCCATCGACGAGGCATCGTTCCGCTTCCAGTTGAACGACGAAGCAATGGCAACGGAAAAACTGGCCGAGGGCATCCGCGTGTTCGCCGCCGACGCGGTGAAGCTCGAGAAGCTGATCGATGCGCTGCGCTGAACCGCGCTGCACGTGACGGCTGTCAGTTGAACTGTCAGCAAGCCTGACAACAGCCGTCAGCAAGCGTGGCGAACGGCCGCGAACTGCGTGTTCGCGGCCGTTTTTATTTTTCATTCCATCGTCAAGCGCGCGCACTACAATCCACGTCACGAGTGGGCCGGCCGCATCCCGGCGTGCTCTTCCCTGTCAATCTTGGAAGTACCCGGGCCGGCACCGACACGCCGGGCCGGCCAACAGGAGACAACGATGCAAGTCCAACCGTACCTGACGTTCTACGGCCGCGCGGAAGAGGCCCTTCAGTTCTACGAAAAGGCGCTCGGCGCGAAGACGATGTTCAAGATGCACTTCAAGGACGCGCCGCCGAATCCCGACTACCCGATGTCGCCGGAGATGAGCGACAAGGTGATGCATGCGAGCTTCACGATCGGCGACTCGATGATCATGTGCTCGGACGGCGACTGCAGCCAGCCGGGCGGCACGCATTCGGGTTATTCGCTGTCGCTGAACCCGGCGACGGTCGAGGAAGGTCAGAAGCTGTTCAATGCGCTCGCCGACGGCGGCGAAGTCACAATGCCGTTCGGCAAGACGTTCTGGGCGCTCGGCTTCGGGATGGCGAAGGATCGTTTCGGCGTGCACTGGATGGTCAACGTCGAAGACCTCTCGCAACGCGAGGATCTCGCGAAACGCGCACAGGGCTGACGCCAGCGAAAACGCCCGCCACTTCGCCGTGGCGGGCGTCCTTGTTGTTGCTCGAGGCGCGACACGCGGCCGCGCCGCCCGTATCAGCTCTCGACGACGTCGAGGTAATCCTCCGGCCGCGTGCGGTCCTCCGCATGCGCCATGCCCATCGCGCGCACCAGCACGCTGACCACCACCGACACCACGAGGTTCACGACCAGCGACCACACGGCCGCATAGCCGGGGATCGCGAAGCCGAACAGGTGGATCGTGAAGATCGAGCTCGCAAGCTTCAGCGACACCGCCATCCACGTGCCGCACACGATGCCTGCCGCCCAGCCGGCCAGCAGGCCGCGGTGGTCGAGCAGCCGCGTGTACAGGCCGAGCACGATCGCGGGCAGCGTCTGGATGATCCAGATCCCGCCGAGCAGCTGCAGCTGGATCGCATAGGTCAGCGGCAGCCCGAGGATGAACGCCACCGCGCCGACCTTCACGATCAGCGACACGAGCTTCGCGACGTGCGTCTCCTGGTCGTGCGTCATGTTGCGGTTCACGAACTCGCGGTGGATGTTGCGCGTGTACAGGTTCGCGGCCGCGATCGACATGATCGCCGCCGGCACCAGCGCGCCGATGCCGATCGCCGCGAACGCGACGCCGACGAACCACGACGGGAAATACTCGAGGAACAGCGCGGGCACCGCGAAGTTCGGGCCGAACGCCTTGAAGTACGGTGCGTACTGCGGCATGTCCTTCACGCCCGCGGCGAGCGCCATGTAGCCGAGCAGCGCGAGCAGGCCGAGCACGAACGAGTACGCGGGCAGCATCGCCATGTTGCGGCGGATCGAGTTGCCCGACGCCGACGACAGGATCGCCGTAACCGAGTGCGGATACAGGAACAGCGCGAGCGCGGACCCGATCGCGAGTGTCGCGTAAGCGCTGTAGCCGTTCAGGCTCGCCGCGTCGGGCGCCTTCAGCAGCAGCTTCGCCGGCGGCACCGACGCGAAGATATGGCCGAAGCCGCCGAGCTTCGCCGGGATCACGATGACCGCCGCGGCAATCGTGATGTAGATCAGGATGTCCTTCACGATCGCGATCATCGCGGGCGCGCGCAGCCCCGACGTGTACGTGTATGCGGCGAGGATCGCGAACGCGATGATGAGCGGCAGGTCGCCGATGAAGCCGGTCGTGTCGAAACCGAGCGCGCCGATCACGACTTCGATGCCGACGAGCTGCAGCGCGATGTACGGCATCGTCGCGAGGATGCCCGTCACCGCGATCGCGAGCGCGAGCATCCGGCTGCCGTAGCGCGCGTTGACGAAGTCGGCGGCCGTCACGTAGCCGTGTCGCTTCGCGATGCTCCACAGCTTCGGAAACACGACGAACGCGAACGGGTAGATCAGGATCGTGTACGGCAGTGCGAAGAAGCCCATCGCGCCGGCGCCGAACACGAGCGCGGGCACCGCGACGAACGTATAGGCCGTATAGAGGTCGCCGCCGAGCAGGAACCACGTGACGATCGTGCCGAAGCGGCGTCCGCCGAGGCCCCATTCGTCGAGGTGGGCGAGATCGCCGCGCCGCCAGTTCGCGGCCAGGAAGCCGATGATCGTGACGCCGATGAAGAGCAGGACGAAGACGAAGGTTGCGCCGAGGTTCATCGCGCACCTCCTTGCGGGCCGCTCGCCTTCCACGCGTTCTTGGTCTTGAAATACACGAACGCGGTGATCACCGCGCTAATGAACACCCACAGCAACTGGTACCAGTAGAAAAACGGAAAACCCAACCATTGCGGTTCGATCTTGCTGTACGACGGCACCCAGACCATCGCGATCAGCGGCAGCACCAGCAGCCAGAGCCAGCGCTTGGCGGCCCGATTGGCGTCGGCATCGTGAGCCATGACGTCTCCTCATCTTTCCCGGTTATCGATCTTGTCAAGCGGGTACGGCGGCGAGAGGAGGGGCAAAACGGGTAAGCTGCGGCTCCCCTGGCTTCGCGCCAGTATAGGAGCCGCGAGCGAGCGGTCAAGCGGGGGCGAACCCGAGGTGATCCTCCCCCAGTCAGGCTGGTTGCACCGGCATGCGACCGGTGCATGAGCGTCAGATCGCGAACGAGGATTCGCGTGCGCCGGTCGTTTCTTTCAAAGCTTTCACCCACTTGCGCGCGGGCAGCTTCAGCGTGTCCTCGATCAGCTTCGCGCGGGCCTCCAGCTGCGCGAACGACACGTCGAGCGTGGGGCCCGAGAACGCGATCGCGATCCGGTTGCCGTCGTGCACTTCCGGCAGCGCGATCACGCGATGATCGAACGCCGCGTTCAGATGCTTCATGTTGCGCACGAAGCTCGGATGGTCGCCGAACAGGTTGATCGTCGCGATGCCCGCGTCGGCGAGGCAGCCGCGCACGGCGCGGTAGAACGCGACGCTGTCGAGCACCGGGCCGCGCGCGGTCGCGTCGTACAAGTCGATCTGCAGCGCGCCCGTCGTGCCGCGGTTGGCCGGATCGTTCACGAAATCCCATGCGTCGGCTTCGTGCACGACGAGGCGTGCGTCATCGGGCGGCAGCGCGAACATCGTGCGCGCCGCGACGATCACGGCCGGGTTCAGTTCGACGGCCTCGACCTTCGCGTGCGGCAGGAAGCGATGCGAGAACTTGGTCAGCGCGCCGGTTCCGAGCCCGAGCTGGACGATCCGCTCGGGCGTTTCGAGGAACAGCAGCCACGCCATCATCTGCTGCGCGTATTCGAGCTCGATGTGCAGCGGCTTCGAGATCCGCATCGCACCCTGCACCCATTCGGTACCGAAGTGCAGGAAGCGCACGCCGCGCTCTTCGGAGAACGTGACGGGCGCGAAGCGCGGCTTGCGCGGCGCCTCGAGGACGGGCACGTCGTCGTGTTCGTCGATCTCCGGACGGCGCTTCACGCGCGCCGGCTGGAGTTTTTCGGAGCCGTTGTAGGCGGCCGGCTTGCGTTGCTTGAACGCGCGCGCCTCGGCGGACGCGCGCTTGATCAGTCGGGTCATGATTGAATCTCGCTGGGTGACGCTGGATGAGCGGACGAGAGGATAGCATTGGTGGGCGACGGCGGCCGTGCCGCCTGCCCTGCCCTGGATGACTTCGAAGCCGGTTGGCGCTACGCTGCACTCGGTGATCGAAGGAGGACGCATGAACCCGAACGGCAAAAGGATCTGGTTTCCGGCGAAGCGCTACGGATGGGGATGGGGGTTGCCGATTGCCTGGCAAGGCTGGGTCGTACTGCTGCTGTTCGCGATCGGGATCATCGCGAGCGCGTGGCTCGCACCGCCGCAGCGGTCGCCGATCGCATACGCTGCATGCATCGTGGTGTTGGTCGCGCTGTTGACCGCCGTTTGCTGGATCAAGGGCGAAAAGCCCAGGTGGAGATGGGGCAAGGACGACTGAGCGCCGCGGCGACGTCCGCGCGCGATCCTGATCGATGTCAGGCGAGAATCGCCCGCCACTGCACCAGCTTCTGCTCGAACGACAGCATCGCATTCGCCGGACTCGACGACGGCAGCACCAGCGTGTCGTACCCGGCCTGGCCGATCACGTCGGCAAACCGCCCCGCCGTCTTGCCGTTGAAACACACTTTCTTCAGCAACGGCGCATGCGCGCGCAACGACGCGAAGTCGTTCGGCTTCGCATTCCGAATCGCAGAATCGAGACTGCCTTGCCGGTGGCACGCATCGAGGACGTCCCAGATGCCGATGCCGTGCGAAAGCACGCGCTCGAGCCGCGCGTCGTACACAAGCTCGTGCAGGCCCGGCTCGCCGAGCACCGCCCCGAGCAACCGCCAGAACTGGTTGCGCGGATGCGCGTAGTACTGCGCGGCATCGAGCGATGCCTCGCCCGGAAAGCTGCCGAGAATCATCGTATGCGTATGCGGCCCGACGACCGGCGGAAAGCCCTGCAGCATCAC
Organism: Burkholderia sp. BCC1638; assembly: GCF_902833195.1. NCBI lineage: Bacteria > Pseudomonadati > Pseudomonadota > Betaproteobacteria > Burkholderiales > Burkholderiaceae > Burkholderia > Burkholderia sp. BCC1638. Next base: position 15,129 of record NZ_CADFEC010000035.1, read on the forward strand.
GCCGCTCCGCGCGGCCCGACGGATCGCGGCCCGTCGCCGTGCGCATCGAGATGGCGCCACAGCGCGGGCAGCATGCATTCGGTGACCATCAACGGCTTGCCGTGCCGCTGGAACACCGAGCGCCGCGCGGCGAACGCATGCGGCGCCCGCGCGCCCTGCAATGCATGGCTCGCGAGCGCATACAGCGGATGACCGGCGATTACGCGCCGGCTGACGAGCGTGGAGCGCTCGACCTGCGGATCGCTGTACAGCAGCTCCGCGAGCGGCCGCGTGCGCAACCGCCGCATCGCTTGCCAGACACCCTTGCTGGCCGCGAGCGGCGCGATGCTGTGCGCGGCGACGTACGGCATGCCGTCGACCGACAGGATCACCTCGCGCACCCACATCGGCGCGCGCGGCGCACTGTCGAGCGCGTCCGGTTCGTCGAACCACGGACAGTCGACGGCCTCGCGCGTCACGCGCACGCTCACGCTGCCGAGCCGCGCCAGATGCGCGGTCAGCGAACCGCCGCGCGTCAGCCAGTCGCGCTGATCGAGCGTGCAGCCGGGCCGGGGCGTTTCGCGCCAGCCCGCCCGTGCGCCGTCGAATCGCATCCGCGCGTTCACGCGGTGCGCGACAGCAGCAGCGCGTTGGTCCGCTTCACGAAGCTCGCCGGATCGTCGAGCATCCCGCCTTCGGCCAGCAACGCCTGGTCGAACAGCAGGTGGCACCAGTCGCCGAAATTGGCGCTGTCGGCGTTCAGCTGCTTCACGAGCGCGTGCTCCGGGTTGATCTCGAGGATCGGCTGCATCGCCGGCGCGTTCTGGCCTGCCGCCTTCAGCATCCGCTGCAGGTAGCCGCTCATGTCGTTGTCGTCCGCGACGAGGCACGACGGCGAATCGGTCAGGCGGAACGTGACGCGCACTTCCTTCACCTTGTCGCCGAGCGCTTCCTTCATCTTCTCGACGACCGGCTTGATCGCCTCGCCCGCCTGCTCCTGCGCCTTCTTTTCCTCGTCGTTCAGCTCGCCGAGGTCGAGATCGCCGCGGGCCACGCTCGCGAGCGGCTTGCCGTCGAATTCATGCAGGAACGACAGCATCCATTCGTCGACGCGATCGGTCAGCAGCAGCACCTCGACGCCCTTCTTGCGGAACACTTCCAGGTGCGGGCTGTTCTTCGCGGCCTGCCACGTATCGGCGGTCACGTAGTAGATCTTGCTCTGCTCGGGCTTCATGCGCGACACGTAGTCGGCGAGCGACACGTCCTGCGCGTCGGTGTCGCCGTGCGTCGATGCGAAGCGCAGCAGCTTCGCGATCCGCTCGCGGTTCGCGTGATCCTCGCCCAGACCTTCCTTCAGAACCTGGCCGAACGCGCTCCAGAACGTCTTGTACTTCTCCTTGCCGGCGTCCTCTTCCGCGTTCGCGAGTTCCTCGAGCATCGACAGCGCGCGCTTGGTCACGCCTTCGCGGATCGCCTTCACGTCGCGGCTTTCCTGCAGGATTTCACGCGACACGTTCAGCGGCAGGTCGGCCGAATCGACGACGCCCTTCACGAAGCGCAGGTATTGCGGCAGCAGCTGCTCGGCGTCGTCCATGATGAACACGCGCTTCACGTACAGCTTCAGGCCGCCGCGGTAATCGCGGTTCCAGAGGTCGAACGGTGCGTGCGCCGGCACGAACAGCAGCTGCGTGTATTCGCTGCGGCCCTCGACGCGGTTGTGCGTCCACGTGAGCGGATCCTGGTGGTCGTGCGCGATGTGCTGGTAGAACTGCGTGTACTGCTCGTCGCTGACGTCGCTCTTCGAACGCGTCCAGAGCGCGCTCGCCTGGTTGACGGTTTCGTCCTCGTCCTTCAGGACCATCTCGCCCTTTTCCTGATCCCACTCTTCCTTCTGCATCAGGATCGGCAGCGCGATGTGATCGGAATACTTCTGGATGATCGACTTCAGGCGGAGCGACGACAGCAGCTCGTCCTCGCCTTCGCGCAGATGCAGCGTGATCGTCGTGCCGCGCTGCGCGCGCTCGATCACGTCGATCGTGAAATCGCCCTCGCCCGCGCTTTCCCAGCGCACGGCTTCGTTCGCCGGCAGGCCGGCGCGGCGCGTCTCGACGGTGATCCTGTCCGCGACGATGAAGCCCGAGTAGAAGCCCACGCCGAACTGGCCGATCAGCGCCGCGTCCTTCTGCTGGTCGCCGGACAGCTTCGTGAAGAATTCCTTGGTGCCCGAACGCGCGATCGTGCCGAGGTTCGCGATCGCCTCGTCGCGGCTCATGCCGATGCCGTTGTCCTCGATCGTGATCGTGCGTGCGACCTTGTCGAAGCCGATGCGGATGCGCAGATTCGGATCGTTCTCGTACAGCGCGTTGTCCGCGAGCGCTTCGAAACGCAGCTTGTCGGCCGCGTCGGACGCGTTCGACACCAGTTCGCGCAGGAAGATTTCCTTGTTGCTGTAGAGCGAATGAATCATCAGGTGGAGGAGTTGCTTGACCTCTGCCTGAAAGCTCATCGTTTCGTGTGCCATGGATGCTGTTTCCTCTTACATGAATGGTGTAACCCCGGGCACCCGGCGCACGATGCCGGGGCCGACCGGTTGTTGCCGCCATCTGGGGGCGGCCGGCTGGATTTCAAGGGCTCGGCCGTGTGCTTCGGTGCCTTGTCCGGATGCAGGTGTGGGTCGAGTCGCGAATTAGCGCTTTTACCGCGCGAATTTCGGACCGATCCAATGTTCGCGCCGCTTTCAATTCGCTGAAATACCGTATCGCTACCCGAATTGAGAACGAATTGATTCCATGCAGCTTTGAGCTAAATGATCAACCCATCAGCCACTTCCAGATTCGCGGCCTTGAACTGCCGGCATTCTCAGGACTTCCCCCTTACGTCAACGCTCGGACGGCTGCCTGTGTTGCAGAACGCGGACCGATTCCGCCCGGAGAATATTACGTTGTCGACCGACGATCAGGGGGCAGGCTCGGATGGCTGCATGATCGTGTCGGCGGAAAATCGGAATGGTTCGCACTATATGCGGCCGATGGCTCGATTGACGACGCCACACTGTGCGACGACGTGCAACGAGGCCAGTTCCGCCTGCATCCGCGCGGCCTTCGCGGAATCAGCCGTGGATGCATCGTGATCGACAGTCAAAGCGACTTCCGGCGTTTGCGGGAGCTCCTGGTCAACAACGGCCTGCATCCCATACCCGGAAGCATGCTGCGCGCATACGGAATGGTGACAGTGTGGTGAAGCGGCTACTCCGAATCTGCACGGTCATTGCATGGATTTCGTTTGCATCGCTTGCACTGACCTATTGGTGGGTTCGTCATCCCGACCTTGTCCCTGCCCCGCCGCTAGCGCTCTCGCTGTGGCTGGACCGCCTGTTCTCCGCGCACGATTGCGAGTCTTCAGCGAATTTCGATATCTACTACGCACTTGTCGTGTCCGCGGTGGTAGTAAGCCTTCTTACGTTCATCTGCTGCCGGATCTTCGGACGGTTCAATCGATCCCGTCTTGAATGACCTCTTGGGCGCCGCGTCCCGCGCGCCGGACCGCCCGCTTCGCAATTGCTGGAACCGGGCGGCGGGATGACGAAGCGCGGCACGCCGCCGTCACGACGCGCGCCGCGCCGCCGCTTCGATATAGCGCGCGAGAAACCCCGGCAGTGCCGGATCGCCGCAGTTCGCGACGTTGAAGCGCGTCCATGTCGACGACGACTGCTGCGGCGAGAACAGGCTTCCCGGCGTCAGCAGGAACCCTTCCTCGTGCGCGGCGGCCGCGAGCGCGTCCGAATCGACGCCCGTGTCGGCCCACAGGAACATCCCCGCCGCCGGCATCGTGAAGAGCCGCAGCCCGGTACGCTCGAGCATCCGCGCGGTCTTGTCGCGCACGCCGTCGAGCCGCGCGCGCAGCCGCTCGACGTGACGCCGGTAATGCCCTTCGGTCAGGATCTTGTACAACACGCGCTCGTTGAGCTCCGGCGTCGTCATCCCGACCAGCATCTTCTGGTCGGTGACCGCCTTCGCGATCTCCGGCGCGCAGGCGACATAGCCGACCCGCAAATTCGCCGCGAGCGTCTTCGAATAGCTGCCCAGGTAGATCACGCGCTTCAACTGGTCGAGACTCGCGAGTCGCGTGGCCGGATAGCTCGGTGGGCACAGGTCGCCGTACACGTCGTCCTCGACCACGAGGAAGTCGTACGCCTCGGCAAGCTTCAGGATCCGGAACGCCTGCGCGGCGGACAGCGACGTGCCGGTAGGATTCTGCAGCACCGAATTGATCACGAGCATCTTGGGCCGCCACATCTGCACGAGCGTTTCCAGCGCGTCGAGATCGGGGCCGTCGGGCGTATAGGGCATGCCGACCAGTTGCGCGCCCTGCGACGCGAAGCGGCCGAACATCTGGAACCACGCGGGATCGCCGACGATCACCGCATCGCCGGGCCGCACGTAGATCCGCGAAATCAGGTCGATCGCCTGCGTGATGCCCGACACCAGCACGAGCTGCTCGGGCTTCGCGCCGATCTCGACTTCCGCGAGCCGCGTCTGCAATTGCTGGCGCAGCGGCAGGAAGCCCTGCGCGGTGCCGAAACCGAGCATCTGCGCGCCGGACTGGCGCCCGAGCGCGCGCAGCGCGCCGGTGATCAGCTCGCCGTCGAGCCAGCGGCCTGGCAGGTAGCCGAGACCCGGCCCTTTTTCCGGGCTGACGGTATGCAGCATGTTGCGCAGCAGCCAGACGACGTCGATCGTGTTGTGCACGGGCGCGGCCTCGGCCACGCGCACCACGTTGTCGGCCGACTGCGGGCCGGTGGCCGTGCGCTCGCGCACGTAGAACCCCGAGCCGCGTCGCGAGTCGAGGTAGCCCTGCGCGACGAGCCGTTCGTACGCTTCCACCACGGTAAAGCGCGACACGCTCTTGTCGAGCGCGAGCTTGCGGATCGACGGCATGCGCATGCCGGGCCGGAACACGCGTTCGTCGATGCGGCGCCGCGCCCACTGGACGAGCTGGTCGACGAGCGTGAGCGTGGCCGTATCGTGCGGCGCGGGAATCTGGGCGAGTGGGACGGTGGACATGAGCGGCGACTCCAACTGTACCGAAGGCTATCGCGCCGATTGTACCGTTACTGTGCCGGTGCCGACGAATACAGTCGACCGGGATGGCGATCGTGCGGCCGCCGTCGCGGCCTTGCCGCACGCGGTGCCGCACCGCCCGGCCTGCATCGCGGCCCGGGCGCCGGCCGGTTCCGCAACCGCCCGGCGCATCGCCCGCCTACCATGACACTTTCGCTTCCCGACCGACGTTCATGCCAGCCCGCTCCCTGACCCTCGACCATCTCGTGATCGCCGCGCGCACGCTCGACGAAGGCGTGCGCCATGTCGCCGCGTCGCTCGGCATCGAACCGGCCAGCGGCGGCCGCCATCCGCTGATGCGCACCCATAACGCGCTGTTCGGCGCGTGGGGCGGGCTGTACCTCGAAGTGATCGCGATCGATCCCGATGCGCCCGCCACGGGCGACGACGCCACGCCGCCGCGCGCGCGGCTGTTCGGCCTCGACGATCCGGCGATGCATGCCAGACTCGCGCAGGGCCCGTTCCTCGCGCACTGGGTCGCACGCGTCGACCGCCCGCGCCAGCTCGCGATGTGGCAACGCCAGTACCCGGCGCGCATCGCGCCGGTCGTTGCGATGCGGCGCGGCGACCTGAGCTGGGGTCTCACGGTGCCCGACGACGGCGCGTTTCCCGCTTGGCAAGGCGCCGGCGACGGCCTCGTGCCATCGCTGATCCAGTGGGACAGCCCGCGCCATCCGGCCGAATCGCTGCCGAACGACGGCGTCGCACTGAAGGCGCTCAAGGGCGTCCACCCGCGTGCAGACGTCATCCGCGAGCAGCTCGACTGGCTCGGCGCGGGCCATCTGCTCGACCTCGACACGGGCAACGGCCCGCCGGCGCTCGTCGCCGAATTCGACACGCCGCAAGGCGCACGCACGCTGCGCTGAATGCCTGTGCCGCCCCTCGATTACACGAAACCCGCAATACGGAGACACCCATTTCATGAATTCGCGCGAAACCCGGGGCATGCTGCTCGGCCTCATCGGCGTGATGATCTTTAGCCTGACGCTGCCGATGACGCGTATCGTCGTCTCCGAACTCAACCCGCTGCTGAACGGGCTCGGCCGCGCGCTCGCCGCGTCGGTGCCGGCCGGCCTGCTGCTGTGGTGGCGCCGCGAACGGCTGCCGACCCGCGCGCAGTTGAAAAGCCTCGCGGTCGTGTCGGCCGGCGTGATCATCGCGTATCCGGTGTTCTCCGCCTGGGCGATGAAAACCGTGCCGGCCTCGCACGGCGCGGTCGTGAACGGGCTGCAGCCGCTGTTCGTCGCACTGTACGCGGCGTGGCTGTCGCACGAACGGCCGTCGAGGGCGTTCTGGGCCAGCGCGCTGGCGGGCAGCGCGCTCGTGATCGCGTTCGCGCTGCGCGACGGCGGCGGCACGGTGCAGGCCGGCGACGCTTTGATGCTCGTCGCGGTCGGCATCGGCGCGCTCGGCTATGCGGAAGGCGCGCGCCTCGCGCGCCAGATCGGCGGCTGGCAGGTGATCTGCTGGGCGCTCGTCGTGTCCGCACCGTTTCTGGTGCTGCCGGTCGGCTGGCTCGCGTGGACGCAGCACGTCGCGCACCCTGCCCCGCTCGCGTTGCGCACGTGGCTCGCATTCGGCTACGTGACCCTTTTTTCGCAATTCATCGGCTTTTTCGCGTGGTACGCCGGGCTCGCCATGGGCGGCATCGCGCGCGTCGGCCAGGTGCAGCTGCTGCAGATCTTCTTCACGATCGCCTTTTCCGCGCTGCTGTTCGGCGAGACGGTGACGCCGTCGACGTGGCTGTTCGCGGCCGCCGTGATCGCGACCGTGATGCTCGGCCGGCGCTCGGCGGTGGCCACGGCCCCGCGTCCCGCTCGCGCCGGTTGATGAGGTGCGCCATAATGTTCGTTTTGCCTGAACGGTTTTGCCCACCCGGCCGCGACGGCCCGGTCGCGCTCCCGCACGCCCACCCGGCCGCGTCGACGCGATCAGCCCGATCGACCTTTCTTGACTGACCACGATATCCGAACGAGGAGACTATGAATCCGAGCGACCTGCATCCGCCGCACTGGCAGCTTTCCGAACGCGCCCGCAAGCTGACGAGCTCTGCGATCCGCGAGATCCTGAAGGTGACGGAACGCCCCGAGGTCATCTCGTTCGCAGGCGGCCTGCCCGCTCCCGCGACGTTCCCGGCCGAACGCATGCGCGCCGCGGCCGACCGCGTGCTGCGCGATGCGCCCGCCGCCGCACTCCAGTACAGCGCGACCGAAGGTTACCTGCCGCTGCGCGAATGGATCGCCGAGCGCTACAGCGTGCGCGTGTCGCAAGTGCTGATCACGACCGGCTCGCAGCAGGCGCTCGACCTGCTCGGCAAGGCGCTGATCGATCCGGACAGCCCGATCCTCGTCGAAACCCCGACCTACCTCGGCGCGCTGCAGTCGTTCTCGCTGTACGAGCCGCGCTACGTGCAGGTGCCGACCGACGAGCTGGGCCTGCTGCCCGAAGGCCTCACGCCCGACCTGACGCAAGGCGCGCGCCTGCTGTACGCGCAGCCGAACTTCCAGAACCCGACCGGCCGCCGCCTGCCCGTCGAGCGCCGCCGCGCGCTCGCCGCGTTCGCGCAGTCGAGCCCGTTCCCGGTGCTGGAAGATGACCCGTACGGCGCACTGAACTACCAGGGCGAGCCGCTGCCGACGATGCTGTCGATGGCGCCGGACCATATCGTGCACCTCGGCACGTTCTCGAAGGTGCTCGCGCCGGGCCTGCGGATCGGCTACATCATTGCCCCCGAGGAACTCCACTTCAAGCTCGTACAGGCCAAGCAGGCCACCGACCTGCACACGCCGACGCTCACGCAGCGCATCGCGCACGAAGTGATCAAGGACGGCTTCCTCGACGAGCACATCCCGACGATCCGCCAGCTGTACGGCGCGCAATGCGAGGCGATGCTCGCGTCGCTCGCGCGCCACATGCCGGAAGGCGTCACGTGGAATCGCCCGGACGGCGGCATGTTCATCTGGGTGAACCTGCCCGCGCAGATCGACAGCATGAAGCTGCTCGAGGCCGCGGTCGCCAACCACGTCGCCTTCGTGCCGGGCGCGCCGTTCTTCGCGAACGACCCGCAGCAGAACACGCTGCGCCTGTCGTTCGTGACGGTGCCGCCGGAGAAGATCGAGGAAGGCGTCGCGCGTCTCGGCAAGCTGCTGCGCGAGCGTCTCTGATCCCCTTTTTCCTGTCACGACTCTCAACGAGGAATCGAACACATGGCTAACGTCTACGACAAACTGAAGTCGCTCGGCATCGAACTCCCGACCGCCGGCGCACCGGCCGCCGCCTACGTGATGAGCGCGCAAAGCGGCAACACGGTCTACCTGTCGGGCCACATCGCGAAGAAGGACGGCAAGGTCTGGGCCGGCAAGCTCGGCGCGGATCTGCAGACGGAAGACGGCAAGGCGGCCGCCCGCTCGATCGCGATCGACTTGCTCGCGACGCTGCACGCGCACACCGGCGACCTGAACAAGGTCACGCGCATCGTGAAGCTGATGAGCCTCGTCAACTCGACGCTCGACTTCACCGAACAGCACGTCGTGACGAACGGTGCGTCGGAACTGATCGCCGAAGTGTTCGGCGACGCAGGCAAGCACGCGCGTTCGGCGTTCGGCGTCGCGCAGATTCCGCTCGGCGCGTGCGTCGAGATCGAACTGATCGCCGAAGTCGCGTAACGGGCGCATCGAGATGACCGGTCGTCTCGTCCGCTTCAAGCAGGTCGACGTCTTCACGTCGGTGCCGTTCAAGGGCAACCCGCTCGCCGTCGTGTTCGACGCCGATTCGCTCGGCGACGACGCCATGCTCGAGATTGCCCGCTGGACGAACCTGTCGGAAACGACGTTCGTCTGCACGCCGACCGATCCGGACGCCGACTACCGCGTACGGATCTTCACGACGGCCGGTGAACTGCCGTTCGCCGGCCACCCGACGCTCGGCACCGCCCTTGCGTTCCTGGAAAGCGGCGCGAGGCCACGCACGCCGGGCCGGCTGATCCAGCAGTGCGGGGTCGGCCGGGTCGCGCTGCGCGAGCAGGCCGGCGGCTGGGCGTTCGCCGCGCCGCCGGCCCGCGTCACGCCGCTCGACCGTTCGGACTACGCGGCGCTGGCTGCCGCGTTGCGCAGCGACGCGATCGACCTGGAAGCCGAGCCGTGCGCGGTGGACAACGGCGCGCCGTGGCTGGTCGTGCGGCTGAAGTCGGCCGACGCGTGCATCGGTCTGTCGCCGGATCCGGCCGCGCTGGAGGCGCTCACGCACCGCTACGGCATGGACGGCCTCGCGGTCTACGCGCCGCACGCCGAAGGCGGCCCCGCGACGTTCGAAATCCGCTGCCTGATGACGGGCGGCAACTTCGGCTTCGGCGAGGACCCGGTCACCGGCAGCGCAAACGCCGCGCTGGCCGGGCTGCTGACGCGGCAGGAACGCCGCCCCGGCCAGTCGTATACGGCCCGCCAGGGTACGGCGATCGGCCGCGACGGCCGCATCTCCGTCAGCTATGACGAAGATGGCACCACGTGGATCGGCGGCCACGTCGTCACGGTCGTCGACGGCACCTTCCGGTCGCCCGTGTAACATTTCGCGATGTGCGCTGGCGCCGGCCCGCCGGCGCCCCTACGATTCGCCCAACTATCGCAAAAGCGTTCCAGCCAGTAATATCGGGCCTAATCCGTTGTTTCGGAGGTCTGTCCATGGTTGCGTGTCCCGCGAACGAACAGACGTCGGGACAACCCGAACCATAGCCAGCCATCCTGACGGATGACGCACGCGAGCAGGACGCCGCCCTCTCAGATGAGCTCCGCCCGGTCAAACCACACGCCGCCGACCCGACCGCTGCGCGCGCCGCGCAAGTCGCGCCGGCGCGCGCTGTTCGCGATCCCGCTGCTCGGGATGCTGGCGCTCGCGCTGCTGTGGGCGGTGATCGTCGCGCGGCTGTCGGTCGAAAAGGACAGCGCGTACAAGGAAGCGGCGGCTTCTGCGGCGATCCTGTCGTCCGCGCTCGAACAGCACACGGTCAAGGCCATCCATCAGGTCGACCAGATCACCCGCTTCGTCAAGTTCGAATTCGAGAAATCGCCCGCGCACTTCAACCTCGCGAGCGCGGTCGAAAAAGGCGTTGTGCCGAGCGACACGCTGATCCAGGTTTCGCTCGTCAACGCGAAGGGCGTCCTGTTCGCGAACACGGCCGAACTCCATCCGAAGCCGATCAACCTGGCCGACCGCGAGCACTTCAAGGTCCACCTCGCGCACAACGACGATCGCCTGTACATCAGCAAGCCCGTGCTCGGCCGCGTGTCGAGCCACTGGACGCTGCAGATGACGCGGCGCCTGAACAATCCGGACGGCAGCTTCGCGGGCATCGTCGTGGTGTCGGAAGACCCGAGCTACTTCACGAACGACTTCTACAACAACGCGGCGATCGGCAAGGAAGGCGTGATCGCCGTGGTGTCCGACACGGGTACCGTCCTCGCGCGGCGAACCGGCTCGCTCAACAACGCGCCCGGTGCGTTCTCCGCGTCGGGCGTCTATCCGATCGCCGAGCGCGTGACGGGCACGATCATCGACCCGATCGACGGCGTGACGCGCATCGTGTCGTACCGCCACCTCGACGGCTATCCGCTCGCGGTGATGGTCGGGCTGTCGCAGTCCGAGGAATTCGCGGACTACTACCACACGCGCAACGTCTATCTGCTGATGACGAGCTTCATCACACTCGCGATGCTCGCATTCTTCGGCGTCGCGACGGGGTTGATCGGCAAACTGCTCGGCCGCGAGCGCGAGATGACCCAGCTCGCCGAATACGATCTCCTCACCGGCCTCGCGAACCGCTACGCGACGCTGCGCGGGCTGCGCAACGACGTGTCGATGCCGGCCAGCCTGTCGCGGCTCGGCCTGCTGTTCATCGACCTCGACAACTTCAAGACCGTCAACGACACGCTCGGCCACAACGCCGGCGACATCGTGCTGCAGATGACCGCGTCGCGCCTGTCGGATGCCGTCGGCGACGAAGGGTCGCTCGCACGGATTGGCGGCGACGAGTTCGTCGTCGTGATGAAGGGCGACGACGTCGAACGGCGCGCGGTGCGGCTCGCGGAAGCGATCATCCGGATGTTCGCCGAGCCGTTCGACGTGCGCGGCAGTTCGTTCGTGCTGCACGCGAGCATCGGCATCGCGCTGCACACCGTCGCGAACGAAAGCGAGATCGACCTGCTGAAGAAGGCAGACCTTGCAATGTACAGCGCGAAGGACGCGGGCAAGAACTGCTACCAGTTCTACGCGCCGCACCTGTCGCATCGCGCGGACCACCTGATGCGCTGGGAACAGCAATTGCGCGTCGCGCTCGCCGAGGGGCAGCTGTTCCTCGCCTACCAGCCGAAGATCGACCTGACGCACCGCACGATCACCGGCTTCGAGGCGCTCGCGCGCTGGGATCACCCCGAGCACGGCATCATCTCCGCGAACGAATTCATTTCGATTGCCGAGTCGACGGGCCTGATCGTGCCGATCGGCGACTTCGTGATCCGCACCGCGTGCGAACAGATCGCGCGCTGGCGCGACGACGGCCACGACACGCTGACGCTCGCGGTCAACATCTCGCCGGTGCAGTTCTGGCGCGGCGACCTGATCGAGACGATTTCGCAGGCGCTGCAGGACACCGGCATCGAGGCGAACCGGCTCGAAATCGAGATCACCGAGACCGCGATGATGGAATATCCGGAGCTCGTGTCCGAGAAGATCGTCGCGTTGAAGAAGCTCGGCATCCGGATCGCGCTCGACGATTTCGGCACCGGCTATTCGTCGCTGTCGTACCTGCACCGCTTCTCCGTCGATACGCTGAAGGTCGACCGCTCGTTCGTGCAGGCGATTCCGAACGATCGCAGCGTGTGCGTGATGGTGTCGTCGATCGTGCATCTCGCGCGCTCGCTCGGCCTGACGGTGGTCGTCGAAGGCACCGAAACCGAGGAGCAGATCGCATGGCTGTCCGCGCTCGGCGAGATCGAGGCGCAGGGCTTCCTGTTCTCCCGCCCCGTGCCGGCCGACGCGATCCCCGCGCTGATCGCGCGCTTCGGCGTGCGCGGCGACCGGCCGAGTGTCCTCGCGCACCGCGCAACCGGCAGCACGGGCGCCTGAGCCCGCTGCTCCCAGCCCGCGCGGCTATGTTGCGCAGCACACCGATTATTTCGGTTTCCGATCCGGTTGTTTAGTTCATTAACTAGCGTTTTCGCGCATGGCAGTGTCACGATGCGCGGCGGACAATCGGGAGGGCCATCGTGTCGGCGGGCCGCCGGCACGTTTCCACGCGCGAGACCAGGCCCAGCGCCAACAGCACCGTCATGACAACCATCGAAGTCGAAGCGGCCGAACGTGTCGAACAGACACAGGCATCCCTATGGGCCTTGTTCAAGGTCGTGGCCGGCATTTCCGCCGTGTCGTGGGGCGGGCTTTCGATGATGGCGCAGCTCGAACGCCACTACGTCGACCGGTTGCAGCGCATCGAGCCGCACGTGTTCGCCGATCTCGTCGCGCTCGCATGGCTCGTGCCAGGCCCCGTCGGCTGCAATGTTGCGGTGCAGGTCGGCCAGACGCTGCACGGCCGCATCGGCGCATGGATCGCCGGCATCGCGAGCGTGCTGCCGTTCTCCGTGTTGATGACGCTGTTCGCGATCTTCTACCGCACGCCGATCGTGCGCTCGCTCGCGGCGCCGATGCTGATCAATCACTTCGGGATGGTGCTCGCCGCGCTGATCGGCGTCACGTGGGTCAAGCAGCTGCGCACGCTCGCGAGCACGCGGCTCGAACGGGCGATCGCCGCGCTCTCGACGATTCTGCTCGCTTTCGCGCATAGTCCGGCCGCTTTCGTCGGGATTCTCTTCGCTGCGTTCGCGGCCGGCTGGCTGACCGGGCCGCCGCAACACGACGCGGTCGACTTCACGCTGTCCAAACGCGACCGCAACCTGCTCGTGCTGCTCGCCGTGCTCGTCGCGCTGTTCGCGCTGCCGCTGCCCGGCGACTACCAGGAGACGCTGCTGTGGCCGCGGCTCGCCGGCGCCGGCATGACACTGTTCGGCGGCGGCTTCTCCGCGCTGCCCGTGCTCAAGACGCTGTTCGTGTCGCCGGCCACCGGCATCTCCGATCACGACTTCACGCTCGCGTTCGCGTTGTCGCCGGTGTCGCCCGGCCCGCTGCTGAACGTCGTGCCGTTTCTCGGCTACCTGACCGACGGCTGGACCGGCGCGCTGCTCGCGACCGCCGCGCTGTTCATTCCGTCGGGGTGTCTCGTCGTGTTCGCGCAGAACCATCTGTTCCGGCTCAAGCGCCACTCGCGCTTCGAGCACGGAATGCGCCTGCTGCGCGCGGCGACGACGGGTTTTCTCGTCGTCGCCGTCGTGAGGATCCTGCACCGCGAACCGGCCGATCCGGTCTACTGGCTCACGGGCGCCTTTGCGACGCTGTGCTTCGCGCGCTTCAAGGTGCCCGTGTACGCCGTCTACGGTGCGGTCGCGATCGTATGCGGCGGATGGCTGTTGTGGGCCGCCATCGCGCACTGACGGCAACCCCTCCCACCACCGCCGGCCGCTCGCCGCTCAGCTCGCCTGCACCGCGACGCGGCGTGCGACCCAGCGTGCACGCAGCGCGTCGTACGCGAGGTTGAAGCAGAACGTGTACGGCAGGAAGAACAGCACGATGCCGAGGTCGAGCAGCAGCGCCTCGACGAGGCTCACGTTCAGCCACCACGCGGCCACCGGCACCACCATCGCGACCAGGCCGAGCTCGAACACGACCGCGTGCGCGATCCGCATCCCGAGCGTGCGCGTGAGGCCGGCGCGGCGCTCAAAACGGTCGAACAGCGTATTGAACGTCATGTTCCAGGCCATCGCGATCAGCGACACCATCACCGTCAGCACGCCGACGTGCGATACCGGCATGTCAAGCAGCCACGCGCCGATCGGCGCGCACAGCGCGATCGCCACCAGCTCGAACGTCAGCGCGTGAACGAGGCGTTCCGTCACCGTTTTGTTCATCTGTTTCATGGTTCCCTCCAATTAATCGGTGCAACGTATGCCGGCCATTTTGATCGGTGCAACTGCGTGAATCCAGTTTGATATCATCGGTTTTACCGATACAACGATGTGAGATCCACGCATGCGCCACGCCCCCGAAGCCCTGCTCGCCTTCGCCGAAGCCGCGCTGCTCGGCTCGTTCACGGCCGCCGCGCGCAAGCTCGGCAAGCGCCAGTCGACGGTGTCCGAAGCGATCGCGAACCTCGAGATCGATCTCGGCGTGCAGCTGTTCGACCGCTCGACGCGCACACCGACGCTGACCGATGCCGGACGCGCGCTGCTGCCGCAGGTGCAGCGCGCACTGGAAGCCGGCGCGGCGATCGACCGCACCGCCGCGCGGCTCGCGCAGGGGGAGGAAGCACGGCTGACGCTCGTCGTGTCCGATACGTATCAATCGAAGCGTTACGAGGAAACCTTGATGGCGCTCGAGCGGCGCTTTCCGACGCTGGAACTCGAATGCCAGATTGCCGAACACGAGGACGTGCTCGACCTGATCCAGCAGGGCCGCGCACAGCTCGGGCTGATGGCCGCGCGCGCCGTCTACCCGCCCGATATCGGCGCGGCGACGGTGGCGGAGGAATCGGAGATCGGGCTGTTCGTCGGGCGTACGCACGCGCTGGCGGCCTGCGGCGACGCTGACGTGCCGCATTCGGCGCTGCGCGACGCACGCGAGCTGCGCCTCAACACGTACGTGAAACCGGAGGATCGCGGCGCCGACGACCGGATCGTCATCGGCACGCAGCGCTGGCTCGCGCCGAGCTACCTGATGCTGCTGGAGATGGCGGTGCTGGGGTTCGGCTGGGCCGAGCTGCCGCGCTGGATGGTCGAGCACTTCGCGCGCGATCGCCTCTGCGAGCTGCGCTCGCGCGGCTGGCCGCGCCGCGTGCGGGTCGACGCGGTGTGGTCGCGCAACCGGCCGCTCGGCCCGGCCGGCGCGTGGCTGCTCGACGCGATGCTGGCTGCGTAGCGGCGCGCGGCATCGCGCCGGCGGCAGGCGCCGAACGGCGCCGCAAGGTGAGGATTCGCGCTCAGAAGCCGCGCGACAGCACGGCCGCGCCGATCGTCACGACGCCGAGCACGAGGTTGACGACGACGAGCAGGCGCACCGTGTTCACCGCGCGCGCGCCGTCCGGCCAGTTCTGCGCCTGCACCGCGCGGCGGATGCGCGGGAACAGCGCGAACCGGATGTGGCCGAAGATCAGCATCATCACAACACCGAGCCCCGCCATCGCGTGCAGCGTCCACGTCGCGTGCGCGCCGCCGAATGCCGTGAGCAGGAAACCGCCGGACAGCAGGATCACGATCACCGAGCCCGACACCCAGTTGAAGAAGCGGCCGAACACGCCCTCGATCAGCGGCAGCCGCAACTGCGGCGTCAGGTCGGACAGCGCCGGGCGCAGGCAGAAGTTCGCGAAGACCATCCCGCCCACCCACACGGCGACGGCCAGCAGATGAAGAAACAGCGCGACGGCAACGGCGTGGGACATGGCGGCAATCCTGGTATGAGTTGAGTGCAACGAACGGCCGCGTCACGCGCGGTCTCGAGCGACGTTCGACCGGCGCGTCGCCGCGCGGTTCAGACCCCTGGCGGAATTTCACAATATTTTGCAAGTTCCGTGTGACGGCGCCACTCGCGCTTACCTGAATGCGTCGCGCAAAAAAGAACCGGCCGCACGCCCGCCGAAGCGGAGGTGCGGCCTTCGATGCCGGTCGAACCGGCCAACGGATGCGGCGTCAGCCGAGCAGCGGACGCAGCTCGTTGACGACCTTGAGCTTCGTTTCCGGCGCGCGACCCTTGCGTGCACGCTTGCCGACGTGCGGCGCGAGCCCCGCGTACGACAGCGTTTCGTCCTGCGCCTTGCCGCCGCGACCGGTGCCGATCAGCACGACGCCGGCCGGGTCGATCGCGAGCGCCTGCACGAGCGTTTCCTTGTCGTCGAGCGCCATCAGGATCACGCCGCGACCGCCGCCCGACAGCGTTTTCATCTCGTCCATCCCGAACACCAGCAGACGGCCGCCGCTCGACAGACATGCGACCTGCGTCGCGTTCGGCAGCACGGGCATCGGCGCGAGCGGCACCGCGCCCGCATCGATGGTCATGAACGACTTGCCGGCCTTCACGCGGCTCACCATGTCGCCGACCTTCGCGAGGAAGCCGAAGCCGTTGCTCGACGCGAGCAGCAGTTGCTGGTCGGCCGGCGCCGCGTAGTAGTGCATCAGGTGCGAGCCCGACTCGAGCTCGATCAGCGACGTCACCGGCACGCCGTCGCCGCGCCCGCCCGGCAGCACCGACACGTCGACCGAGTACACGCGGCCGCTGCTGCCCCACGCGATCAATCGATCGGGCGTGCGGCACTGGAACGCTGCATACAGGTGATCGCCTGCCTTGAACGAGAAGCCGGCCGGGTCGAGCCCGTGGCCCTTCAGCGCACGCACCCAGCCCTTCTGCGATACGACGACCGTCACCGGCTCGTCGACGACCTTCGCCTCGAACGTCGCGCGCTTTTCCTGCTGGATCAGCGTGCGGCGATCGTCGCCGTACTGCTTCGCATCGGCCTCGATCTCCTTGATCATCAGCCGCTTCATCGCGCTTTCGTTCGCGAGCAGTTCCTCGAGCTTCGCCTTCTCGTCGCGCAGCGCCTCGAGTTCCTTCTCGATCTTGATCTTCTCGAGCCGCGCGAGCTGACGCAGGCGGATTTCGAGGATGTCTTCGGCCTGGCGGTCGCTGAGGCCGAACGCGCTCATCAGCGCGGCCTTCGGCTCATCCGACTCGCGGATGATGCGGATCACCTCGTCGATGTTCAGGAAGACGATCATCCGCCCTTCGAGGATGTGGATGCGGTCGTCGACCTTCGCGAGACGATGGCGGCAGCGGCGTGTCATCGTCAGCTGGCGGAACTTCACCCATTCGTCGAGGATCGTCAGCAGCCCTTTCTGGCCCGGCCGGCCGTCGGCGCCGATCATCACGAGGTTCAGTGTCGCGTTCGACTCGAGGCTCGTGTACGCGAGCAGCGTGTTCACGAATTCCGTCTGGTCGATCGTGCGCGACTTCGGCTCGAACACGAGCCGCACCGCCGCTTCCTTGCCCGACTCGTCGCGCACCGCGTCGAGCAGGTCGAGCATCGCCTTCTTGGTGTTGAGCTGCTCGGGCGTGAGCGTCTTCTTGCCGAGCTTGAGCTTCGGGTTGGTGAGTTCCTCGATTTCCTCGAGCACCTTCTGGCCCGACGTGTTCGGCGGCAGCTCGGTGACGACCAGCTGCCACTGGCCGCGCGCGAGATCTTCGATCTTCCAGCGCGCGCGCGCCTTCAGGCTGCCGCGGCCGGTTTCATAGGCCGCCGCGATCTCGGTGTCGCTCGAGATGATCTGGCCGCCGCCCGGGAAGTCCGGGCCGGGGATCAGGTTCATCAGCTCCGCATGCGTGAGCTTCGGATTGCGGATCAACGCGACCGCCGCCGCCGCGACCTCGCGCAGGTTGTGCGACGGAATCTCGGTCGCGAGACCGACCGCGATGCCCGACGCGCCGTTCAACAGCACGAACGGCATGCGGCTCGGCAGCGTCTTCGGTTCCTCGAACGAGCCGTCGTAGTTCGGCATGAAGTCGACCGTGCCCTGGTCGATCTCGTCGAGCAGCAGTTTCGAGATCGGCGTGAGGCGCGCTTCGGTGTATCGCATCGCCGCCGCGCCGTCGCCGTCGCGCGAGCCGAAGTTGCCCTGTCCGTCGATCAGCGGATAGCGCAGCGAGAAATCCTGCGCGAGACGCACGAGCGCGTCGTATGCCGACTGGTCGCCGTGCGGGTGGTATTTACCGAGCACGTCGCCGACCACGCGCGCCGACTTCACCGGCTTCGCGTCCGGGCCGAGGCCCATTTCGTTCATCGCGAACAGGATCCGGCGCTGCACCGGCTTCTGGCCGTCGCACACGTCGGGCAGCGCGCGGCTCTTCACGACGCTGACCGCGTAGCTGAGGTACGCCTGCTCCGCGTAGTTGCCGAGCGTCAGCGCATCGGCGTCCGGTGCGTCGGATCCGGCGAAGAGATCGGAAGTATTGTCGTCCATCTGAATTCCGTATTCGTAAGTGGCGTGAGGCCGGGCCGGGCGTCATGCCCGGCCGCGCGGGTTTAGATGTCCGCTTCGACGTCGTTGCCCTTTTCCTCGAGCCAGCCGCGTCGCGCGGCTGCCTCGCCCTTGCCCATCAGCATGGTCATCCGCGCGACGGTCGCCTCGTAGTCGAGTTCGCCGAGCTTCACCGGCATCAGGCGGCGCGTGTCGGGGTTCATCGTCGTGTCCCACAACTGCTCCGCGCTCATTTCGCCGAGACCCTTGAAGCGGCTGATGCTCCACTGCGTTTCGCGCACGCCGTCCTTGCGCAGCTTGTCGAGCGTCGCCTCGAGTTCACCTTCGTCGAGCGCATAGAGCTTCTGCGCGGGCTTCTTGCCGCGCGCGGGCGCATCGACGCGGAACAGCGGCGGCCGCGCGACATGCACGTGACCGCGCTCGATCAGCTGCGGGAAATGCTTGAAGAACAGCGTAAGCAGCAGCACCTGGATGTGCGAGCCGTCGACGTCCGCGTCCGACAGGATGCAGATCTTGCCGTAGCGCAGGTTCGACAGGTCGACAGTGTCGTCGGGGCTATGCGGATCGACGCCGATCGCGACCGAGATGTCGTGCACCTCGTTGTTCGCGAACAGGCGGTCACGCTCGGTTTCCCACGTATTCAGCACCTTGCCGCGCAGCGGCAGGATCGCCTGATATTCCTTGTCGCGGCCCATCTTCGCGGAACCGCCCGCCGAGTCGCCCTCGACGAGGAACAGTTCGTTGCGCGCGATATCTTCCGTCTCGCAGTCGGTCAGCTTGCCCGGCAGCACCGCGACGCCCGAGCTCTTGCGCTTCTCGACCTTCTGGCCGGCGCGCGTGCGCGCCTGCGCCTGCTTGATCACCAGCTCGGCGAGCTTCTTGCCGTGCTCGACGTGCTGGTTCAGCCACAATTCGAGCGCCGGACGCGAGAACGACGATACGAGCTTCACCGCGTCGCGGCTGTTCAGGCGCTCCTTGATCTGCCCCTGGAACTGCGGATCCAGCACCTTCGCGGACAGCACGAACGACACGCGCGCGAACACGTCTTCCGCGAGCAGCTTCACGCCCTTCGGCTGCAGGTTGTGCAGTTCGACGAAGCTCTTGACTGCCTGGTAGAGACCGTCGCGCAGGCCCGACTCGTGCGTGCCGCCGGCCGGCGTCGGGATCAGGTTCACGTACGACTCGCGCACGAGCGATCCTTCCTCGCTCCATGCGACGACCCACGACGCGCCTTCCCCTTCGGCGAAGGTTTCGTCGGTCGAACGCGCATCGGCGAAGCGCTCGCCTTCGAACAGCGGAATCAGCAGCTCGCTGCCGTTCATCTCGTCGAGCAGGTAGCCGCGCAGGCCGTCCTCGTACTTCCACGCCTGGCGCTCGCCAGTCTTCTCGTTGACGAGCACGACTTCGACGCCCGGCAGCAGCACGGCCTTCGAGCGCAGCAGACGCTGCAGCTCGCCGAGCGGCAGGTTCGGCGAATCGAAATACTTCGGATTCGGCCAGACCTGCACGCGCGTGCCGGACTTCTTCTCGCCGCGGCCCGCGCCTTGCGTCGCGAGCGGCTTCACGACGTCGCCTTCGGCGAAGCCGAGCTCGGCGATCTTGCCGTCGCGCCAGACCGTCACGTCGAGACGCGTCGCGAGCGCGTTCGTCACCGACACGCCGACGCCGTGCAGGCCGCCCGAGAACGTGTACGCGCCGCCGGCGGCCTTGTCGAACTTGCCGCCCGCGTGCAGGCGCGTGAACACGATCTCGACGACCGGCACGCCCTCTTCGGGGTGCATCCCGAACGGGATGCCGCGGCCGTCGTCCTCGACCGACACCGACTGGTCGGCATGCAACGTGACCGTGATCTGCTTGCCGTAGCCGCCGAGCGCCTCGTCGGACGCGTTGTCGATGACTTCCTGAATGATGTGCAGCGGATTTTCGGTACGGGTGTACATGCCGGGCCGCTGCTTGACCGGCTCGAGACCCTTGAGCACCTTGATCGATGCTTCGCTATAGGCCGCGCTGGGCTTCTTCGTTGACATAGGCGCTGAATTTCGTCATTCATCGGGACGTTGTCCACACCTCGTGTGGATAACGTCGTGGACAAAACGTTGAGTTCCGTAAAAAAGCGAATCGAAACAACGGTGTGCTTGGACTGCTCCGAAAGCGGGCGCGCGGCGTTCGCTGCGCTGCCCGGGACGCGCGGTATTTTACTGGTTCCGCGTGGCGCGCCGTCGCAAGATCACTCACGCGGCGCACGGGGCGTCAGACCGGCTTGCGCTTTGCCTCGAGCGTCTCCCACCGTTCGAGCGCGGCGAGGAGCTCGTCGTCGATCGCCGCGAACCGTTCGGTCAGGCGCGTGCCTTCCTGCGGATCCTTCGCGAAGATCGAACCGTCCTCCAGCTGCGCGTTGATCGTCTTCTGTTCTTCCTCGAGCGCCGCGATCTTCTCCGGCAGCGCATCGAGTTCGCGCTGCTCGTTGAACGACAGCTTCACCGTGCGCTGTGCGTTGCGGCCGGCCGCGCTTTTCGCCGCGTCTTCCTTGATCGGCGCCGCTTCCTTCACCGCGCGCTTCGCCGCCTCCTGCTGCGCGAGTTGCTGCGAACGCTCGCTCTGGATCTGCCAGTCGGTGAAGCCGCCGACGTATTCGCGCCACTTGCCGTCGCCCTCGGCCGCGATCACCGACGTGACGACGTTGTCGAGGAACGCGCGATCGTGGCTGACGAGCAGCACCGTGCCGTCGTAGTCGGCCAGCAGCTCTTCGAGCAGTTCGAGCGTCGGGATGTCGAGGTCGTTGGTCGGTTCGTCGAGCACCAGCACGTTGGCCGGCCGCGCGAACAGGCGCGCGAGCAGCAGCCGGTTGCGCTCGCCGCCCGACAGCGACTTCACCGGCGAGCGTGCGCGCTCCGGCGCGAACAGGAAGTCGCCGAGATAGCTCATCACGTGCTTGCGCACGCCGCCGATCTCGACCCATTCGCTACCGGGGCTGATCGTGTCGGCCAGGCTCTTTTCCTGGTCGAGCTGCGCGCGCATCTGGTCGAAATAGGCGACCTGCAGGTTCGTGCCGGTGCGCACCGTGCCCGCGTCGGGCTTCAGTTCGCCGAGGATCAGCTTGAGCAGCGTAGTCTTGCCGGCGCCGTTCGGGCCGACGAAACCGATCTTGTCGCCGCGCATGACCGTCGTCGAGAAGGTGTCGACGACCGTGCGATCGCCGTAGCGCTTCGTCACGTCCGTCAACTCCGCGACGATCTTGCCCGACTTCTCGCCCTGCGCGACGTCGAGCTTCACGTTGCCCTGCGAATTGCGGCGCTCCGCGCGCTCGTTGCGCATCTGCACGAGGCGCGCGATGCGGCCGACGCTGCGCGTGCGGCGCGCCTCGACGCCCTTGCGGATCCACACTTCTTCCTGCGCGAGCAATTTGTCGAACTTCTCGTTTTCCACGCGCTCGACTTCGAGCTGCTGCGCCTTGCGCGTCTGATACGCGGAGAAATTGCCCGGATACGACAGCAGCCGGCCGCGGTCGAGCTCGACGATGCGCGTCGCGACGCGGTCGAGGAACGCGCGATCGTGGGTGATGAACAGCAGGCCCGCGCGCTGCGAGACGAGCAGTTCTTCCAGCCAGCGGATGCCGTCGAAGTCGAGGTGGTTGGTCGGTTCGTCGAGCAGCAGCACGTCTGGCTGGAGCACGAGCGCGCGCGCCAGCGCGACACGCTTCTGCATCCCGCCCGACAGCGCGTCGACCTGCGCGTCGCCGTCCGTCAGGCCGATCTGCGCGAGCGTCATCGACACGCGCGTACGCCAGTTCCATGCATCGTGCGCATCGAGCGACGACTGCAGCGCGTTCATCCGCGCGAGCAACGCGTCGTGCTCGGCGCCTTCGGGCGTCTCCGCGAGGCGGTGCGCGATCGAATCGTATTCTTCGAGCACTTCGCGCGTGTGCGCGAGCCCCGATGCGACGGCGTCGAACACGGTCGCGCCCGGTTCGAATTCGGGCTCCTGCGGCACGTAGACGGTCACGAGCTCCTGCTGGCGCGTGATCAGCCCGTCGTCGGGCTTCGCCAGCCCGGCGACGATCTTGAGCAGCGACGACTTGCCCGCGCCGTTGCGACCGATCAGGCCGACGCGCTCGCCGGCCTCCAGCGAGAAATCCGCGTGATCGAGCAACGCGACGTGACCGAACGCGAGTTGCGCGCCGGTAATGGAATAAAGCGACATGGGGAGACGGCGGAGAGAGAAATCGGAAGCGCCCATTGTACCGGTGGCGGACGCCTGCGCCGGGATGGCCGGACGGACTAGGCCGGTGCGCGGCTCATTTCGTGCCGCGGCGGCATGACGGCGCGCCCGGCGGACGGGGCCGGCATGCGACGCGGCGATGTTGCGCAGCCCCCGCGGCGGGCATCCGGCCGCAGCTTCCCGGCCGGGTGCCTGCATGCGGGCGGTGCGATTACTTCACGTTGACCGAGATCGTCGAGCTCAGTTCGGGACCGTACGAACGGTGCGCGCCGTCGCCGAGCTGCAGCGTCAGCGTGTGCTGGCCGGGCGGCAGCGTCACGTCGGTTTCGGTCTGGCCCTTGCCGAAGTGCAGCGAATGGTCCGTCGCGGGGATCACGTCACCCTTCGGCACCGGCTTGCCGTCGATCAGCAGGTGATGGTGGCCCGTATCCGGCGTCATGTCGCCGGCCGGCTTGAGCCCCATGCCTTCGAGGCCGAACTTCACGTGCACGGGGCTCGACACCATCGCGCCGTCCTTCGGCTCGACGAAAAACACGCGCGCCTCGGCACGCGCGAGCGTCGACACGGCCAGAGCCGCGACACATACCGCACCCGCGATCCACTTCTTGTTGAGCATCGTTTACTCCTTCAGATTGAAAGGCTCACGAAGCATACACTGCGTGCCCGGCCCGCGCGATGACGTCCGTTGTTCGCGATGCGCACGTTTAAAACGACGTTGCAGAGGCGTTCGGCGAAATTCCGGTACCATTGCGCCTTTCGTCCGCCGGCCACGCCGCGGACGGCATCACAGATTTTCATCATTCCGAGCACCACATGAGCGAAGTAACCGAATACCAGAGCTGGGTCTGCCTGATTTGCGGGTGGGTCTACAACGAAGCGGAAGGCCTGCCCGACGAGGGCATCCCCGCCGGCACCCGTTTCGCCGACATTCCCGCCGACTGGCGCTGCCCGCTGTGCGACGTGGGCAAGGAAGATTTCGTCGTCGTCGATTTCTGATTCGGGCTTCCGGACATGATCGAGCGCGCGCGGCGCGCATCGGCACGCATTCCGTCCGCCGATGCGCCGCGCGTTTGCTATACTCTGCGCGCTGTCCACATCGCCGTCCCGTTCGCGTCTTCTGTGCGTGAAACTGCGGACATGGCTCTCCCCGTAGTTCAATGGATAGAACAAGCGCCTCCTAAGCGCTAGATACAGGTTCGATTCCTGTCGGGGGGACCAAGAATCCCCCAAAGTTCCACCAGCTTCGCCACAAGAACCCCGTCACGCTTGGCTGTGCGGGGTTTTTTGTTGCAAACTTCCACCAGCAACCCCCAGTGGAAACAACCCCCGACTTGGGGTTGTTTTGGGGGTTCTGCAAAACACCCCCAGAAAACAACCCCCGAGGCACCAGCACATGGCGCTCACCGACCTCAAGGTCCGCACAGCCAAGCCCACTGAGAAACAACAGAAGCTTTATGACGGTGGCGGACTGCTGCTATTGATAACGCCAGCCGGCGGCAAACGATGGGTTCTCAAGTACCGCGTTGATGGTAAAGAAAAGAGCCTGGCGCTCGGCACGTATCCGGATGTTTCGCTCGCCGAGGCGCGCGCTCGCCGCGATAACGCGCGTGAGAAGCTCGCCGCAGGCGTTGACCCAGGCGAAGCCAAGAAAGCCGACAAGCGCGCTGCGCAACTGGCCGCCGCCAGCTCGTTCGAAATCGTCGCGCGCGAATGGTTTGAGACTCAGCGCGGTGGATGGTCGGAGGTGTATGCAGGCAAGGTCATCAACTGCCTGGAAGTCGACGTATTTCCCCGACTCGGCGCTCGCCCTATCGCGAGCATTGATGCTCCCGAGTTGCTGGCGATCATCCGCACCGTCGAATCTCGCGGCGTTCGCGAGACGGCCAAGCGGGTTCTGCAGCGTTCGCGTGCCGTGTTTCAGTACGGCATCATGACCGGCCGCTGTACTCGAAACCCGGCGGCCGACATTGACGCGGAAACCGTATTGAAGAAGAGCGCCGGCGTACAGCATATGGCGCGGGTGAAAGCGACCGAGATCCC
This sequence comes from Burkholderia sp. BCC1638, assembly GCF_902833195.1. Lineage (NCBI taxonomy): Bacteria > Pseudomonadati > Pseudomonadota > Betaproteobacteria > Burkholderiales > Burkholderiaceae > Burkholderia > Burkholderia sp. BCC1638. Next base: position 39,607 of record NZ_CADFEC010000035.1, read on the forward strand.
GCAGCTCATGCGCGACATTGACCAATACTCAGGCGATTTGGTCACGCGGCTCGCCCTGCGTTTCATGGCGCTTACGTTCGTGCGAACGAAAGAAATGATCCAGGCCGAGTGGCCAGAGATCAATGTTGATGCCGCTGAATGGCGCGTGCCCGCCGATCGCATGAAGATGCGCGATCCGCACATCGTCCCGCTGTCCCGGCAGGCAATTGACGTTCTGACACAGTTGCACGCGATCAACGGCCAGCAGCGCTTCGTCTTCTACAGCGTACAGGGCCGAAGTCATATCTCGAACAACACGATGCTGTATGCCCTGTATCGCATGGGCTACAAGTCGCGCATGACCGGACACGGCTTCCGCGGCCTCGCAGCGACAGCGCTGCGTGAACTGGGATACAGCCGCGACGTTGTCGAACGCCAGATGGCGCACGCGGAGCGCAACCAAGTCACCGCAGCCTACGTCCATGCCGAGTATCTGCCAGAGCGTCGCAAAATGATGCAGCGCTGGGCCGACTACCTCGACGAATTGAAGGCAGGTGCAAAGGTACTGCCCTTCACATCATCCAATGGCTGATTGCGCTACCTGTAACAATAGCATCGCGGACTTCCAGGGAACCGGGGAGCCGACCCGTTGGCAGCGTGCAAAATTCAGACGTTCCATACGTCCTCTAGATGCGCGGCTCTCTATGTAACCCGAAGCTCGTTTCCTTTAGCTTTACTAGTACAATTCAAGAACTTTCCTGCGCGCTGAGCGGTGATTGCTAAAAAAATGACGCCCGATGAATTTAAAAAAATACTTCGTGAACGTGCCGCCTGCGACATTGTTCCTGAGTACATCACGTCTGGAGACCCTGGGCCGGTAGTTACCAAGGAAGCCCTTGAGTTCGTCGTCGAGCAGACCCGCATTGTCTTTCAGATTCCTTCCGACGCGTCGGTGAAGCCGATCGTAGTCGGCTCAGCAAAGCTGGGATTCTCGTTTACCGAAAAAATCAAACCTGAATACAAGCCGCGGTACAGAGCCTATCAACCTGGCGTTTCAGACATTGATCTTGCGCTGGTAAGCCCGCTTTTGTATGTGAAGGTCTGGAAGGATATAGCTGTATACGGGTCAAATCAGACAAAATTCCCATGGAGATCCCAAGACCTCGGAGACTACATGCTGCATGGCTGGCTACGTCCCGACAAATTCCCGACACCGTCGCCGCCTGGATGTGCAAATTGGTTCGACCTTTTGAGCCGCCTGAATCGAAGCGATCACTTCAGACACAAAAGACTCAGATGCGGACTCTATTATTCAGCACACTTCCTCGAACTGTATCAACAGCGCGGCATTATTGAGGCAAAAAACGCAGAATTATCGGATCTATAACATGAAAACCTCCCCATCCAGTCTTAAAATTAGGCAAATAATTACACAAATGAAAGCTGCGAGCCTAATTCCTCGACCTGAATTTCAACGCCGCTTAGTATGGACCTCGGCGGACAAGGTTCGCTTCATCGATACAATTCTTAAGGGATATCCGTTCCCGGAAATCTACGTTGCGAATGGCGAAACGAACGTCGACACTGGCGAGGGAACGCAGTTGTTAGTAGATGGTCAGCAGCGAGTCACGACAATTTTTGAATATTTTCACGGAGATCCGTCTACATATGACGTGTCGATCCCCTCTTACGCCCAATTAGCAAAAGAGCAGAAGGAAGAGTTTTTAAACTATGACGTTGCGGTGCGAGATCTCGGCCCCGTTAACTACGACCAGATCATTGAAGTATTTAAACGAATAAACTCAACAAAATATTCACTGAACGACATCGAAATCAACAATGCAGTTTACGCGGGCGAATTAATGCGTTTTGCCGCCGGATTTGCCGAGCATGATTTTTTTGACAATCACAAAGTATTTCGCGCGGCAGACATCAAGAGAATGGGGGATGTGCGATTTGTTCTGCAAGTTTTAATCACGATGATGGATGGCTACTTCAATCGTGACGAGCCTTTCGAGTCATATTTGATAAGATTTAACGATCACTTCCCCGACCGGGATTTTTATAGCAATCGCATGATCGATCTTTTTTCATATATTGACGAATGCGGATTCTCACCGAAATCTCGATTGTGGAAGAGATCCGATCTGTTTACAGGGCTGATTGAAATTGACCGCGCCTTGGCCAATGGAACTATTCCTTCGCCACTAGAAACGGTTGCGAGGTTACAGAATTTCTACTCCGAAGTGGACGACCGGGGGCTGGACACAGAGAATCGTGCTGTGTCGCTTTACGCCAAGGCTGCAATCCAAGCGTCCAACGACCGGTTGAATAGGGTTCGACGCGGCGTAATCATAGATTCCGTGTTGTGCGGGCACGATCCCAATACAGCATTAATCCAGCAAGGCCTGCTCGATCCCGCATAGTTCTGATCCTCTTGTCGATACTACGGGGCAGATCCGTCGGGCATTGACGATTCGAGCTTCAGGCGATCGGCGGGCTGGCGGTCTCTTGTGGGACAGTTTAAGACGGCCGATATCCATGATATGCGTTCGGGGAACGCCTCGGCGAGTTGGCTGTCGTAGAAGAGCATTGCCCCGGTACACGATGCCACACTAGCGGCCCGCCGGGGGGCCGGGCAAATATTCCGGCAAGCTCATCAATCGTCCTTTCGGTCACACGAACTCGGTGCCAGCCTCGCAAGTTCCGTTTCGCGGCGACTGCCCTTCGCATCATTCAATGCCTGACTCGCACACCTGTATAAAAAAACAGTATTTCGATCTACAATCAATGACCACGGTTGCCAACTTACGGCATCCCGAAAGTCAAACCGCGCCTAGCTCGACGGGGCGAAAGCCGGGTGCCCAACCCGGTTGGCGCGGTTCTTAAACAGGGCTTTGCTACAGGGCTGGCAATGCGGGAGTTGGGTTCATTTAAGCGATGGTTCACTGTCTCGCAGGCAGCATCAGTCTTGAGAGAATCGTTCGGCGAAGACATCACGGAGATCGATGTCCTCGACCGCGTGTATGCGGGAGAGATCGCAGTGTGGTGGGACGCGACTGGACGATACGCAATGCCCATTGCCAGGGGTAGTCACTGCTTCGGCATTCGCCCGGATCAAACGATGCTCGCGCAACGACGTAAGATTTCTCCAGCTCAGCGGGAATTCTGGTCGCCACTCTCCGATCATGTCCGCTTGCTTGACGGCTTTCACCGTATTGCCGTCAACGCGAGGAAGGACCGCCAGGAAATCTTCGACGGCGATCGGATGGGAAAAATTGAATTCGCGGACGGAATCCTGCTGCTCGATCAAGACAACGAATCTCTGTTGCAGGTACTTCGAAGGATGCCTTCTCGGCCAGCAGGGTCAAACAGCGCGCGGGATTTCATCGTCGATTTGGAGTTTCCCTCCCCAGATACGTTTCGAATCGGTAGCGCCGATCTCCGCAATTTGTTGAACGATGACCGCGCCGGCACTGACGCTTCTGCACCGTCCGATCTTGGCGACCGGGAACGTACGTCCCTTCACAAGCAAATTGGCGCTCTCGCGCTTGCTCTAGCGAGCGCATCGAATCGCTATAGGAAGGGGGACGATCCAAACTCGTCGAGAATCGCCGAGGCAGTCACCGATATTCTCGACGCTCTGCCAGACGCCAAGCGACAAGGCACGGGATCGTCATCGATCAGAGCCAGTATCAAGGCAGGCCTTGATCTGCTTAACGAAGCTTGATCGATTTGCCAGCTAGCAGCGAGTTTTGCCAGCTGGCACCCGCGCCCGACGCAACATATTTAACTAGCGCCATGTTCAACAACCTTGTACGAGGTTTACAGCATGGCTGCCAATTCAACGATCGCACAACCGAGCGCACAGGCGCTCACCACTGCACCTCAAGCGTTGCCGCTCGACGGATACTCGCGCTGGCAGAATCTCAAGACGTTCGTGCCGCTCTCGCGCGAGTCAATCAGGCTGCGTGAAATCGCCGGTCGTTTTCCGCGGCGCGTACAGCTCGGCTCGCAGCGCTGTATAGCATGGCCGAACCGCGAGATTCATCGCTGGCTCTCCGATCCCGCAAACTATCGCGTTGAGGGCTGAGAGATGCAGACAAAAAAAATGGCCGACCCGCAGGCCAGCCAATTCAAAAAGAATCTCAATTCGAACACGAATGTTAACACGACGCTCGCCCAAAAGCCGCTCGGCAAAATCGATCGCGTGTTGCTCGAGTTGCGTCGCGGAATCTCGCTGAATCGTTTCGACGCTGAGCGCATGGGCGACCACTGCCTGAATACGACGATCTCGGCGCTGCGCGCGGAAGGTTGGCTCATAACGGGCCGATGGGAAACCGTACCGACCTGCTTTGGCAAGACGGCCCGCGTGCTGCGCTACCGCCTGACGGGCTACCGAAACCCGACAGATGTCGCCGAGGAAATCGCCGCGATCCTGGGCAAAGGCAGAGTCGCATGATGCCCACGCAGCTTTCCGAGGAATTGACAAAGGTACCCAAAGGGCCTACATTGGCTGTTCAGGTTCGCGCACTCCGCGAGGACCGCTTCTCCGAAAGGATGCCCATCATGAAGACTTACCTTCGTGCGCGCCTGCTCGCGCCTCAAAAAAATGATTACCTACACTCCCCCCTCGCCGGAAGACATGGAGCGCCTCAAACAGGAGCTCGGGAAAAGCAGCACGGAAATGGCGGAGCTGTTCGGCGTATCGACCGGCCGTCAGTGGCGGAAGTACATGGCGGCGGATGCGAACAACAGCCGGGAAATGGGTATGCACATGCTGTTCTTCGCGATGGCTCAGTTGGAACTCGATCCGCAAACATTCGAACGAGTGCTAGCGCGAATGCGAGCTTGCGGCGCAACGGTCGAAGCGGACAAGTCGTAACGCATACCAGTCACGTCGACAACGGTGCGCTCACCGCAATGCCCAGCGCCACTGGTGAAGCAACGGAGGTGGGCGCGTGAATCCGACCGCACTCGAAATCATCAATCGCGCACTGCGTGATGCAACGCTCGCGCCGACCGTGTTCGACGCCCTCGACCTGCTCGGCTCGGCAATGGGCCAGCTCGCAGAACTCTGCCGTCAGGAAGAGGTGCCGCATGGCTAAGTTCCTCATCGACGGTCAAGCCCTGGAAGATCTCGGCAGCAAGCTCCAACAGCTTGAAGAGCTGTTCAACGTGATCCAAGGCGAGGCGCAAATCACGATGCGTGCGTGCGTGATGTGCGACATTGGCCGCGACGTCGCTCAGCGCACGGCGATCGAGCTTGGCGAACTGCGCATGGCTACGCGTGCGGAGGTGTCCGCATGAGCAAGGCCACAACGAAGCCAATCCCCGAGCTCACCCTCGTCGAGACCTTGCTCGACTGCGGGTCCGCTGCTCATTGCATCAAGTGGCTTTTCGAGAAGTACGACGATGGCGAACACGAATGGTCCATCGAGACGATTCGCCTACTCACGTCCGTGCTGAGAACCAAGCTGAGCGATGCGCTGGAAACGGCCGAATCAATCGAAGCGGAGGCACGCCATGCTTGATAGGCGACCTGACGCCGCCGGCCTGCTGTCGTTCTTTTACGGTCGCTTCGACATGAAATCCGCCTCGACTGAAGAACTCGAATTTCTGTCGTCGTCAACAGCGCCCGACGAGGCAGGCGCTTTGCGCGACACGCTGGATGGAATTGCCTGCCTTGTGTCCGAAGACTTGAGAAAGGAGCGCGGGCAGCGCATCGGCAATTTTCAAGAAACTAGCGTTCCGTCGCTGCTGTGGAGCATTGCCCGCCAGGTGGATGCAATCGGACAGATGGCCTTCATCGCAAGCGAAGCGGACTACGAGCTGCGCGATCGGGCTGTTCGTGCCGCCTCGGCCTCTTCTCGTCGATCAACCCCTAAGCAGTCCTCATCTGACAAGGGCGGCGCATGACACCCACCCGAGCAGACGAAATCAAGGCGCTAGGCAATCAGATGATCGAGCGCGAAATCGAACGCTGTAGAAAGCAGATGGGTGAACGTGAGTGGGAAAAACACAGGGAATGGGTGACGGCAAACATCGTGACGGCCGCAAAGGCATGGCTGATCCGCGAAACGAAGGCGGGCCGGCTATGACGGATCATCTTGCCGAATTGGATTTGGACCGTGCGGTTGACGCTGGCCGCGTGAAGGCAGCTCGCGAGGCATTCTTCGCCCGCGCGCCGGGTTCGAACGACACTCAGGCCCGCCCCGCCGTGACCATTACGCGCGCTTCAAACGTCGTGCCGGAAGCTATCCGCTGGCTCTGGCCGGGATGGCTCCCCGAAGGGAAGTTGACCCTGCTGGCTGGTTCGCCTGGCACGGGTAAGACGACGCTGGCCTTGGCGCTGACGGCAACGGTCACGCGAGGCGGCACATGGCCGGATGGCTCGGCCTGCAATCATGCCGGTGACGTTCTCATATGGAGCGGCGAGGACAACCCAGCCGATACGATCGTTCCGCGCCTAATGGCTGCTGGCGCTGACCTCGACCGCGTACACATCATCACGGGCCGCACCGATGAGGCCGGGGAACTGCTGCCCTTCGATCCGGCGGCCGACATGCCGTTACTGGCGGAGCGGCTGTCCGACATGTGTGATGCGCAGTTGCTGATACTCGATCCGATTGTCTCGGCCGTCTCAGGCGACGCACACCGCGTCAATGATGTTCGCCGCAACCTGCAATCACTGGTTGACATGGCGAGCGCACACCACTGCTGTGTTCTTGGTATCTCGCACTTCGCGAAGGGCACCAAGGGCAGCAGTCCAGCCGAGCGCGTTATCGGCTCCCAGGCATTCGTCGCACTTGCCCGCATGGTGCTGGTTGCTGGCAAGGACGAGGCGGCCGAGCGTCGAATTCTGGCTCGCGCGAAATCGAATATCGCTCCGGACGATGGTGGCGTGGCCTACTCGCTCGAAATGACCGAGACGGACGGCATCACGGCAAGCCGGGTGGCTTGGGGCGCACTGATCGACGGATCGGCCCGTGACATTCTCGGCGACGTTGAGCGACAGGATGAAGAAACCAAAACCGAACGAGTGGAGGCATCCGAGTTCTTGGAGGGGCTTCTTTCCGATGGCCCGATGTCCTCGAAACAGGTTCGCAAGGATGCTGACGAGGCCGGTTTCTCGTGGCGGACAATGCATCGCGCAGCAGACGCCTTGGGAGTAGAGAAACGCAAGATCGGGATGAAAGAGGGTTGGCAATGGGCAATCCCGAAGATGCCAAGCTCCGAACATGCCAACGAAGATGCCACTCTCTATACCGTGGCATCTTCGGGAAGTCGTGGCACCTTCGGCAACCACGGGGGTTTGCGGGCGGTCGATTTTGGGTCATCCGCCGAAGATGCCAACCCGAAGGGAGTGTCACCTTCGGGAAGTTCTTCGGCTTCGGAGCCTGGAGGGGACGTATGACTCCCCTCGAAAAATGGGCGTTTGCGAAGGAGACAGCCCCCGAAGAAGACACGAAGAATCCCACTCTCTATACCGTGTCCCCTTCGGGGATTCATGTCCCCTTCGGCTCTGGTAAGGGTTTGCGGCCGGTCGATTTTGGCGATTTTCCCGAAGGGGACATAGCCAAGGGAGTGTCGCCTTCGGGGGATTCTTCGAATTCTGACATCGGGGGTGACGTATGACACGCCTCGAAATCTGGATCGAGTGTCGCCGCAACGGGATCACCCTGACTGTCGACGGCGACCGGTTTACGTGGCGAGGGCCGCAGGATGCGGCGAATAGATTGTTGCCCGCCATGAGGGCGAATCGAGTTGCGTTGCGAGAGTGCGCGCGCGAGTTGGCCGGTCTGCCGATAGAAGATGGTCCTTTCCTGCCGTTCGTCCCCTGCCTCACCCCGGAACAGGTGAAGGAATGGCAGAAGGAGCTATTCGACGCCGTGACGGAGCTGGCCCGACTGGAGCATTGGACTGACGCGCATTACGACAACGTCGTGCTGGCCGTCGAACGTCAGCCAGTCAGCACGCTACGGCCCGATCTTGCCTACGTCCGGGAACGGCTCGCGAAGGCGCGGACACCATACAAGGCATAACGCCCAAGGCTCGCTTCGGCGGGCCTGTTCCACCGCATCTCCATCCCGCCTGTTGTAAACGTCCGCGACGTAGCAGATAATTTCAACAACGCAAGTATTCGAGCAATTAAATGCCAACTCGAGATGTGCAATGAGCGCACGTGTCCAACTGCGCACGCGCGGCAGCAAGTGGATGAAGATCCGCGCCCGCATCCTTCGACGCGATCCGATCTGCGTGCTGTGCGCCCAACAGGACGTTGTGCGCGAGTCCGTCGTCGTCGATCACATCAAACCGCTCGAACACGGCGGCACCGACGCCGACGACAACCTCCGCGGACTGTGTGCCGATCACCATGACCAGGTGACGCGCCAGCAGTTCGGTCATCGAGAGCGGCGCAAGGCATTCGGACCTGACGGCCTGCCACTCGACGGCAGTTGGTCATGACCTGTAGCCCCCGGCCGGGGGGGTGGTCGATTTCTAGGGATTCAAAGCCCGGGAAACCGACCGCTCCCTTCGCTTTCATAAACGTGGACAAAAAAGGTAAAAAATGGCTCAACGCGGACGGAAATCTACCGCATCGATCGTAACGGCGACAGCCGCGCCGGTTGCGGCGGAACAGCGTCTTGCGCCGCCACTCCACCTGAGTGACGGCGAGCGTGCGGTCTGGATAGAGGTCGTCAACGATCAACCGGCGAGCGCGTTCACGGCAACCCATGCGCCGCTGCTGGAAATGTACTGTCGTCACGTCACGAACGCTCGCGTACTGGCCGAAGAGATTTTGAATTTCGAGCGCGCATGGCTCGCAGACGACGATGGCCTGAAACGCTACGACCGACTGCTCGCAATGTCCGAGCGTGAGAGTCGCGCGGCCTCGTCGCTTGCGACGCGACTGCGCATCACGCGGCAGGCCGTCGAGCATCCGACGACGGTAGGTCGTTCACTGACGAACCAGAAGAAGGCAAGGAAACCATGGGAACTCCCCGCGTAAAGCGTGTCTCTCGCGGCGAGCGCAACATCCGATGGATCGAAGAGCACTGCCGCATCCCTGAAGGCCGACTCGTCGGGCAGCCCGTCAAGCTCACGAAAGAGCAACGCGGCTGGATCAAGCAGATATACGACACGCCGACGCGCACCTTCATCCTCTCGATGGCGCGCAAGAACGCCAAAACGGCCCTCTCCGCGTTCCTCGTGTTGCTTCACCTCGTTGGCCCGGAGGCGCGGCCGAACAGCCAGCTATACAGCGCAGCGCAATCGCGCGACCAGGCGGCCGTGCTGTTCGAACTCGCGGCGAAGGTTGTTCGCATGTCCGAGGATCTGTCGCAGTACGTCACCATCCGAGACACGGCGAAGGAGCTGCTGTGTCACGACCTCGGCACGATCTACAAGGCGCTGTCGGCCGACGCAGCGACCAAATTCGGCCTGAGCCCCGCACTCACGATCCACGACGAGCTCGGCCAGGTCAAAGGCCCGCGCTCCCAACTGTACGAGGCACTGGAAACGGCGAGCGCAGCGCAGGAAAGCCCACTATCGATCGTCATCAGCACGCAGGCCCCTACCGATGGTGATCTGCTCAGCCTGCTCATCGACGACGCGCTGAGCGGTGCCGATCCGCGTCTGAAGGTGGCGCTCTATACCGCGCCGCTCGACATGGATCCATTCAGCGATGAGGCGATCCGGCTGGCGAACCCGCATTTCGACGTGTTCATGAATCGCGAGGAAGTGCGTCGCATGGCGTCGGATGCGAAGCGCCTGCCGAGCCGCGAATCGGCCTATCGCAACTTGGTTTTGAATCAGCGCGTCGAAGCGCGCAATCCGTTTGTCGCGCGTGCGATCTGGATGGAGAACAGCGGCGAACCTGCCGAGCTGGACGGCGAGGACGTTTATGGCGGCCTCGATCTATCGAGCGTGAGTGACTTGACGGCGCTCGTTCTGCTGTCGGAGGGCGGTGACGTTCATCCGACATTCTGGCTCCCGGAGGACGGCCTCGAAGCGAAGGCGCGGGCCGATCGCGTGCCTTACGACGTGTGGGCGCGTGATGGCCTGCTTCAGACGACGCCCGGCAGCGCCATCGAATACGAATTCGTCGCCGAATACTTGCGCGGCGTGTTCGACCGCTGCAACGTGCGCGCGCTCGCGTTCGACCGGTACAACATGCGATTCCTGAAACCGTGGCTTGAGCGGGTCGGCTTCACGGATGAGGAGTTGAGCCGGTTCGCCGAATTCGGCCAGGGCTTCGTTTCCATGTCGCCAGCTATTCGCGAACTGGAAGCGCGGCTGCTTGCGCGCAAGCTCCGACACGGCGGACACCCCGTCCTGCAAATGTGTGCCGTGAACGCGGTCGCCGTTTCCGATCCGGCGGGCAACCGCAAATTCACGAAACAGAAGTCGACCGGCCGCATCGACGGCATGGTGGCATTGGCGATGGCGGTCGGCGCCACGCAACAAAATTCGACAGAATCAGAAATCGAACCGCAAATGTTCTTCATATAGCCTTGACATTGGCACTTTATGCGTGATAATGACAATATTCACGCAATCAAATGCCAATGAATCAGCAAATTTCGAAATTTATCACCAAGCAAACTGCGAAGGCGTCGAATAAAGCGTTCTCGCGGTTCGAGGTGAAGAACCTCGACGACGGGACGCGAATGCTCAAGGGCATTGCCTCCACGCCGACGCCCGATCGCGTGGGCGATACCGTCGTCCCGGAAGGCATCCGATTCAAGACGCCGTTCCCGCTGCTGTGGCAGCACGATCCAAGCAAGCCCATCGGCACCGTCAACAAAATGACGGTCACGGCGGCCGGCGCCGAGGTTGAGGCGACGATCGCCCCGCCCGGCACTGCCGCATACATCGATGAGGCATACAACCTCATCAAGGCCGGTTTGGTGCCGGGCCTGTCCATCGGATTCCGCCCTCTCGACGCCGTGTACGACAAGGCGACAGGCGGCTTCCTTATCAAATCCTGCGAGCTGTTCGAACTCAGCGCCGTGACGATCCCGGCAAACGCTGAGGCGGCAGTTCAATCAATCAAAGCGCATGACAAGTCCCGTGTGGGAGCGCCCGTCGTGCGTTTGAACGCTCCCATCATCAAGGAACATGACATGACCATTGCTGAACGACTCAAGGCTCTCGCGAAGAAGCGAGCGGAACACATCGCGCGCAAAAAGGCGCTGATGGATGGCGCTGACGCAGACGGTGGCCGCACGCTGAACGAAGCCGAGTCGACGGAATACGACCAGCTCGACGCGGAGCTGAAGTCGCTCGACGCCCACGAAACGCGCCTCAAGGAACAGCAAGCGATCGAAGCCAAGTCGGCCGTTCCGGTCGCCGGCGGCCCGGCCGCGCACTCGCCCGTCATCGTGACGCCCAACGTCACCAAAGGCACGGCGTTCACGCGCTATGCGATTGCGCTCGCGCGCTCGAAAGGCAACCTCATGCAAGCGGCCGAGATCGCGAAGCAATGGAAGGATTCGACGCCGGAGGTTGAAACGGTGCTCAAGGCGGCCGTCGCAGCCGGCACGACTACGGACCCGACGTGGGCCGCGCCGCTCGTCGAATATCAGAACATGGCCGGCGAATTCATCGAACTGCTGCGCCCGGCTACGATCGTCGGCCGCATCGAAGGTCTGCGTCGTGTGCCGTTCAATGTCCGCATCCCCGGCCAGGCGACGGGTTCGTCGGTCGGCTGGGTTGGCGAAGGCAAGCCCGCGCCCGTGTCGGCACTGGCGTTCAATACGACGACGCTCGGCTTCTCGAAGGTGGCAGGCATCGTCGCGATCACGGAAGAGCTTGCGCGCTTCTCGACGCCGAGCGCCGAAGGGGTCATCCAGCAGGATCTCATTTCGACGATCAGCCAATTCCTCGACGGGCAATTCATCGACCCGGCTGTTGAAGCCGGCGCAAATGGTCTGTCGCCCGCGTCGATCACGAACGGCATCAAGGCGATTCCGGCATCAGGCAAGGATGCGGAAGCCGTGCGCGCCGACGTGAAGAAGGTATTCCAGGCGTACATCGCAGCAAATCTGTCGGTCGCGGGCGCGGTCTGGATCATGTCGGAGACGACGGCCCTCGCGCTGTCGCTGATGCTGAACGTGATGGGGCAACCGGAGTTCCCGGGCCTGACGATGGCGGGCGGCACGTTCTTCGGTCTGCCGGCGATCCTGTCGCAAACGGCCGGCAACAACATCGTACTCGCGAAGGCAAGCGAAATCCTGTTTGCCGACGACGGCGGTGTGACGCTCGACGTGAGCCGCGAAGCGTCGCTGCAAATGGATAGCGCACCCGTTGCTGGCGCTACGGAACTGGTGTCGCTGTGGCAAAGCGGCTTCATCGCCCTGAAGGCCGAGCGGTTCATCAACTGGAAGCGCCGCCGGCTCGAAGGTGTTCAGTACATCTCCGGCGCAGCCTACGGCGACGCGGCGATCGACGGCGCGTAAGCGGAGAACGTCATGCAAACCTATGAGGTAGCCGAGGCATTCCCCTATGCAGGGCGCACGCGGCACGTCGGCGAGCGAATCGAGATCAGCGATCCGAAGCATGCCCAACTGCTGATCCTGCTCCGGAAGATTCGCGAGCCGGCGTCGAAGCGTTCCGCGTACAAGCGCCGCGACATGCGGCCGGAGGGCTGATGCGGCTCTTCTCGTGGATGCGGAAAGCCGCCCCGCCGCTTCCGGTTGGCGGCGGCAGCTCGATTGCCGGCGTCGTGCGCGAGCCGTTCGCGGGCGCGTGGCAGGCCAGTATGGGAATTGATGGCCGCCACGACCTGCTCGCGTTCTCGGCCGTATACGCGTGCGTGGATCGCATCGCCTCGGACATTTCGAAACTCGGCATCCGGTACGTGAAGCAGGTCGGCAACATCTGGCAGGACGCCAGTGCGCCCCGCTTCACGGGGCCGCTGCGCCGGCCGAATCCGTACCAAAATCGAATTCAGTTCGTGAAGGCGTGGCAGGTGTCGAAGCTGCTTGCCGGCAACACATATGTGCTGCTCGTCCGGGACATGCTGCGCAATGTGATCGCCATGTACGTGCTCGACCCAACGCGCGTTGTTCCGCTCGTCGCGCCCAGCGGGGCTGTGTTCTATCAGGTGGCCGCCGATCCGCTGCGCGGCCTGCCAGAGCAAGTCACGATTCCGTCGTCCGAGATCATCCACGATCGCGGTATCTGCCCTTGGCATCCGCTCATTGGTGTATCGCCGATCGTGGCAGCAGCCGCGGCCGGCACGATGGGAAACCGTATCCAGCAGAACAGCCGGAAGTTCTTCGGCAACATGTCGCGGCCTGGCGGCATCCTGTCCGCGCCCGGCAAGATCAGCGACGAGACCGCAAACCGGCTGAAAACCCATTGGGAGACGAACTACGGCGGCGAGAACGCCGGCCGTTTGGCCGTGGTGGGTGACGGGCTGAAGTACGAAACCGTCATGATGACGGCGACGGATGCGCAGCTCGTCGAACAACTGCGCTGGGCCGTTGAGGACGTCGCACGCTGCTACCACGTACCGCTCTATAAGATCGGCGCCGACCCGACGGGCTCCAAGACGGCGGCCAACATCGGTGCGCTCGAACAGTCGTACTACACCGATTGCCTGCAAGCCCCAATCGAAGAACTCGAGCTCTGTCTCGATGACGGTTTCGAAGTCCCCGACGGTCAGGGGTTTGACGTTGATGTGCGGGGGCTGTTGCGCATGGATCCGGCCGCGCGATATGACGCGCATTCAAAAGCCGTAGGCGGTGGCTGGATGGCCCCGAATGAGGCGCGTGCTGCCGAAAACATGGCGCCGGTTCCGGGCGGCGATACGCCCTACCTCCAGCAGCAGAATTACTCGCTGCGTGCGCTCGCCGAGCGCGACAAGGATCCGGCGCCGAGCAGCGCTACGGCGGCTAGCACGCCTGAACGAACGGAGCCAGAAAATGGCAATTAAGCAGCTTGTCTCATTCAATCGCGCACTCTCGCATCTGCGCGTCGAAGCGGGCGAGGATGACGACGCGATCAAGGATCTGATCGACGCAGCGAGTGACATCGTCGTGGACTACCTGAAGCTCAAGGAAATCCCCGGCACGTGGGCGCTCGAAGACGGCGAAACTACGAGCACCGTTCCCGGCTCGGTGCGCTCGGCTGTCCTGCTCGTGCTCGGCACCCTGTACGATGACCGCGAAGGCACGACCGCCCCGATCACGCCGGCGGTCGAGTCGCTTCTCATGCGCATGCGCGATCCGGCGGTGGCTTGAGGTTCAATTTCAGGGTGATCTGGGCTGACACGCTTTGACGCAGCGCCGTATTGCGATTACACTCCGCGCCGCGGGGTGGAGCAGTCTGGCAGCTCGTCGGGCTCATAACCCGAAGGTCATAGGTTCAAATCCTATCCCCGCAACCAACATCGAAGCCCGCTCTGCGAAAGCAAGCGGGCTTTTTTCTTGCGCTGAGGGGGGCTTCTATGTCAACATCGATGCACGCCATGTTGACATAGCGCTAACGAGAAATTTCCATGACAGCGATTGAGCACCTGAAGAAACTTGACCCCGAAATCAGCCGCATCCTGTGGCAATTTGACGGTAAAGAAGCGGCGTTGAGCCATGTTTTCCAGGAGCGTCGCGGCATCTCTCGGCAAGCTGCGAACGGACTTCTGTCGCGCCTAGTGACCGCCGGATTGCTCGCAGAGGGGAGCGGGAAGCGCCCCAAGACATATACGCAACCTCCACTCGCGTCTCTCGAAAAGAAATACCCACTCGAATCAATCGAGGAGCATGTAGTTTGGGTAGAAGATTTTCGCCCGGGTTTTTCCGAGGTTATGTGCGAGAACGCACTAAAAATTTGGGACTACGGCTTCACTGAGATGCTAAACAACGCAATTGAGCACTCACAGGGAACGACTGTAACTGTTCGAGCAAACCTACATGCTGGTGGAACCGTGTGTTCAATCGAGGATGATGGAGAGGGGATCTTCAAGCGTATTAGTCGCATCTGTAAACTCCCGGACGAGCGGCAGGCAATTCTTGAGCTCGCGAAAGGTAAGCTGACTACGGATCCGGACAACCATACCGGTGAGGGAGTGTTCTTCTCATCGAGGGCATTCGATCATTTTTGCATCGTATCTGGCGGATTGATGTTCGACCATCTTGATGGCGAAGATGATTATCTATTTGAACGAGATCACTCCCGTGAAGGAACATGGGTCATGATGGCTCATGGCAATCATACCGAGAGGTTGCTGACGGATGTTTTCGACGAATTTGCTCAGGCCGACGAATACACATTCAGCAAAACCATCGTTCCTGTTCGTTTGGCGAGAATGGGAGCGGAGAGCTTGGTTTCGCGATCACAGGCACAGCGTCTCCTGGCTCGCGTTGATCGGTTCAAGGTCGTGCTCTTCGACTTCCGAGATGTGGAAACCGTAGGCCAGGCTTTTGCCGACGAAATTTTCCGGGTGTACGCGAACGCCCACCCTGAGGTTGAGCTAGTTCCAGTTCACGTGAGCCCACAGGTTGAGCAGATGATTACTCGTGCAACAGCGCCGCGCATGTAGCACTTCTGTCAGGCGAATCACTGGAGGAAGCGGTGGTTCGCCTGATGGCCGCGGAAAAGGATACTTAGCGGACACCGCTGCTGTCAGCGGCAGTCGCCCACATGACCTCGGTTGCCTGGGGGTTCTTTTGGGGGTCTTTGCATCAGATACCCACGCCCACCGCCATATTGTCATGTAGATATGAATTCTGTCGGGGGACCAGCAATTTCCCGATTTCCCCCCTGTCCCAAACCCGCGTCGCCCGCATTTGCTGCATCCGGGCGCAGGATCGTGCACGTGCTCACCTAGTCGCGGCTCGGCCGCGACCACCTCCATCGGGCTTTGCCACAACGCCCACCCGCCTTCCGGCCTCACCGCCCCGTCACTGCATCAACCCCGTCCTGACCTGCGGCATCAGACTCGCATTCGCGCCCGTCACGGCAAACGTCCCCGTCGGCGACGCCCCGGCCGGCAGCACCAGCAGACTGCCGTCCCCGAGCCGATTCGCATCGACGACGATCTGGTTCGCCGCGCAACCATTCGTCAACAACCATACCGGCAAGCCGGCAATCGACGAGAACGTATTGCCCGTCACACTGAACGAACAGACGTTCCCGTACGCCCGGAAACCCGCATAGCCGGAGCCCGACACGCGGTTGTCCGCCACCGTGACATCCGACACGGTTCCCGACCACGTATCCAGCTCGATCGCGCCCTGCTGCGTCGGCTGCAGCCCGTTGTTCACGTTCGCGTTCTGGATGTTGGTCACGGTATTGCCCTCGATGACGACGTTCGAAGACCCGTAGGTTTTCCAGCTGTCTTCCTGCGCGACCAGAATCCCCGCCGCCTTCTCGACGCCGTCGACCGTATTGATCGAGATCGTTACCGCCTGCCCGCCGACGACGGTGATGCCGCGCCCCCACGCGTTACCCGACACCGCGTTATGGTCGATCAGCACGTTGTTGCTCAGGCGGCCGTCGCCGAGATAGCTGACCACGGCGATCAGATCGTCGCCGGTGCCGGCCACCGTATTGTTCTGCACCAGCACGTTGGCCGAACCGTAAGTCGTATGGATGCCGTCGGCCAGCGTCGCCCGCACGGTATTGCCCACGATCGCGATGCCGTTGCCGCCGAACACGAAGATCCCGGCGCTCGCGCCGCCCTGGATCGTCACGCCGAGCACCTGAACGTCCGAGCCCGTCACCTCGACTTTCGTCGACTCGGGCGTCGTGAGGCGCGTCGTGCCGGTGCCGGCCAGCGTCACGCCGACGAGCGTCGAACCGGTGCCGCGCATCACGATTGTCTGGTCGGCCGGATTCGTGGCGGCCAGCGTCGCGCCGTATCCGGAAATCACCGTCTGGGGCACCGTCACGGCAAGCGAATGCCCGACGACGTAGCGTCCCGGTGCGATGACCAGGCGTTGACCGGCACGCAGGCTGTCGAATGCTTTCTGCAACGCGTCGGCCTGGTCGCTGCCGTCGGCGGCCGGGAAGACCGTCACATCGGCGACGAGAACGGGTTTGGTGCCATTGGAAGGCGCACGCGTCGCGCCGGACGCCGTACCGGTCGCCCCGGCGGTCGACACCGGGCTGCCGGAATTCGTCGATGAAGCCGATGCACCGGATGCTGCACCGGCAGGCGCGACGGACGATGTCGATGTGCCCGCAACGGTCTGCGCGCCCGCGGCCGCGTTGTCGTCGCCGCCGCCACATGCGGCAAGACAAAGGCAGAGCGCGGCAAACGTCGCCCGATCGACTGTACGCATACGAAGTTCCGCTAGCCCAAATTGGCGTCATCGTAAGTACGCTTGATCACTTTGTAAATGAATTCCACATTTCACCTGTGAAATATTTCGTTGTCCTCTTCCATTCATCGCGACGTCATCACGACGACATGCGACACGCGATCGCACCCTGACCGAGCGCAATCGACATGCACGGGAGATTACGTAGAATCCCGAACCTTCATCTGCACACGGACCTCGACCATGATTCGAACACTCGCGGCCCTGGCCATGTTTTCGGCGCTGATCTGCACGGCGAATGCCGCCGGCGTCGCAAGCGCGACCGGCACGGCGACGCCGAAGCATCGATACGTCAGCCCGGGCGTCGCCAACGTCGCGGATGCCGCAACACGCCGGCCGGAACGCGCGTCGCCCGTTGCTCGCTGCAGCGAACTGGCCGCCGGCATTGATGCCGTCAAACATGCGCCGGACCGCGGCCATAAGGTCGTGCGCGGCATCGGCCCGGACGGCAAGCCGCGCAACGAGCTGCGTGCTTTCGACAAACGAGCCGATTTGGAGGTCGAGCATCGGCAGCTCGGCTGCCAGCCGTAAACGTCACGCCGTCCGATCAGGTCGCACCGGCCATCGCCCCTTGCGCATTCGCGCCGCCGTCGATCGTCAACCCCGTCCCGCCGATCGACCTCCCCCACTGGCCCGACGACGAGCGCGGCCACAACCTTGGCCCTGCCGTCCTGCGGAATTGCCATCCGCGATGGGTTGTGCGGCGGTGTGCTACCTGTCGGCCGGATTCATGTCGGTATCGGTCGCCGAATGCACGAGATTGACCGTGATGCCGCACGCGCCGAGATCGTGCGCAAGCCCCTGCGTTCAGTGGTGTAGTCCGGCAAACGCAGATCGCGATGCACGAGCAGACGGTCGCCGCGTGACGCGCGCGCCTTGGCGAAGATGTGGTAACCGGCGAGCTCGCCGCGCACGCGAACCTCGATGCGATCGGCGCTTTTACGTGACACTGCAACAAGGGATGTCGATTCAGACGCGCTACGGCGCGAGCCGTCGCGATTTGGAGGTGGCCGCGCAAACCGCGCTGGCCGCATGGCCGGCGCTCGCGGACGCGAGCGGCGGATAGAGTAACGGGCTCCGGAGAGAAACCCGCAAGGCCGCACGGTCATGCAGCGGCAAGCGCCCCCGCATGACCGCGCCGGTCGGTCCGTTACTGCGTGACGGCGTGCTGCACGTCCTTCGACGCATGCCACACGCGGTAGTGCACGTCGAAACCGTCCGGTACGTATACGACGAGCGGCAGGCGGCTGTTGTAGCGCAGCAGCTGGCCGTCACCGCGCACCTGCACGAAGCGCTGCTGCGGCGCCTGGCCGGGGCAGGCCATCAGCGTCGATGCCGGCCCCTTCACGTCGGTCAACCGGTAATACGTATAGCCCCAGCCCTTCACGTCCTCGGCGGTCAGCTCGCCGCCGAACCATTGCTGGTTGCAGTCGGTCTGCAGCGTCTTGCCGATCATCAGCTCAACGCGCGCGTCGCCTTCGTTCTCGAGCGCGGGCAGCGCGATCACCGCGCGCTGCTGGCCAGCCGCCGGCTGCGGGAACATCTTGATCGATTCGGCCGGCACGGCGGGCGCCGATACGGGCCCGGCCGCGCAGGCGGCGGCAGCGGTCGTCACGCAAAAGGCGGCCAGGACGGCCCGGATCGCGAATTTCATCGATGTGCTCCTGATAAACAAAATAGGCCCCGATGCTAACACTTTCGCCGCACGACCTTACGAGGCTGTAATTTGACGACACAATTGCAAACAGCCGGCAATCCCCGCGCGCGGTACTTATAGGGGAACCAACGGAGATCATCATGCTCAAGCTCATTGCCGCCGCCGGCGTCGCCACGCTGCTGGCCGGGTGCGTCGTCGGGCCGGACGCCGGATACGGCTACGGACCGACCTACTATTCCGATCCGGGCTATGCGTACGGCCCGGCCTATGCACCGTCGCCCGTGTACGGCACGGTCAACATCTGGGGCGGTGGCGACGGGCGCGACTGGGACCGCGACCACCGCGGCTGGGATCGCGGACGCGACGGCTGGAATCGCGACCGCGGCGGCTGGGACCGCGACCGCGGCGAGCGCGCCCGTCATGGCGGCTGGGGCCGCGGCGACGGACGCCGCGCCGATTGGAATGACGGCGGCGGGAACGGCCAAGGCAACGGCGGCGGTCATCGCCACTGACGCAATTGCAACCGTTTGTATCCGCACACAGTCACACGAGACCGAAACGAACCGATAGACGACCGCCAAAACACGAAGGCCCTCGCATCACTGCGAGGGCCTTTTGTCGTCCGCCCTGCCGGGAGTCCGGCAACGCCGGCGATGCAGCGCCGAGCCTGCCCACTCGTCAGACGCGTGCCCGCTTACCACCCGGCCGGCCGCGCATAGCCGCCCGACACCGGCGCGCCGCACACGTACGGGCGCTGATAGCGGTCGTAGCAGTAGTCCGGACCGTCGTCCTGGTACTGCGCCTGCTGATAGGTCGGATAAGCCGGCTGCTGGTAAGCCGGTGCCTGGTAGTACGTCGGCGGCTGATAGGCCGGTGCCTGATACACGGGCGCCTGGTACGCGACGGGCGGATTCATCGCCGACGTCACGATCGCGCCGAGCAACGCGCCGCCGATCAGCGCGCCGATGACGGCGCCCCCGTCGCGGCCATGCGCGGACGCCGGGCCCGCCACGGCGAGCGAACCGGCGAGGACACACACTGCGGCAATTCTTTTCATGATGGACTCCCACGCGAAGTGGTACTTGATGCGATGCATTGTGGCTGCGCACGGCCGTAATAGATGCAGCAAGTGGTAACGCGCCATTACGCGTATCACGCACACCGAAACGCGGCACCGCCGTGCTACGATTTTTGGCACACAGGAGACGCCTTCATGCAGCCCGAAACCGCCCGCCGTTTCGATACCGAATTCGCGCCGCGCATTGCGCAGGCGATCGCCGCCTACTTCGCCGATCACGTGCTGACCGGCGTCGTCCCATACGGCGGGCACGGGCAACCAACGCGCGTGCAGATCCGCAGCGCGCCGCACGAGCACGTGAGCGGCTTCGCGCATCCGCTGAATCTCGAGCTGACCTGGGACACCGACGAGATCGAACGACTGATGGCACCCGACGGGCCCGCGCGATTCGAGCACTACCTGAGCGCGCTGCCGAGGAAACTGAGCGCATGGCAGGGCGCGCGCGACATCGATCTCGCGTCGCGCACGCAGGCCGACCCGCTCGTGCGGCTCGGCGGCCTCGACTTCGAAGGCTGAGCGCACGCACCGGCCGCCGGCCGGACGCTGGCGGCGTCGCGCGAAACGGTCCGGTGATACACTCGACCGGTCCCGCTCCGGCGCCGCCAGGCTGACCGGACCGTTCACCGCCGCCTCCACCCGCGAGCATGGTTGCGCACGCAACCGGCATCCGGGCACGCGGACAATCACGCCTTCGCTCCCGTCATGAACGCCGATACCGGCCTGCCGCTTCCGCAACGCTACTGGGCAATCGTCTGCGTCGCACTGGGCATCACGCTCGCCGTGCTCGACGGCGCCATCGCGAACGTCGCGCTGCCGACGATCGCGCGCGACCTGCACGCGTCCGACGCCGCGTCGATTTGGATCGTCAACGCGTACCAGCTCGCGGTCACGATCACGCTGCTGCCGCTCGCGTCGCTCGGCGAACGCGTCGGCTATCGGCGCATCTACATCGCCGGGCTTGCGCTTTTCACCGCGGCGTCGCTCGGCTGCGCGCTCGCCGGCTCGCTGCCCGTGCTCGCCGTGATGCGCGTGATACAGGGGTTCGGTGCAGCCGGCATCATGAGCGTGAACGCCGCGCTCGTGCGGATGATCTACCCGTCGTCGATGCTCGGGCGCGGGCTGTCGATCAACGCGATGGTGGTCGCGCTGTCGTCGGCGATCGGCCCGACGGTGGCATCGGCGATCCTGTCGGTCGCGTCGTGGCCCTGGCTGTTCGCGGTCAACGTGCCGATCGGCATTGCCGCGGTATTCGGCAGCCTCCGGGCACTGCCGGCCAACCCGCTGCACGACGCGCCATACGACTTCCCGAGCGCGCTGATGAACGCGTGCGTGTTCGGCCTGCTCATCATGGCCGTCGACGGGCTCGGTCACGGCGAAAACCACGCGTACGTCGCAGGCGAACTGGCGATCGCGTTCGCCGTCGGCTACTTCTTCGTGAAGCGGCAGCTGTCGCAGCCGGCACCGCTGCTGCCGGTCGACCTGATGCGCATCCCGATGTTCGCGCTGTCGATCTGCACGTCGGTTGCGTCGTTCACGTCGCAGATGCTCGCGTTCGTCGCGCTGCCGTTCTGGCTGCAGCATTCGCTCGGGTTCTCGCAGGTCGAAACCGGCCTCTACATGACGCCGTGGCCGCTTGTGATCGTATTCGCCGCGCCGCTTGCCGGCGTGCTGTCGGATCGCTACTCGGCCGGTATCCTCGGCGGAATCGGGCTCGCGCTGTTCGCGGCCGGGCTGCTGTCGCTCGCGACGATCGGCGCGCATCCGGGCACCGTCGACATCGTGTGGCGAATGGCGCTGTGCGGCGCAGGTTTCGGGTTGTTCCAGTCGCCGAACAATCGCGCGATGCTGTCGTCGGCGCCGCGGGAGCGCAGCGGCGGCGCGGGCGGGATGCTGAGCACGGCACGCCTGACGGGCCAGACGCTCGGGGCCGCGCTCGTCGCACTGATTTTCGGGCTGGCGCCCGACCGCGGGCCGACGATCGCGCTCTATGTCGCCACGGTGTTCGCGGCGCTCGCCGCGGTGGTCAGCATGCTGCGCATCGCGTCGCCGCGCCCCGACGCGACGACCTGACGCCGCCGCGCGCGGCGCCCGCCGGTCACGCGGCGTCGAGCGCGTCCATCACGAAGCGCACGCGCGCCTTCACGCTCACGCACGGCAGCTCGATCAGCCGGTACCCGTATGCCGTATAGCAATCGACCATCGCGTCGTAGGTGCGCACCGCCTCGGCGAAATCCTGCCGGCGCTCGGTGTCCTGCGTATAGATGTCGGGCCACGGCGGCGCGATGAACACGCGCCGGTGATAACGGAAGCGCCGCGCCGCGGCCTCCGCGTGCGCGGGTACCGCGAGGCCCGTCAGACGCAAGTAGCCGATCACGTCCGGCACACCGCGGTCGAAGAACACGGGCCCGCGCGCGCCTCGTGCGAGATGATACGAACGCATCTCCCAGTTCAGCATCTGCTCGGCAAACGCGGCCGGGTCGCGCCAGGGCAGCGCCGGACCGTCGATCGCCATCTGGTCGCGGATCACACCACGCCCGGCCTCGTGCGAGCGCGCGAAACCGCAGCGCTCGAGCGCATCGAGCAGCGTGCTCTTGCCGGAGCCGGGGCCGCCCGTGACGACGAAGAAGCGGGCGGACGCCGCCTCCGCGCCGCCCTCCTCCATGCGCTCAGACATGCACGGCTCGCCGGCCCGCGCGCTGCGTGACCGACGCGGCTGCCGCGACGCTGCGCAGGTCGGCGACGAACGTATCGCGCCAGACCGACAGGTTGTTCTCGCGCAGGCGCGTGAGGTTCTCTTCGTGACGCGCCTGCCGCTCGGCGAGCGGCATCGACAGCGCGCGCTCGAGCGCGTCCGCCATCTGCGACAGGTCGTAAGGATTGACGAGCAGCGCGCCGGTCAGCTCGGCCGCCGCGCCCGCGAACTCCGACAGCACGAGCACGCCCGGATCGGCCGGATCCTGCGACGCGACATATTCCTTCGCGACGAGATTCATCCCGTCGCGCAACGGCGTCACGTAGCCGACCTGCGACATCCGGAAGAACGCCATCAGCAGATTGCGCTCGTACTTGCGGTTCAGGTACTGGATCGGCGTCCAGTCGAGCTGCGAGAAGCGGCCGTTGATGCGACCGGCCTCGCCTTCGAGCGTTTCGCGAATGCGCTGGTAGGTCTGCACGTCGGAGCGCGTCGGCGGCGCGATCTGCACGAGCGACACGCGCCCCTGCCAGCCCGGCGCGTTGGCGAGCATCCGCTCGAACGACTGGAAGCGTTCGACGAGCCCCTTCGAATAGTCGAGCCGGTCGACGCTCATCACGAGCTTGCGGCCGGCGAGCGCATCGCGCAGCATCTTCACCGGCTTGCGCGAGCCGTACTGGACAGCCGCCTCGGCGATCGCATCCGGATGCACGCCGATCGGATAGGCGGCGACCTTCACGACGCGGCCGTGCGCATGCAGCATCCCGTCGTCGCTCGCCGCGCCGATGCCGCGCCGCTCGATGTAGTCGGTGAACGCCTGCTTGTCGGCATCGGTCTGGAAACCCGCGATGTCGTACGCGCACATGAACTTCACGAGTTCCTCGTGCGGCGGCACGACGCGCAGCATGTCGGGCGACGGAAACGGGATGTGCAGGAAGAAGCCGATCGGGTTCTTCACGCCGAGTTCGCGCAGGCAATGCGCGAACGGCAGCAGATGATAGTCGTGCACCCAGATCAGGTCGTCGGGCCGCAGCAGCGCGGCGAGCTGCTTCGCGAGCATCGCGTTCACGCGCAAATAGCCGGCATACTCCTGCCGGTCGAAGCGCGCGAGATCGCCGCGGTAGTGGAACACCGGCCACAGCGTCGCGTTCGAGAAGCCGCGGTAGTACTGATCGTAATCGCGCCGGGTCAGCCCGAGCGTCGCATACGTGACGTTGCCGTCCCGCTGGATCGCGGGTGCGGCGTCGGGCGTACCGACGATCTCGCCGTTCCAGCCGAACCAGACGCCGCCGGTTTCCTTCAGCGCGTCCATCACGCCGACCGCGAGGCCGCCTGCGCTCGGGCGCGTGTCCTCGCCGGCGGCGACACGGTTCGATACCACGATCAATCTGCTCATGCGGCTTCCCCTCCTCGATTCGATTGGATGACGCGCGGCGCGCGCCAAGGCGGACGCGACGGCCCGGAGGCGGTCGCGCGGCGATTCAGATGTGAGCGATGCAACAAAGAGCGCAATGAAATGCGGCGGCGGAATGCAACGGCGACGGCATCAGGCGTCCTGCTCCTGGCCGAGGTCGCGTTGATAGTCGAGCCCTTCCGGGCGTGCGCCGCCCTGGTTGTGATCGCCGTCGGACGGCGTCTCGTCGGGCGCGCCGGCCGGCGCGTCGGTCTGCGGACGCGGGCGCTCGGCACCCGCATCGGGCGGCCGGGGAGAAAACCGTTTCGAACGGCGCATGGCTGGGTGTCTCATAAGCAACGCGGCTCGGAGCCGTCGTAGAAACATTCCATAACAAAACAGTCTAGGTGGCTTGCTTGCATGCCACGGTAACAATTGCCTTCAATTTGTAACGTTTCGACCCCCGCTCAGCCAACTGTCCGACAATACCGCCGCGCGTACGCGCGCGAGCCGTCGCAGTACTTTCCAAAACCAAAAGGAGCCTGGCGGGAGCGGAGTACTTGGAGCTGGATGGTCGTTAAAGGAAGCTGCATTTTAGGGTACGGGGAGTCTCGGTTGCGAAGGGGAAGCCGTGAAGGGCGT
>NZ_CADFEC010000036.1:0-63906 GCF_902833195.1 Burkholderia sp. BCC1638
CCTGACTTACTTTAGTGTGAGACTCTTGATACTTTCGCTTTCTGATCCGAAGATCAGCTCGCGGCCATCAAGCGCCCACACTTATCGGCTGTTAATTTTTAAAGAGCATTTCTGCGAGAAACCTGAAGCTTCTCAGCAGCGCTGCGTTTTCAGCAGCAGAGAAGCGAGATTATGAACCGTCTTTTTCAGCTCGTCAACAACTTTCTGAACTACTTCGTTGCGACGACTGGGGTTCAACTTCGTGTGCGCTGAGGTTCTACAACCTGCCCTCGTCCGCACCGCTTCCCTTCTCCTCCCGCGCCGCGTTTCCGTTAGCGCGAAAGAGGCGTGATTCTAAGCACCCGCCCCGGTCTCCGCAACCCCTTTGCGAAAATATTTTGAAAAAGCCCCCGTGCGCTACCGCGCACGGGGGCTTCGGGTTCACCGCACCGGACGATCACGCTGGCGACCGACACCCGTCGCTCACCAGCACCACCTAGCCACCGCCAAATCAGCGGTTCTTGAATACCGGCTTCCGCTTCTCGACGAATGCCGCCATCCCTTCCTTCTGATCTTCGGTCGCGAACAGCGAATGGAACAGTCGACGCTCGAAGTGGACACCTTCGGCCAGCGTCGTCTCGTACGCGCGATTCACCGACTCCTTGACCATCATGACAGCCGGCAGTGAAAACTCGGCAATCGTCGTCGCTGCGGCAATTGCTTCGTCGAGCAGTTTGTCGGCCGGCAGCACGCGCGATACGAGCCCTGCCCGTTCCGCCTCGGCCGCGTCCATGAAGCGCGCCGTCAGGCACATGTCCATCGCCTTCGCCTTGGACACCGCGCGCGGCAGACGCTGCGTGCCGCCTGCGCCCGGCATCACGCCCAGCTTGATCTCGGGCTGGCCGAACTTGGCCGTATCCGCTGCGAAGATGATGTCGCACATCATCGCGAGCTCGCAACCGCCGCCAAGCGCAAAGCCCGCCACGGCAGCAATGATCGGCTTGCGGATCTCGCGGACGGTCTCCCAGTTACGGGTGATGTAGTCGCCGCGATAAACATCCATATAGGAATAGGTCGCCATCATGCCGATGTCGGCCCCGGCCGCGAACGCCTTTTCACTCCCCGTCACGACGATCGCGCCGATCGCGTCGTCGGCGTCGAACGCTTTCAGCGCAGCGCCCAATTCATCCATCAGCGCATCGTTCAGCGCATTCAGCGCCTTCGGACGGTTCAGCGTGATCAGCCCGACTCGCCCCCGGGTCTCCACCAGGATGTTCTCGTAAGACATCTATTTCTCCTCGATCAATGAAATGAGAAACGCCTCGCACATGCGAATAGTTTGATGCTACCATTCTCCGACCAACCGGTCGGTTAATTAATCGATCCAACCCTTCCCTACGTCCATCAGGCCGCCGTCATGACCCATGCACTGTTCACGAAGCACGAAGACACGCTGAAACACGCCCTCGCCGCCATCGAGAGCCGCGGGTACTGGAGCCCGTTCGCGGAAATGCCGAGTCCCAAAGTGTACGGGGAAAGCGCCAACGCCGATGGCGAAGCGGCGTTCAAGGCACACCTCGGCAACACGTTCGTGCTCGACCAGCCGGCGTCCGCTGGAACCATCGGCGCGGAGCAGTCGCCGTACGGGATCGCGCTGGGCATCCGCTATCCGAAATCAACACCCGACGAGCTGATTGCCGCGGCCGCTAATGCCCAGCGTGCATGGCGCGAAGCCGGCCCGAGCGCCTGGATCGGCGTCAGTCTCGAAATCCTCGCACGGCTGAATCGCGCAAGCTTCGAGATTGCCTACAGCGTGATGCACACGACGGGCCAGGCGTTCATGATGGCGTTCCAGGCCGGTGGCCCGCACGCGCAGGATCGTGCGCTCGAAGCGGTCGCCTACGCTTGGGACGAGTTGCGCCGCATCCCCGCAGATGCACACTGGGAGAAGCCGCAAGGCAAGAACCCGCCGCTCGCGATGCACAAGCGCTATACGATCGTCCCGCGCGGCACCGGCCTCGTCCTCGGCTGCTGCACGTTCCCGACCTGGAACGGCTACCCCGGTCTGTTCGCCGACCTGGCGACCGGCAACACGGTGATCGTCAAACCTCATCCGGGCGCGATCCTGCCGCTCGCGATCACGGTCCGCGTCGCCCGCGACGTGCTGCGCGAAGCCGGCTTCGATCCGAACGTCGTTACGCTCCTCGCGACCGAGCCGAACGACGGCGCCCTCGTGCAAGACCTCGCATTGCGTCCTGAAATCAAGCTGATCGACTTCACGGGCAGCACGCAAAACGGCACGTGGCTCGAACGCCATGCCCATCAGGCACAGGTGTATACCGAGAAGGCCGGTGTCAACCAGATCGTGATCGACTCGACCGACGACCTGAAAGCCGCGGCCAAAAACATCGCGTTCTCGCTGGCGCTGTACTCCGGCCAGATGTGCACGGCACCGCAGAATATCTACGTGTCGCGCGACGGCATCCGGACGGCGGACGGCCATGCAAGCTTCGATGAAGTCGCCCAGGCGATCGCCGTCTCCGTGCAGAAACTGACCGGCGACCCGGCTCGCTCGGTCGAACTGATCGGCGCGATCCAGAACGACGGCGTGGCCGCGCGCATCGACGACGCCCGCAAGCTCGGCCGTGTGCTCGCCGACAGCCAGACGCTCCAGCATCCGACGTTCGCCGATGCTCGCGTGCGTACGCCGCTCGTGCTGCAGCTCGACGTGGCCGACCGCACAAAATTCACGCAGGAGTGGTTCGGCCCGATCTCGTTCGTGATCGCGACCGACTCGACCGCGCAGTCGCTCGATCTCGCCGGCGAAATCGCCGCGGAACATGGTGCGCTGACGCTCTCCGTCTACAGCACCGACGACAAGGTCCTCGACGCTGCGCACGATGCAGCGGTGCGTGGCGGTGTCGCGCTGTCGATCAACCTGACGGGCGGCGTGTTCGTCAACCAGTCGGCCGCATTCTCCGACTTCCACGGCACCGGCGCGAACCCGGCCGCCAACGCGGCGCTCGCCGATCCGGCGTTCGTCGCCAACCGGTTCCGTGTGGTGCAAAGCCGCGTCCATGTTGCGCCGAAGGCAGTACCTGCGGAAGCCGGCCAGACGGCATAACCCGAATGGCCGACGTGCAAACGCCGTCACGTTCTCTACCATGAACGAATCCGCCAACCGGCGGGTTCGTTGCACATCGACATCCCCATGACCGACGCCTACATCTGCGACGCGATTCGCACCCCCATCGGCCGCTACGGCGGCGCCCTGAAAGACGTTCGTGCCGACGATCTCGGCGCGGTGCCGCTCAAGGCGCTCATCGAACGCAACCGCAACGTCGACTGGTCGGCGATCGACGACGTCATCTACGGCTGCGCAAACCAGGCCGGCGAGGACAACCGCAACGTCGCGCGCATGTCCGCGCTGCTCGCGGGCCTGCCGACCGCCGTGCCGGGTACGACGCTGAACCGGCTGTGCGGCTCGGGCATGGACGCCGTCGGCACCGCCGCGCGCGCGATCAAGGCGGGCGAGGCGCGCTTGATGATCGCGGGCGGTGTCGAAAGCATGACGCGCGCGCCCTTCGTGATGGGCAAAGCCGCCAGCGCGTTCGCGCGCCAGGCCGACATCTACGACACGACGATCGGCTGGCGTTTCGTCAATCCGCTGATGAAACAGCAATACGGCGTCGATTCGATGCCGGAGACGGCCGAGAACGTCGCGATCGACTACGACATCAGCCGTGCCGACCAGGACCTGTTCGCGCTGCGCAGCCAGCAAAAGGCCGCACGTGCGCAGCAAGACGGCACGCTCGCCGATGAAATCGTCCCGGTGACGATTCCGCAGAAGAAAGGCGACGCGCTCGTCGTATCGCGCGACGAACATCCGCGCGAAACGTCTCTCGAAGCGCTCGCGAAGCTGAAGGGCGTCGTGCGGCCGGACGGCTCGGTGACGGCCGGCAACGCGTCGGGTGTCAACGACGGCGCATGCGCACTGCTGCTCGCCAACGCGGAAGCTGCCGATCAATATGGGCTGCGCCGCCGCGCACGCGTCGTCGGCATGGCAACCGCCGGCGTCGAACCGCGCGTGATGGGGATCGGCCCGGCGCCGGCCACGCAGAAACTGTTGCGCCAGCTCGGCATGACGATCGACCAGTTCGACGTGATCGAGCTGAACGAAGCGTTCGCCTCGCAAGGTCTCGCGGTGTTGCGCATGCTCGGCGTCGCCGACGACGATCCGCGCGTGAACCCGAACGGCGGTGCGATCGCGCTCGGCCACCCGCTCGGCGCATCGGGCGCTCGGCTCGTGACCACGGCGCTTCACCAACTCGAGCGTACGGGCGGCCGGTTTGCGCTCTGTACGATGTGCATCGGCGTCGGCCAGGGCATCGCGATCGCCATCGAGCGCGTGTAACCGGCGCGCCGCGCGCCTATAACGAAGTCATGAAGGAGACACTGCATGTCATATGAGGCAATCCAGCTCGATATCGATCAGACTGCCCGCGTGGCCACGATCACCCTCAACCGCCCGGACAAGCTGAACAGCTTCACGCGTGCGATGCACCGCGAACTGCAGTCTGCGCTCGATGAAGTCGAAACGGCCGGCGCACGAGCGCTGATCCTGACGGGTGCGGGGCGCGGCTTTTGCGCAGGCCAGGACCTGGCCGACCTCGATTTCACGCCTGGCGCGTCCACCGACCTCGGCACGCTGATCGACGAGCATTTCAATCCGCTGATTCGTCGCCTGCAACGCATGCCGGTTCCGGTGATCGCCGCCGTCAACGGCACGGCGGCCGGCGCCGGTGCGAATCTCGCGCTCGCCTGCGACATCGTCTTCGCAGCACGCTCGAGCAGCTTCATCCAGGCCTTCGTCAAGATCGGGCTCGTGCCCGATTCAGGCGGAACATGGTTCCTGCCGCAACGCGTCGGCATGGCACGCGCGCTGGGGCTCGCCTTGACCGGCGACAAGCTCGGCGCCGAACAGGCCGAACAATGGGGCTTGATCTGGCGTGCGGTCGACGACGATGCGCTCGCCGCGTCGGTCCGTCAGCTCGCCAATCAGCTCGCGCAGCAACCGGCGCTCGCGATCGCGTCGATCAAGCAATCGATGCGCGACAGCGTCACGAATACGCTCGACCAGCAGCTCGACCTCGAACGCGACCTGCAGCGCAAGCTCGGCCAGTCATACGACTACGCGGAAGGCGTGAAGGCGTTCATCGAGAAGCGTGCCCCGCGCTTCGAGGGGCGTTGACATGACCACCGCCAACGACACGCTCGCCCCCGACGCGCTCGCCCGCGCGACGGCGCGGGCCATGTACGACGCAGACGCCTGCAGCCGCGCGTTCGGCATGGAAATCGCCGAAGTGCGGGCCGGCTACGCACGCCTGCAGATGCGCGTACGGCCGGAATTCCTGAACGGACATCAGACCTGCCACGGCGGCATCATCTTCACGCTCGCCGATTCGACGTTCGCGTTCGCGTGCAACTCGTACAACCTGAATACCGTTGCGGCTGGCTGCTCGATCGAATACCTGCGTCCCGTACACGGCCACGACCTGCTGACGGCCGAAGCGATCGAGCAGACGCGCAGCGGCCGGCACGGCATCTACGACGTCCGCGTCACGAACCAGACAGGCGAAACGGTCGCGATGTTTCGGGGCAAATCGGCCCAGATCAAGGGCACGGTGCTGCCGGAAGAGCATTGACGTCCACGGCTCGCTCATAACAATCACTGGAGACAGGTATGACTACCCCGCTACCGCTCGAGCCGATCGAGACGGCCTCACGCGACGAGCTGACCGCACTGCAGCTCGAACGCCTGAAATGGTCGCTCCGGCATGCGTATGACCACTCTCCCGTCTATCGTCGCAAATTCGACGAAGCGGGCGTGCATCCCGACGACCTGAAGACGCTCGCGGATCTGTCGCGCTTCCCGTTCACGACCAAGAGCGACCTGCGCGACAGCTACCCGTTCGGCATGTTCGCGGTGCCACAGGACCAGATCTCGCGCATTCACGCGTCGTCGGGCACGACCGGCAAGCCGACCGTCGTTGGCTATACGGCGCGCGACATCGACACGTGGGCCAATCTCGTCGCGCGCTCGATCCGCGCGGCCGGTGCGCGGCGTGGCGACAAGGTTCACGTCAGTTATGGATACGGCCTGTTCACCGGCGGGCTCGGCGCACACTACGGCGCCGAACGCGCAGGGCTGACCGTGATCCCGTTCGGCGGCGGCCAGACCGAAAAGCAGGTGCAGCTGATCCATGATTTCCGGCCCGACATCATCATGGTGACGCCGAGCTACATGCTGTCGATCGCCGACGAGATCGAGCGCCAGGGCCTCGATCCCGCACAAAGCTCGCTGCGCATCGGCATCTTCGGCGCTGAGCCGTGGACCAACGACATGCGCGTGGCCATCGAGCAGCGGATGGGCATCGACGCGGTCGACATCTATGGGCTGTCCGAAGTGATGGGCCCCGGCGTCGCATCGGAATGCGTCGAGACGAAGGACGGCCCGACCATCTGGGAAGACTACTTCTATCCGGAAATCATCGACCCCGACACCGGCGAAGTGTTGCCGGACGGCGAACTCGGCGAGCTGGTCTTCACGTCGCTGACGAAGGAAGCCCTGCCGATCATCCGCTACCGGACGCGCGACCTCACGCGTCTGCTGCCCGGCACCGCACGCACGATGCGCCGGATGGAAAAGATCACCGGGCGCTCGGACGACATGATGATCGTGCGGGGCGTCAACGTCTTCCCGACGCAAATCGAAGAGCAACTGCTGAAACAGCGTGCGCTCGCGCCGCACTATCAGATCGTGCTGACGAAGGAAGGTCCGCTCGACGTGCTGACGCTCAACGTCGAGCCGTGCCCCGACACTGCCCCCGACACGGCGGCAATCCATGCGGCGAGACAAGCGCTCGCGCACGACATCAAGTCGCTGATCGGCGTGACCGCCGTGATCAACGTGCTGCCCGTGAACGGGATCGAGCGTTCGGTCGGCAAGGCACGCCGCGTGATCGACAAGCGCAAGGGCTGATACGCGCCCATCCCCCCGCTACCCGACCGCCGCCCGCAACAGCAATCGCGAAGCAAAAAAACAGCCCGACCGGCCAACGCCGATCGGGCTGTTTCACTTCGATGCCCGGCTACACGCATACGCCGGCGCCACCGCCCATCACGAATTCGGGAACAGCAGCCACATCCGGCCGATCTGCTTCATCCGTCCGGCCTGGTCGCCGGCGTCGTCGCCCAGCCCCCAGAAATAGTCGGCCCGCACGCCGCCCTTGATCGCGGAACCCGTGTCCTGTGCGAACACGAGCCGGTTCATCGGCGTATTCGTCAGCGGACGCGTGGTCTGCAGGAATACCGGCGTGCCGAGCGGGATCGACGACGGATCGACCGCGATCGAACGCTCCGCCGTGAGCGGCACGCCAAGTGCGCCGATCGGGCCGTCCGCGCCGCCGTGCGGTGCATCTTCCTTGGTCGGCATGTCGCGGAAGAACACGAATCGCGGATTCGTGTCGAGCAACGCGTCCACGCGAGTCGGGTTCGCCTTCGCCCACGCCTTGATGCCCTGCATCGTCGCCTGTGCGGGCGTCAGCTCGCCGCGATCGAGCAGCCACTTGCCGATCGAGCGATACGGCTGGTTATTGGTGCCGCCGAAGCCGACCCGCATCACCGAACCATCGTCGAGCAGCACGCGCCCTGAACCCTGCACCTGCAGGAAGAACGCCTCGATCGGATCGTCGACCCACACGAGTTCGTTGCCGTTCAGGATGCCTGCCCGCTCGAGCTGCGCGCGAGCGGGCAGCGCGGCACCGGCGCGATAGCCGGCCGGCCAGCGGTAGAGCGCGTACTGGTAAGGGCCACGACGCACGCGGGAGCCGTGCAGCAGCGGCTCGTAATAGCCGGTCACGAGCCCGTCGAGCGTGCCGTCGGTGTTCGCCAGCTGAAACGGCGTGAAATACGTTTCGAAGAATGCACGCGCGCTGCCGACGTCGAGCTCGTCGAGGCGATCGGCAGCCGCGCAGGCGCGCTGCCATGCCGGCTGGCGCGCGAGCCGCGCGCAGTTCTGCCGCAGCGCGGCCGTCGCGCCGATCAGCGAATCGTCCTGCCACCCCGGCACCTGCTGCCACGCCACCGGCGTGAGCCGCTTC
Source organism: Burkholderia sp. BCC1638 (assembly GCF_902833195.1). Classification (NCBI taxonomy): domain Bacteria; kingdom Pseudomonadati; phylum Pseudomonadota; class Betaproteobacteria; order Burkholderiales; family Burkholderiaceae; genus Burkholderia; species Burkholderia sp. BCC1638. Next base: position 8,142 of record NZ_CADFEC010000036.1, read on the forward strand.
GCGGCAACCTGTCCCGGCACGATCGCCGCGCCGGTCGGCGGCTTGAGCGCCGACGTCCGCGTCGGCGCGCCGCCGCATGCGGCAAGCAGCGCTGCCGTCGCGACCGCCGCAACCCAGCCGGCCGCCCGGGGCCCAAACCACATACAATGTTCGTTCTTGATGGAAACCGCCATGTCAGATTTTCTCGACCAATATCCGATGCTCATCTTCGCGCTCGAGGCTTTCGTAGCGCTTGCCCTGCTGATCTTCATCGTCGTGTGGACGTCGTCGGGCAGGAAGAAGCACGCCCGCGGCAACGACCGCCAGCCGCGCTGACCGGCCGCGCACGCTCAATGCAGCGTGCGCGGCATGTGCAGCGCGAACTCGTCGACCGGCGCGTCGAACCGCTCGCCGTCCTCCGCCACGCAGAAGTACGCGCCACGCATCGTGCCGACCGGCGTCGCGATCACGGCCCAGCTCGTGTATTCGAACTGTTCACCCGGCTGCAGCAGCGGCTGGTGCCCGACGACGCCGAGCCCCTTCACTTCCTGCACGTGGTTTTCGCTGTCCGTAATGATCCAGTGACGCGCGATCAGCTGCGCCGCGACCTGCCCGGTATTGCGGATGGTCAGCGTGTACGCGAATGCATATTGACGTCGATCGGGGTCGGATTGTTCCGGCAAGTAGCTGGTTTTCACCGAAACGGTGAACTGATACTGACTCATGGTGTTTCCGCTGTAGGTAACCGCCCGCGCCAACTCGAGCGGCGGGGCCGCGGGCGCGCCGCACTGGTTCGGCATTCTATGCGGAATCGGGCCGCAACCGCACGGCCCGTCGCCGCGCACCGGGTCGCCGGACGGTAGAATGGCGGTTTTGCGCCGCAGCGTCCCCGCTCCCCTGTCATGACTCAATTCCGCATCGCTCCCAGCATCCTGTCGGCCGACTTTGCACGGCTCGGCGAAGAAGTCCGCAACGTGGTCGCCGCCGGCGCCGACTGGATTCACTTCGACGTGATGGACAACCATTATGTGCCGAACCTCACGATCGGCCCGCTCGTCTGCGAGGCGATCCGCCCGCACGTGCAGGTGCCGATCGACGTGCATCTGATGGTGCGCCCGGTCGACCGGATCGTGCCCGATTTCGCGAAAGCCGGCGCGAACCTGATCAGCTTCCACCCGGAAGGCTCCGACCACATCGACCGCACGCTGTCGCTGATCCGCGATCACGGCTGCAAGGCCGGCCTCGTGTTCAACCCGGCGACGCCGCTGAACTATCTCGATCACGTGATGGATCGCCTCGACTTCGTGTTGCTGATGTCGGTGAACCCGGGCTTCGGCGGCCAATCGTTCATTCCGGAAACGCTGAACAAGCTGCGCGAAGCGCGCGCCCGCATCGACGCATACACCGAACGCACCGGCCGCGAGATCCTGCTCGAGGTGGACGGCGGCGTGAAGGCCGACAACATCGCGGAAATCGCGGCGGCCGGCGCGGACACCTTCGTCGCGGGTTCCGCGATCTTCGGCAAGCCCGACTACCGCAAGGTGATCGACGAGATGCGCGCCGCGCTCGCCACCGTCGAGCGGAGCTGACGCCGTGGCCGCTTCCTCGCTGGCCGGCCAGGCACCGGCCGTAGCCGACGGCACGATCCGTTTCGCGAGGCCGCGCATCGACGCGGCGCTGATCGACCTCGACGGCACGATGGTCGACACGGCCGACGATTTCACCGCCGGGCTGAACGGGATGCTCGCGCAGCTCGGTGCGCCGGCCACGTCGCGCGACGAGGTGATCGGCTACGTCGGCAAGGGCTCCGAGCACCTGATCCAGAGCGTGCTGAAGCCGCGCTTCGCGCCCGACGAGGCGCACGCGCGCTTCGACGACGCGCTCGCGATCTACCAGACCGAATACGCGAAAATCAACGGCCGCCACACGCGCCTCTATCCGGACGTCGCAACCGGCCTCGACGCGCTGCGCGCAGCCGGCATCCGGCTCGCGTGCGTGACGAACAAGCCGCACCGCTTCGCGGTCGAGCTGCTCGAGCAATACGGGCTGATCGATCGCTTCGGCGTCGTGCTCGGCGGTGACAGTGTCGCGCGCAAGAAGCCCGATCCGCTGCCGATGCTGACGGCATGCGACGCGCTCGGCGTCGCGCCGGACGCGGCCGTCGCGATCGGCGACTCGGAAAACGACGCGCTGGCGGGCCGCGCGGCGGGGATGGCGACGCTGACGGTGCCGTACGGCTACAACCACGGCAAAGCTATACAAACGATAAATTCGGATGGTATAGTCGATTCGTTGCTGGTCGCGGCCCGCGCGATTACCGCGCACAACGCCGGCCGGCCAACCATCTGATTATTTCTTCCATCCGCATGTTTCTGAATAAAAAACGGAGTCTGAGCAGCATCGACCGGGGAGCCTGGCCCTGGCGTCGCTGGTCGCGCTAACCTCTTCGATGAGGTACGCTGAGGCACGTCTTCAGCGCCGTTTTTTATCTCGCTGCGCATCCGCGCGCCGATCGTCGCACCACCTCGAGTTCTACCGCGTCCGAACGCTTGCGTTCAGGATCGGCCGCAGGCTCGCGACGTTCACGCCCGGAGTGCCGGCCGGCAACAGGCACTTCTCGATCGACCGCCCTTTCGCCGACGGCAGCCCGCGCAGCGTCAAGTGATCCCTGGCGCACTCCGCCGCTCGTCCCGAACAGGACCGGAACATGACCGAACTCGAATTCCAATCGCTGGCGAACGAAGGCTACAACCGCATCCCGCTGATCGCGGAAGCGCTCGCCGACCTCGAAACGCCGCTGTCCCTCTACCTGAAGCTGGCCCAGCCTGAACGCGCGGGCGCCAACTCGTTCCTGCTCGAGTCGGTGGTCGGCGGCGAACGCTTCGGCCGCTATTCGTTCATCGGCCTGCCCGCTCGCACGCTGGTGCGCACCCGCAACGGCGTGTCCGAAGTGGTGCGCGACGGCCAGGTCGTCGAGACGCACGACGGCGACCCGTTCGAATTCATCGAGTCGTTCCAGGCGCGCTTCAAGGTCGCGCAGCGCCCGGGCCTGCCGCGCTTCTGCGGCGGCCTCGCCGGCTATTTCGGCTACGACGCGGTGCGCTACATCGAGAAGAAGCTCGCGAACACCGCGCCGCGCGACGATCTCGGCCTGCCCGACATCCAGCTGCTGCTCACCGAGGAAGTCGCGGTGATCGACAACCTCGCCGGCAAGCTCTACCTGATCATCTACGCGGATCCGGCCCAGCCCGAGGCTTATACGAAAGCAAAGCAGCGCCTGCGCGAACTGAAGCAGCGCCTGCGCACGACCGTGCAGCCGCCGGTGACGTCGGCGAGCGTGCGCACCGAGACGTTCCGCGAGTTCAAGAAGGAAGACTATCTGGCCGCCGTGCGCCAGGCGAAGGAATACATCGCGGCCGGCGAACTGATGCAGATCCAGGTCGGCCAGCGGCTGACGAAGCCGTACCGCGACAATCCGCTGTCGCTGTATCGCGCGCTGCGTTCGCTGAATCCGTCGCCGTACATGTATTACTACAACTTCGGCGATTTCCACGTGGTCGGCGCGTCGCCGGAAATCCTGGTGCGCCAGGAGAAGCGCGGCGACGACCAGATCGTCACGATCCGTCCGCTGGCCGGCACGCGTCCGCGCGGCAACACGCCCGAGCGCGACGCGGAACTCGCGACCGAACTGCTGAACGATCCGAAGGAAATCGCCGAGCACGTGATGCTGATCGACCTCGCGCGCAACGACGTCGGCCGCATCGCGGAGATCGGCTCGGTGCAGGTGACCGACAAGATGGTGATCGAGAAGTACTCGCACGTGCAGCACATCGTCAGCTCGGTCGAAGGCAAGCTGAAGCCCGGCATGACGAACTACGACGTGCTGCGCGCGACGTTCCCGGCCGGCACGCTGTCCGGCGCGCCAAAGGTGCGCGCGATGGAACTGATCGACGAGCTCGAGCCGATCAAGCGCGGGCTGTACGGCGGCGCCGTCGGCTACCTGTCGTTCTCGGGCGAGATGGATCTCGCGATCGCGATCCGCACGGGCCTGATCCACAACGGCAACCTGTACGTGCAAGCGGCGGCCGGCGTCGTCGCGGACTCGGTGCCCGAATCCGAATGGCAAGAGACCGAAAACAAGGCGCGCGCGGTGCTGCGTGCGGCCGAACAGGTCCAGGACGGCCTCGATAGCGACTTCTGACCGGAGACTGACCATGCTGCTCATGATCGACAACTACGACTCGTTCACCTACAACCTGGTCCAGTACTTCGGCGAACTGGGCGAGGACGTGCGCACGTATCGCAACGACGAAATCACGCTCGACGAGATCGCGCGCCTGAACCCCGACACCATCTGCCTGTCGCCCGGCCCGAGCAACCCGCAGCACGCGGGCATCACGCTCGACGTGCTGCGCGAATTCGCGGGCAAGAAACCGATCCTCGGCGTCTGCCTCGGCCATCAGGCGATCGGCGAAGCCTTCGGCGGCCGCGTCGTGCGCGCGAAGACCATCATGCACGGCAAGGTGAGCCGGATCGAAACCGACTGCCGCGGCGTGTTCGCCGATCTGCCGAAGCATTTCGACGTCACCCGCTACCATTCGCTCGCGATCGAACGCGAATCGCTGCCCGACTGCCTCGAGGTGTCCGCGTGGACCGACGACGGCGAGATCATGGGCGTGCGTCACAAGACGCTGCCGATCGAAGGCGTGCAGTTCCACCCGGAATCGATCCTCTCCGAGCACGGCCACGCGCTGCTCGAGAATTTCCTGAAGCAGAATCGCGCAACGGCCCGCGCGACCGCGCCGGCAGCCTGACGGGAGACACACGATGACGATTACCCCGCAGGAAGCGCTGCAACGTACGATCGAACACCGCGAGATCTTCCACGACGAGATGTTGCACCTGATGCGGCTCATCATGCGCGGCGACATGTCGCCCGTGATGGCGGCCGCGATCATCACCGGGCTGCGCGTGAAGAAGGAGACGATCGGCGAGATCGCCGCCGCCGCGACCGTGATGCGCGAATTCGCGAACCACGTCGAAGTGCAGGACAACTCGAACTTCGTCGACATCGTCGGCACGGGCGGCGACGGCGCACACACGTTCAACATCTCGACCGCGTCGATGTTCATCACGGCCGCGGCCGGCGCGAAGGTTGCGAAGCACGGCAACCGCGGCGTGTCGAGCAAGTCCGGCAGCGCCGACGTGCTCGAGGCGCTCGGCGTGAACATCGACCTGCAGCCCGACCAGGTTGCCGCGTCGATCGCCGAAACCGGCATGGGCTTCATGTTCGCGCCGAACCATCATCCGGCGATGAAGAACATCGCGGCCGTGCGCCGCGAGCTTGGCGTGCGGACGATCTTCAACATTCTCGGCCCGCTGACCAACCCGGCCGGCGCGCCGAACCAGCTGATGGGCGTGTTCCACCCCGACCTGGTCGGCATCCAGGTGCGCGTGATGCAGCGCCTCGGTGCGCAGCACGTGCTGGTCGTGTACGGCAAGGACGGGATGGATGAAGTGTCGCTCGGCGCCGCGACGCTCGTCGGCGAATTGCGCGACGGCGAGGTGCACGAATACGAGATCCATCCGGAAGACTTCGGCCTGCAGATGGTGTCGAACCGCACGCTGAAGGTGGAAAATGCCGAGGAATCGCGCACGATGCTGCTCGGCGCACTGGACAACCAGCCGGGCGTCGCACGCGAGATCGTCACGCTGAACGCGGGCACCGCGCTCTATGCGGCCAATATCGCCGAATCGATCGCGGACGGCATCCAGCTCGCCCGCGAAGCGATCGCGAGCGGCAAGGCGCGCGCGAAAGTCGACGAACTCGTGCGTTTCACGCAGCAGTTCAAGCGCTGACTCCCTTTACGAATCAAGCAGGAACCCACATGAGCGACATTCTCGACCGAATCATCGCCGTCAAGCGCGACGAAGTCGCGGCGGCCATGCGCAGCACGCCGCTCGAGGCACTGAAACTGGACGCATCGACGCGCGACCTGCGCGACTTCGTCGGCGCACTGCGCGCGAAGCAGGCGGCCGGCAACGCGGCAGTGATCGCCGAAGTGAAGAAGGCGAGCCCGTCGAAGGGCGTGCTGCGCGAGCATTTCGTGCCGGCCGACATCGCGCGCTCGTATGCGGCTCACGGCGCCGCGTGCCTGTCGGTGCTGACCGACGAGCAATTCTTCCAGGGCAGCGTCCGCTATCTCGAGGAAGCGCGCGCGGCCTGCACGCTGCCGGTGCTGCGCAAGGACTTCATCGTCGATGCGTACCAGATCCTCGAAGCGCGCGCGATGGGCGCCGACGCGATCCTGCTGATCGCCGCCGCACTCGACACGCCGCTGATGCAGGACCTCGAGGCGTATGCGCACTCGCTCGGCCTCGCGGTGCTGGTCGAAGTTCACGACCGCGACGAGATGGAACAGGCGCTGACGCTGAAGACACCGCTGCTCGGCATCAACAACCGTAACCTGCGCACGTTCGAGACGACGATCCAGACCACGCTCGACATGCTCGACATGATTCCGGCGGACCGCATGGTCGTGACCGAGTCGGGCATCCTGTCGCGCACCGACGTCGACACGATGCGCGCGGCGAACGTGAATGCGTTCCTCGTCGGCGAGGCGTTCATGCGCGCCGATCAGCCGGGCGAGGAACTCGCGCGGATGTTCTTCTGATGGCGATCGAAAAGGAAATCAAGCTCGCGCTGCCGGCCGGCGAGGCCGATGCGGCGCGGCGCTTTTTCGAGACGCTGACCGGCGAAGCCGGCGATGTCATCGCGCTCGCGAACGTCTACTACGACACGCCCGATCTCGCGCTGGCCCGTTCGAAGAGCGCGGTGCGCGTGCGCCGCACGCCGCATGGCTGGCTGCAGACGTTCAAGACGGTCGGCAGCGCGGAAGCCGGCCTGCATCGCCGCCATGAATGGGAGTTGCCCGTCGCCGGCGATGCGCTCGAAATCGACGCGCTCGTCGCTGCGTGCGACGTGCCGAACGCTGCCACCGCGCTGCGCGACGCTGCGCCGGCGCTGCACGCGCTGTTCCGGACGGATTTTTCGCGTACGCTGTGGCGCATCGCAATCGGCGGCGCAACCGTCGAAGCCGCGGTGGACGTCGGCGAGATCGTCGTCCAGGCGGAAAGCGATACGCGCCGCGAACCGATCAGCGAAATCGAACTCGAATTGATCGACGGCCCGGAAGCGGCGCTCGCGACACTCGCCGCCGAACTGCAGCAAGCGCTGCCGGGCCTCGCCCCCGAAAACATCAGCAAGGCGCAGCGCGGCTACCGGCTGCGCGCGCAATAAACCCGCATCACGCATGGCAACCCGCAAGACTCTCCGCACGCCGCAACAGGCGTCGCTGTTCGACGATCCCGTGCCGGAAACGGCGCAGGACGATGTTTCCGCCCCGGCGCCCGCGCCGGCCGCGGCCGGGCGCAAGCCCGCAAGGAAGGTCGCGGCAACCGCCCCGGTTTCCGCGGCGCCGCAGCCCGCTGCCGCGCACGTCCCACACCTCGCCGCGCAGTTCGACGCGCTGCCGGCCGTCTGGCGCGACGTGCTGAAACCCTTCACCGACAGCGACGCGTATGCACCGCTGTGCCGCTTCGTCGACGACGAACGCGCGGCCGGCAAGACCGTCTACCCGACCGACGTGTTCCGCGCGCTGCGCCTGACGAGCCCGGACGACGTGAAGATCGTGATCCTCGGCCAGGATCCGTACCACGGCGACGACCGCGGCACGCCGCAGGCGCATGGCCTGGCGTTCTCGGTGCCGCCGGCCGTGCGCACGCCGCCGTCGCTGCGCAACATCTTCAAGGAAATCGCCGCGAATTTCGGCCACGACACACCGCGTCACGGCTGCCTCGATACCTGGGCACGCCAGGGTGTGCTGCTGCTCAACACCGTGCTGACGGTCGAGCGCGGCGCGGCCGCGAGCCACGCGAGGCGCGGCTGGGAGCAATGCACGGACACGCTGATCCGCGAACTCGCCAGCCGCCATCGCGGCCTCGTGTTCATGCTGTGGGGCGCGCATGCGCAGGCGAAGCGCGCGCTATTCGATGCGAGCGCGCATTGTGTGCTCGAGGCGCCGCATCCGTCGCCGCTGTCCGCACACCGCGGCTTCCTCGGTTGCCGCCACTTCGCGCTCGCGAACGACTATCTGGTCAAAGCGGGTCGCGAGCCGATCGACTGGCGCCTGCCGGAGGTGGCCGAAACGCTCGCGTAGCCGTTCCGCGTCGAGTTTCCCGCTTTCGCCTGCATCATGTGAAAACGCCGCGCCCCCTTTCGGGACGCGGCGTTTTTTTCATCTGGCGACGCAGCGGGTGCAACGCACCCGCATCGGCCTTACGCGGCAGCGATCGCTTCACGGGCGCCCGCAAGCGCGGCGCTTTGCGCATCCGGCCCGAGATTCAGGCCTTCCGCGTGGATGAAGCTCACGTCGGTCAAGCCGATGAAGCCGAGGAACGTGCGCAGGAACGGCGTCTGGCTGTCGTTCGGCGTACCCAGGTACTTGCCGCCGCGCGCCGTCACCACGTGAACCTTCTTGCCCTTGATCAGGCCTTCCGGGCCGTTCTCGGTGTAGCGGAACGTGACGCCTGCGCGGGCGATCCAGTCGAAATACGTCTTCAGTTGCGACGAGACACCGAAGTTGTACATCGGTGCGCCGATCACGATGATGTCGGCAGCCTGCAGTTCGGCGATCAGTGCATCGCTCTTCGCGACGATCGCATTCTGTTCCGCGCTGCGCTGGTCGGCCGGCGTGAAGAATGCGCCGAGCACCGATTCGTCGAGGTGCGGCAGCGCGTCGGCCAGCAGGTCGCGAACCACGACGGTCGCGCCGGGGTTCGATTGTTGCAGCTTTGCCGTCAGTTCGTTGGCCAGCAGCGTGGATTGCGCACCTTGCGAGCGCGCCGCGGAATTGATTTGCAGAATGGTCGTCATGTCAGGCTCCGGTTTGGTTGCGCTTCGGTAGCGCGAGTGACGCCATTGTGCGTGGCCGCATGATCGCGAAAAAGCGGGCTCAAGGCGACGGATTGTTGCAACAGCAGAACAATCACTGATCGCGCCCCGAAACCCGCTCGCGCATGCTCAGCCCTTCAGCCAGGCTTCCCGGGCCTTGTGCGCGGCAGCCGGCTTGGCGGCCGCCGTCAGCCGGTAGCGCGCGACTTCCGGGCCGTCGAGCTTCAGCTTCGCGGTCCGCAGCTCGTCGCGGCGGAATGCGTGCACCTCGACCTTGTCGCCCGGGCGGTAGCGTGCGAGCAGCGTGTCGAGGTTCGTGCCGGTGACGCGCAATCCGTCGAGCGCGATCAGCGTGTCGCCGGCCGACAGCCCCGCGCGATGCGCACCGCCGCCTTCGTAAACCGCCGCCAGCGTGCAGTCCGCGCCGCCGCGCGGGCGCGCGCCGATCGTCGGCTTCGCAGCCGCGCCAGGCGCGACCTCGGGCGCGAGCGTCACGCCGAACGGCGCGAGCAGGTCGGCGAGCGGCAGGTCGCGCGTGCCGTGCACGGCGTCGGCGAACAGCCGGCCGAGCGCGACGCCCGTCGCTTCCTCGATCAGCGTCTCGACCTCGTTTTCCTCGACGCCCGCCTGCTTGCCGCGATAGAACTCGCGTCCGTAGCGTTGCCACAGCAAGCGCATCACGTCGTCGAGCGACTTGCGGTTGCGCGTCTGCGCGCGGATCGCGAGATCGAACGCGAGCGCAACGAGCGAACCCTTCGTGTAGTAGCTGACGATCGCGTTGGTCGCGTTCTCGTCCTGGCGGTAGTACTTGATCCACGCGTCGAACGAGCTTTCCGCGATGCTCTGCTTCAGCCGCCCTGTGCCGCGCAGCACACCGCCGACGGTACGGCCGAGCGCCGCGAAATATTCGTCCTGCGACATCAGCCCGCTGCGCACGAGCATCAGATCGTCGTAATACGACGTGAAGCCCTCGAACAGCCACAACAGCGACGTGTAGTTTTCGCGCGCGAGGTCGTACGGCACGAACGCGGCCGGCTTGATGCGCTTCACGTTCCACGTATGGAAATACTCGTGGCTGCACAGGCCGAGGTACGTGCGATAGCCTTCCGTCGTTTCCGGCCTGCCCTTCACCGGCAGATCGGTGCGGTTGCAGATCAGCGCGGTCGACGCACGGTGCTCGAGGCCGCCGTAACCGTCGCTGACCGCGAGCGTCATGAACACGTAGCGGTCCATCGGCGCCTTTTTCGATTTCGGCTCGAACAGCGCGATCTGCGCCTCGCACACGCGCTTCAGGTCGGCGCGCAGCCGCTCCATGTCGAGCTGCGTCACGCGCCCGGCGACCACGATGTCGTGCGGCACGCCGTGCGCGTCGAACGTCGCCAGCGCGAATTCGCCGATCGTCACCGGATGGTCGGCGAGTTCGTCGTAGTTCGACGCGCGGTACGCGCCGAACCCGTAGCGCCGGGTGCCGCGCGCCTCGGGCAGCGACGTACCGACGCGCCACGCGCGGAACGCCGGGCCCGCCGGTTTCGCGATGTCGACCTCGCACGGCGCATCCTCGCGGCCGGCAACGCTCAGGAACACGGCCGTGGCATTGAAGAAGCCGCCCGATTCGTCGAGATACGCGGAGCGGACCGACAGGTCCCACGCGTACACGTCGTAGCGCAGCGTGAGCGCGCCGTTCACCGGCGCGGCCTGCCACGTGTTCTTGTCGGTTTTCGCGATCCGCACCTTGCGGCCCGCGTCGTTGAACGCGGCGAGCGTCACGATGTTGCGCGCGAACTCGCGCACGAGGTAGCTGCCCGGAATCCACACCGGCAGCGAGAAGCGCTGGCCTTCGGGATCGGGATCGGCGACCGTCACCGACACTTCGAACAGGTGCGCGGCAAGATCTTTCGGGGCAATCGAATAACGGATCGGCTGGGTCATCGTGGGAATCGGACGAAAATCGGACGGAATACGGCGGCGGAAACGAAGAGAGGCGCCGGCGGATGTCGCGGGCGCCCCTCGCTGGCCGGGCCATGCGGCCCGGCGTGTCGGTCGGTTACTTGCTCGACGCGAGCGCCTGGTTCAGCTGATCGGCCGACACCGCGCCCGGCAGGCGGCGGCCGTCGGGCAGGAAGATCGTCGGCGTGCCGGTGACGTTCATCCCGCGGCCGAGCGCGAGGTTCTTGTCGAGCGCGGTCGTATCGCAGGTGCCGGCGCCGGTCGGCACGCGATGGTCGAGCATCCAGCCTTCCCAGGATTTCGCGCGGTCGGTCGCGCACCAGATCGCCTTCGACTTCGCGGTCGAATCGGGCGACAGAACCGGGTACAGGAACGTGTAGACGGTCACGTTGTCGATCGACTGCAGCGTCGTCTCGAGGCGCTTGCAGTACGGGCAGTTCGGATCGGAGAACACCGCGATCTTGCGTGCGCCGTTGCCCTTGACGACCTTGATCGCGTTCGCGAACGGCAGGCTCGCGAAGTCGATCTTGTTGAGGTCGGACAGGCGCGCGTCGGTCAGGTTCTTGTGCGTCTTGGTGTCGACGAGATCGCCGAGCAGCACGTAGTCGCCGGCGGCATCGCTATAGATGATCTGCGTGCCGAGGTTCACTTCGTACAGGCCCGCGACCGGCGATTTCGACACGCTCTTGATCGGTGCGTCGTTGCCGAGTCGCGCTTGCAGCGTGGCTTTCAGCTTGTCGGTGGTCTGGTCGGCCTGCGCGGTGCAGCCGAGCGTCGCCATCGTGACGGCCAGCGCCAGCGATGCGATGCGGATCGTTTTTTTCATCCTGTAGTTCCTTCAGCTCAATCGGGGTGCACGTCACAGTGTACGCCGTAACGGAACCCTGTCCGACAGGCCGAAGGCGCGAAGGTTCGATCAGCCGAGCGCGGCCGACACGAGCCAGCGCTTCACGAGCGGTTGCGCACCGACGAACGCCATACCGGCATTGCGCACCGCCTTCGCAAGGGAGCCGGGCACAGCGAACAGCCGCTGCAGCCCGTCGGTCGCGACCATCAGCGCGCGGATGTCCTCGCGGCGCGAACGCTCGTAGCGGCGCAGCAGCACCGTATCGCCGAGGTTGCGGAAGCTCTCCTTGTTCGCGATCGCGTCGGCGAGCGCCGCGACGTCGCGCAGCCCGAGGTTCATCCCCTGCCCCGCGAGCGGGTGGATCAGGTGTGCGGCATCGCCGACCAGCGCGACACGCGGGGCGATCAGCTTGTCGACGGTCTGCAGCGCGAGCGGGAAGCCGGCCGCCGGCGTCACGCATTCGAGCGCGCCGAGCTGGCCATGCGACACGCGCTCGACTTCGGCCGCGAGCTGCGCGGGATCGAGCGTAAGCAGTTCGTCCGCGTGCGCGGTGTGCGCGGACCACACGAGCGATACGTGACCGTCCGGCAGCGGCAGCAACGCGATGATCTCGCCTTCGTGAAACCACTGGCAGGCCGTCTCGCGGTGCGGCAGCGACGCCTTGAAGTTCGCGACGACGCCCGTCTGCCGGTAATCGCGCCGCTCGACCTTGGCCCCCATTTGCGAGCGCACCCACGAATGCGCGCCGTCCGCACCGACCACGAGGTCCGCTTCGAGCACCTGGCCCGACGACAGCGTGAGCACGGCCGCGTCGTCGCGCACGTCGAAGCCCTGCGCGCGCGCATCGAACCACGTGAGGTTCGGCTGGAACCGCAGCGCTGCGTCGAGCGACGTCTCGATCAGCGACGATTCGGCGATCCAGGCCAGTTGCGGCACGGAAGCCTGGTACGCGGAGAAATGCAGTTCCGCGTGCGCATCGCCGTATACGCGCATGTCGTAGACCGGCGCGAGCCGGCCATGGTCAAGCGCCTGCCAGACCCGCAGCCGCTCCAGCAATGCCTGCGAGCTGGACGACAGCGCGTAGATGCGCGTGTCGAACGCGAGATCGGCGGGGCGCGGCGTGGCCGGCTGGGCGAGCAAGGCGGTCTTGTAGCCGGACTGGGTCAGCGCGAGCGCGGCTGTCTTGCCGACGAGCCCGCCGCCGACCACGGCGACGTCGAAGGTGTGGTGGGCAGTCATGGCGGGCATTATAGCCGTGGGGCCAATCCCTTACGCGGCCGGACTTTGCGGGAAATCAGCATAATCGCGAGCCGGCCCGGCAGCGCGGCGGCCCGTCGCATCGGGCATTCGGGGGAAGGCCGGAAACCGGGGCGTCGGCACGGTACAATAGCGCCTTTGAACGTCGGCCCGCCGCGCCCCACGCGCCGGCCGTCCCTATTTTCCCGCGCCGCCGTGCCCTGTCCGGCCGCGCCGCCTTACCCGTCCGAAGGATTCCATGAGTCTCAAATGCGGCATCGTCGGCTTGCCCAACGTCGGCAAGTCCACCCTGTTCAATGCGCTGACCAAGGCCGGCATCGCCGCCGAGAACTACCCGTTCTGCACGATCGAACCGAACGTTGGCATCGTCGAGGTGCCGGACGCGCGCCTGAAGGCGCTCGCCGAAATCATCAACCCCGAGCGCATCGTGCCGGCCGTCGTCGAATTCGTCGACATCGCGGGCCTCGTCGCGGGCGCCAGCAAGGGTGAAGGCCTCGGCAACCAGTTTCTCGCGAACATCCGCGAAACCGATGCGATCACGCACGTCGTGCGTTGCTTCGAGGACGACAACGTCATCCACGTCGCCGGCAAGGTCAGCCCGATCGACGACATCGAAGTGATCAACACCGAACTCGCGCTCGCCGACCTCGGCACCGTCGAGAAGGCGCTCACGCGCTACTCGAAGGCCGCGAAGTCGGGCAACGACAAGGAAGCGGTGAAGCTCGCCGCGGTGCTCGAAAAGGTTCGCGCGCATCTCGACCAGGGCAAGGCCGTGCGCGGCCTCGATCTGTCGGACGACGAGCAGGCGCTGCTCAAGCCGTTCTGCCTGATCACCGCGAAGCCGGCCATGTACGTCGCGAACGTGAAGGACGACGGCTTCGAGAACAACCCGCACCTCGAAGCGGTGCGCAAGTACGCGGAAAGCGAGAATTCGCCGGTGGTCGCGGTGTGCGCGGCGATCGAAGCGGAAATCGCCGATCTCGACGATGCGGACAAGGAAGCGTTCCTCGCCGACATGGGCATGGAAGAGCCGGGCCTCGACCGCGTGATCCGCGCGGGCTTCAAGCTGCTCGGCCTGCAGACTTACTTCACCGCGGGCGTGAAGGAAGTGCGCGCGTGGACGATTCACATCGGCGATACCGCGCCGCAAGCGGCCGGCGTGATCCATACCGATTTCGAGCGCGGCTTCATTCGCGCGCAGACGATCGCATTCGACGATTTCGTCGCGTACAAGGGCGAACAGGGTGCGAAGGAAGCCGGCAAGATGCGCGCGGAAGGGAAGGAATACGTCGTGCACGACGGCGATGTGATGAACTTCCTGTTCAACGTCTGATACGTGCAATGCGGATGCCGTGCGATACGCGCGGCATCGCGCGATGCGCATCCGGCACGAAAAGCAAATGGGCCGATTGGCAAATGCCAATCGGCCCATTTTTCATTCACGGACTTGCCCGTCGGCCCAAGGCGAGCACCCTGCCCGCCTTCGGATCGTCATCACGTCGCCGACACCCGCCGCCCTGCACCTGCGCGCGCATCACGACCGCGCTTGTTCAACCACGAAGCAAACAGCACGAGCAGCGCGAGCACGGCCGTCGCACCGACTTCCATCCGGTGTTCCTCGCTGACGAACATCACGGTCAGCGTGCCGCAGATGAACAGGATCACCGCCCACGTGAGCCACGGGAACAGCCACATCCGCAGCGTCAGGTCGGCGCCGCCCGATTCGAGCGTCTTGCGCATCCGCAGCTGCGAGATCGCGATCACGAGATATACCAGCAGCGCGATCGCGCCCGACGTCGCCAGCAGGAAGCCGAACACCTGCTCCGGCATCAGATAGTTCGCGATCACGGTCACGAAACCGAATGCGGTCGATGCGAGCACGGCCGCGCGCGGCGTGCCGGTCGAATCGGTGCCGTGCAGGAACGCGGGCGCGTCCTTGCGCTTCGACAGCGAGAACAGCATCCGCGACGCGGTGTACAGCGCGGAATTCAGGCAGCTCGCGACCGACACGAGCACGATCACGTCGATGATCGCCTTCGCGTTCGGAACGCCGATCAGCTCCATCGCGCGCTGATACGAGCCGTGCTTCGGCAGCAGCGGATCGTTCCACGGCACGATGGCCGCGACGACGAGGATCGAGCCGAGATAGAACAGCGTGATACGCCAGATGACGGAGTTCGTCGCACGCACGATCTGGCGCTGCGGGTTGTCCGACTCGGCGGCCGCAATCGTCACGATCTCGGTGCCGAGGAACGAGAACATCGTCGTCAGCATCGCCGCGAGCACCGCGCCGGCGCCGTTCGGCATGAAGCCCTGGTGCGCGAAGAGGTTCGACACGCCCGATACGGCCGGCGCGGGCACGATACCGACGATTGCCGCGCCGCCGATGCAGAGGAACACGACGATCGCGACGACCTTGATCAGCGCGAACCAGAATTCGAATTCGCCGTAGTTCTTGACCGAGAAGAGGTTGGTGATCGTCAGCAGCAACGTGATGCCGAGCGCGAAGATCCAGGTCGCGACGCCGGGGAACCACGCATTGAGAATGGTCGCGGCGGCCGTCGCCTCGATCGGGATCACGAGCACCCAGAACCACCAGTACAGCCAGCCGATGGTGAAGCCGGCCCAGTGACCGATCGCGCGATCGGCATAGGTCGAGAACGAACCGCTGTCCGGATGCGCGACGGCCATCTCGCCGAGCATGCGCATCACCAGCACGACCAGGACGCCTGCGATCGCATACGCGAGGATCGAAGCCGGGCCGGCTTCCGCGATCGCGTGGCCGGAGCCGACGAACAAACCGGCGCCGATGACGCCGGCAATCGACATCATCGTCACGTGACGCTGCTTCAGACCGGTGCCGAGGCCTGTGTTGCTTCCACTCATGTGTCTCTCTCCAAAAAACGGTTCCGATATGACCGGGTGTCGCGTGAAGGCGGCGCGGGATTTGTCGTTGTTGAATCCGGCAGCCCGCCGCGCATGCGCGGCACGCGGGCAGGGAGCCGGATCGGGCCTGTTCCGGTCGGTGCGCGACGCAGTCTGCGAAGCTGCGGGTGCGATGCGGCACACGGGGCGCCGGCGCATCGCGTGCGCCCTTTCCGTCGGCTGTCGGTCAGCCGCCTTCGAAGCGAAGGAGTGTAAGCATCAAACGGTTCTTGACTAAGAACCAATTGAAGAATTTCGATGGAACCACTTGTTGCATCGACGCGAACCGATGCAACGCTTGGTCCGGTTCGGCGTCCGCTTGCGCGGTGCCAGATCGGGAAATGTGCGCTGAGACACGCCCGCGCGACACCGCAACGAACGCATTCCGTCGACGAGGCTTGCGTGCCGCGCAGGCGCTGCGCCGGATGCTCAGGTCGCGCCGCCCGGCCCTGCGTCCCGCCATTTGGCCGGCACGATCGCGTGCCATTCTCGCAGGAGCAGGTTTTTCACGGCGTCAGGATGCGCGGCCGACAGGCGCACCAGCACGATCGGCCAGCCCGCATAGTGGTCGGTTACGTAATACACGTCGGGCTCTGAGTCGATCAGCCACGCGCGCTCGTCGGGGCCGACGCCCTTCACGACGAGCGTGTCGCCGTCCTCGCGCAGGCGCGCGAGCATCTTGCCCTTCACCCTGAGTGCGGGCGTCCCGTACGACGTGCCTTCCTCGACACCCCGCCATGCCAGCGCGATCCGCCGAACTTCATCGAATGTCACGATGCGCCTCCGCCCGTTGGTAATCGACGTCCCGGACAACGTAGCGGAAATTGTGGCAGACGCCTAGCCAAGCGGCGTCCGGCCGCGCGCCCGGCGACGCATGTCTAGCGGCCGGCCGCGTGCGCCGCCAGCGGCGCGCGACCGGTGGCCGCAACGATCGCGAACGCAATCGCATTCGCGGCCGCGCTGGCCAGGATCGGCACGAGATAGCCGCCGCCCGCATCGTAGATGAAACCGGCGGCAGCAGGCCCGATCAGCGTGCCGAACGCGACGCTCGTGTACAGCATGCCGATGATCGCGCTCACGTTGCGGCCGCCGAAGTAGTCCATCACGACGGCCGGCAGCACGGCGACCCAGCCACCGTAGAACACGCCGAACACGAGTGCGAACGCGGCCAGCGTCGCGACGCTCCCGGCGCCGGCCCACGCGACGAGCGCGACGGCCATGCCTGCGAACATCGCGAGCAGCGACGCGCGGCGGCCGAAGCGGTCGGCGACGCCGCCGAGGAAGAAGCGCCCTGCCGTGCTGCCGACACCGATCGCGCCGAGCAGCAGCACGGCCGTCGACGGCGCGACGCCATGATCGAGCGCGTACGGCACGAGATGCACGAACGGCACGAACACGCCGAACGAGCAAACGAGGCATGCCGCATACAGGCTCGCGAACGGCCGCGACGTGACGGCTTCGCGCACGGTCGCGCCGGCGGGCGCGGATGAAGCGGCACCAGCCAGCCCGTCGCCCGATTGCGCACGCGCCGCATCGCCGTCGGGCAGCAATCCGCGCCCGCGCGGATCGTTCTCGATCAGCAGTGACATGCCCGCACCCACGACCACCGCGATCGCCGCGAGCGTGACGTACGCGCCGCGCCAGCCGACGTGCGCGATCAGCGCGGATGCGAGCGGCGGCATCACGAGCGTGCCGACGCCGATCCCCGCGACCGCGAGCCCCGACGCGAAGCCGCGCCGCCGCACGAACCAGCGTTGCACGGCGCCGACGGCCGGCACGTACGCGCAGCCGACGCCGAGGCCGACACCGAGCCCGTACGCGACATAGACCTGCAGCAGCGTATGCGCGGCACCGGCCGCCGCGAGACCGGCGGCCGTCAGCAACATGCCGGCGACGGCGAGCCGCCGGGAGCCGAAGCGATCAGCAAGCGGGCCGCTGACGATGCCGAAGCCGAAATACAGGAAGCCGGCCAGCGAGAACACGAGCGAGATCTGCCCGCGCGATGCCGTGAAATCACGCTGCAGCGATTCGACGAACGCGCTGAACGTGTATGCACTGCCGAAGCCGACGAACGTGACGGCGAACGCCGCCGCCACCACATACCAGCCGTAGAAGACGCGCGATGCGCGCAGGCCGTTCATGACGATCCTCCTCTCAGGTTCCGCCGGACGCAGCACGGCGCCCGGATTGCCTCATGGATATAGTTGAACTATGTTGATCGCATCGACAGCGCAAAACCCGCTCACGACGATACGATCCAATGCAACAACGGTACTCGTGCATGCTCGTCGCCTCAAACGATATTTCGTCGGTCTTTCGATTTAGAAAAACTCAATGATCCGTTCCCGCCTGCCACCGCTCAACGCGTTGCGTGCGTTCGAGGCGGCCGCCCGCCACCTGTCGGTGAAATCGGCGGCCGAGGAGTTGTCGGTCACGCCGGGTGCGGTGAGCCAGATGATCCGCACGCTCGAGGCGCACCTCGGCGTACAGCTGTTCGAGCGCGTGAATCGCGGCATCCTGCTGACCGCAGCGGGCCGCGACTACTTGCCGCCCGTGCGCAACGCGTTCCGGCAAATCGCCGACGCGTCGCAGCGCGTGTCGGGTGCCGCCGACAGCAGCGTGCTGACGGTGAGCGTCACACCCTTTTTTGCGTCCGCGTGGCTCGTGCCGCGCCTCGCGCAGTTTCGCGACGCGTGCCCGGGCGTCGACCTGCAGATCGTCACGAGCCACGCGCTCGCCGATTTCTCGCGCGACGGCGTCGACGTCGCGATCCGTCACGGTCTCGGCCGCTACATCGGCCTCTGCAGCGAACGGCTGCTGACCGTGGAGATCGTCGCGCTCGCGGCGCCGACACTCGTCGCGCGGCTGGGCATGCCGGCCACACCCGCCGACCTGGCCGGATGGCCGCATCTGCATGACGCCGAGCGCAAGGGCTGGCACATCTGGTTCGACGCGCAGCGAATCGCCGATTTCGGCCCGCCGCGCGGCCCCGCATTCGACGATTCCGGCCTGTTGCTGCAGGCGATCCTCGCCGGCCAGGGCGCCGGCCTGCTGCCGGCGGCGATGGTGCGCAACGAGCTCGCGAGCGGCCGGCTCGTGCAGCTGGCCGACGTCGCGTGGCTCGACGATTTCGCGTACTACCTCGTCTATCCGCCGCATCATGCGGAACGCGCGAAAGTCGCCGCGTTCCGCCGATGGATTCTCGAGGCCGCACTGGCCGACGGAGCGGCGTCGATGACCGGCGCGGCGTAGCGTCGCTGCCCCGCAGGGCGGCGACGACGATCGTCGGCCGATCGGCTAACATGCGGCCCGCAACCGACAACGACATCCGGAGAGCGACCATGCCTGCCCTGCTTCGCCGCATGACGCGCATCGCGACCCTGTCGGTCGCGCTGTTCGTCGCGTGCGCCGCCCTGCCGCCCGCGGCGCATGCGTATCGCGCGTCGCCCGGCTACGCCAACGAGGCCGACCTCGACCGGCACGACACGTACCGCAATCGCGACGGCGACACCGTCCATGCGCCGGCCCACTCGAAATCGGGCCGCGTGCCCGAAGGCGCGAGCGCGCGCTGCCGCGACGGCACGTACAGCTTCAGCCGCCATCGGCGCGGCACCTGCTCGGGGCACGGCGGCGTCGCCGCGTGGCTGTGAACGCGGGTCGGCCGGATGGCCTGCGCGGCGCCAGCGGCAGCCGACGGCGAAGTACAATACGCGCTCGCGCCGCCAACCCGCGGCGACACCGCCGCGCCCCGCGCGGCACGCTCCGTACCGAATCACCCGACGCCACGCACGCCCGCGCGCTGCGCGGCAGTCTCAACCCTTTCTGACTTTCACACCCAAATGGCCCAATACGTTTTCACGATGAACCGGGTCGGCAAGATCGTGCCGCCCAAGCGCCAGATCCTGAAGGACATCTCGCTGTCGTTCTTTCCCGGCGCGAAGATCGGCGTGCTCGGCCTGAACGGCTCGGGCAAGTCGACGCTGATCCGCATCATGGCGGGCGTCGACAACGAAATCGAAGGCGAAGCGACGCCGATGCCGAACCTGAACATCGGCTACCTGCCGCAGGAACCGCAGCTCGACCCGACGAAAACCGTGCGCGAAGCCGTCGAGGAAGGCCTCGGCGACCTGTTCCAGGCGAACAAGAAGCTCGAGGAAATCTACGCCGCATATGCGGAACCGGACGCCGACTTCGACGCACTCGCGGCCGAGCAGGCGAAGTACGAAGCGATCCTCGCGTCGAGCGACGGCGGCAGCCCCGAGCAGCAGCTCGAAGTGGCCGCCGACGCGCTGCGCCTGCCGGCGTGGGACGCGAAGATCGAGCACCTGTCGGGCGGCGAAAAGCGCCGCGTCGCGCTGTGCAAGCTGCTGCTCGAGAAGCCCGACATGCTGCTGCTCGACGAACCGACCAACCACCTCGACGCCGAATCGGTCGACTGGCTCGAGCAGTTCCTGGTGCGTTTCCCGGGCACGGTCGTCGCCGTCACCCACGATCGCTACTTCCTCGACAACGCGGCCGAGTGGATTCTCGAACTCGATCGCGGCCACGGCATTCCGTGGAAGGGCAACTACAGCAGCTGGCTCGACCAGAAGGAAGAGCGCCTGAAGCAGGAAGAAGCGTCTGAATCGGCGCGCCAAAAGGCGATCAAGAAGGAGCTGGAGTGGGTGCGCCAGAACCCGAAGGGCCGCCAGGCGAAGTCGAAGGCGCGTATCGCGCGCTTCGAGGAGCTGAACAGCCAGGAATACCAGAAGCGCAACGAAACGCAGGAAATCTTCATTCCGGTCGGCGACCGCCTCGGCAATGAAGTGATCGAGTTCAAGAACGTCAGCAAGTCGTTCGGCGACCGTCTGCTGATCGACAACCTGAACTTCAAGATTCCGGCCGGCGCGATCGTCGGCATCATCGGCCCGAACGGCGCCGGCAAGTCGACGCTGTTCAAGATGCTGACCGGCAAGGAACAACCGGATTCGGGCGAAGTCGTGATGGGCCCGACCGTGAAGCTCGCGTACGTCGACCAGAGCCGCGACGCGCTCGACGGCTCGAAGACGGTGTTCGAGGAAATCTCGGGCGGCGCCGACGTGCTGACGGTCGGCAAGTACGAAACGCCGTCGCGGGCATACATCGGCCGCTTCAACTTCAAGGGCGGCGATCAACAGAAGATCGTCGGCAACCTGTCCGGCGGCGAACGCGGCCGCCTGCACCTCGCGAAGACGCTGATCTCCGGCGGCAACGTGCTGCTGCTCGACGAACCGTCCAACGACCTCGACGTCGAAACGCTGCGCGCGCTGGAAGACGCGCTGCTCGAATTCGCGGGCTCGGTGATGGTGATCTCGCACGATCGCTGGTTCCTCGACCGGATCGCGACGCACATCCTCGCGTTCGAAGGCGATTCGCAGGTCACGTTCTTCGACGGCAACTACCAGGAATACGAAGCCGACAAGCGTGCGCGCCTCGGCGAGGAAGCCGCGAAGCCGAAGCGTCTGCGCTACAAGCCGATCAGCCGCTGAACGGCGCGGCCCGTGCACCCGGCAGCGCGGCAACGCGAAGCCGGATGCGGAAAGCGGCCGCTGCCGGTTCGGCAAAACAAGAAAGCGGGCTCATGGCCCGCTTTTTTTTCATCCGTCTGACGTGGGCTGCCGGGAGACTACGCGAGCGCGCCCAGCTCGCGCAAACGCGCCTCGGTCGCGGCCGCGCTCGTGTGATGAATGCCGTGCCAGCCGAGCGCCGTCGCGGCCGCCGCGTTCTTCGCGTTGTCGTCGATGAACACGAGTTCGTGTGGCGCGATGCCCGGCAGGAACGGATCGATCCGCGCATGCATTTCGCGGTAGATCGCCGGATCGGGTTTCACGAGCTTCACGCGGCCGGACACGACGATGTCCTTGAAGCGCCGCAGCACCGGGAAGTTGTCCCACGCATACGGAAACGTCTGCGCGGACCAGTTGGTCAGCCCGAAGAGCGGCATTCCCTGCGCATCGAGCCGGTCGACCAGCGCGGCGCCTTCGTCGAGCACACCGCCGATCATCTCGTGCCAGCGCGCGTAGAACGCGCGGATCAGCGCCTCGTGCGCCGGAAACTTCGCGACGAGCTCGCTCGTTCCTTCGTCGATCGTCTGCCCGCCGTCCTGGCGGATCACCCAGTCCATCGCGCACACGTGCGTGAGGAACCAGCGGCGCTCGGCTTCGTCCGGAATCAGTTGCCGGTACAGATACTCGGGGCTCCAGTCGATCAGCACGCCGCCGAAATCGAACACCACCGCCTTGATCGTCATGCGAACTCCGTGGCGAGCACGTCGGCAAGCGGACGCGGCGTCACCGAATTGCCCGACAGCGTATTGTTTTCCCACACGAAGTGGTGATGCGCGACGATCTGCGCGGCCGACAGGTGCGTGCGCTCGTTCGTCGTGTGCAGGTCGGACACGACGGTCGTCCGGTAGCCGAGCAGTGCTGCGCGGCGCGCGGCCGAATCGACGCAGAACTCGGTCGCATAACCGCAGATCAGCACCGAACGGATGCCGTGGCCGTCGAGCTGCGCGGCGAGCGGCGTGTCGTGGAACGAATCGCTCATCTGCTTGCGGATGTGCCAGTCGGCACGCCCGACGATCAGTTCCTCATGCAGCGCCCAGCCTGGCGTGCCGGGCACGATATCGTCGTCCGCGTCGCCGTCGTGCTGCACGAAGCACACGGGCGCGTTCGCCGCGCGCGCCGCCGCCGTCAGCCGGTTAATGCCCGACACGACGTCGTCGAGCCGGTACGCGGGCCGTGCCCGCTGCACCAGTCCGCGCTGCATGTCGATCACGATCACTGCGGTGTCTGCCATCGGTTGCCCTCTCGATCATGGTCCGGCCGTCGCGCGGCCGTTGTCGCTCGTTGCGCGTCGCGTCAGATCGGCTGCGTGCGCGCGTCGAGCCACGCCTTCGCGTCGCCGCTCACGTGCCGGCCGACGCGCTCGCGCACGGTCGCGTGATACGTGTTCAGCCACGCGCGCTCTTCTTCATGCAGCATCTCGACCAGCACGCAGCGCGTGTCGATCGGACACAGCGTCAGCGTCTCGAACGCGAGGAAGTCGCCGAACTCGGTCTGCCCGCCCGCGCGGTTCACGACCAGGTTCTCGATCCGGATGCCCCATTTGCCGGGCCGGTACACGCCCGGCTCGATCGACGTGATCATTCCCTCTTCCATCGCGGTGTACGGCTCGGCCGGCGCGTAGTGCGAGATGACCTGCGGGCCCTCGTGCACGTTCAGGAAGTAGCCGACGCCGTGGCCGGTGCCGTGGCCGTAGTCGAGCCCGGCCGCCCACATCGGCGCGCGCGCGATCGCGTCGAGCATCGGCGAGCGAATGCCGCGCGGGAAACGTGCACGCGACAGCGCCATCATCGACTTCAGCACGATCGTGAAATCGCGGCGCTGCAGGTCGCTGACCGTGCCGACCGGCACGACGCGCGTGATGTCGGTCGTGCCGGTCGTGTACTGGCCGCCCGAATCGACGAGCAGCAGGCCGTCGCCGGCGATCGTCGCGTGCGACTCGGGCGTCGCGCGATAGTGCGGCATCGCACCGTTCGCGTTGAAGCCGGCGATCGTCGCGAAGCTCGGCGACACGTAGCCGGGGCGCCGCGCGCGCGCGGCCGTGAGCTGCTCGTCGATCGTCAGCTCGGTGATCTTCTCGCGGTTCACCGCCTGCTCGAACCACGCGAAGAATTCGGCGAGCGCGGCGCCGTCGTGCTCCATCGTCACGCGCACATGCTCGATCTCGGCGGACGTCTTGCGCGACTTCGCGAACGTCGACGGGTTCACGGCCTCGACCAGCTTCACGCCGGCCGGCACGGCCTCGAGCGTGCCGAACGTCACTCGGCGCGGGTCGATCAGCAGCGTCGCGCCGTCGGGCAGCGCCGCGAGCGCCGCGCGCGCGGCGTCATACGCGCGGACCTCGACGCCGTCCCGCGCGAGCGACGCGGCCAGCGCCGGCGACACCTTGCCGTCGGCGACGAACAGCGTCGCGCGGTCGGCGCCGATCATCGCGTGCGCGACGAACACGGGGTTGAAATTGACGTCGGCGCCGCGCAGGTTGAACAGCCACGCGAGATCGTCGAGCGTCGACACGAAATGCCATTGCGCGCCCTGCGCGTGCATCGCGCGGCGCACTTCGGCGAGCTTGCTTGCGCGCGTCGTGTCGGCCTGCGGCGCCACGTGCTCGAACACCGCATCGCCCGGCAGCCCCGGGCGCTCCGGCCAGATCGCATCGAGCAGGTCGAGATCGGTGCGCAGCGCGATGCCGCGCGCGCTCAGCGCGGCCGTCAGCGCGCGTGCCGCCGCGACGCCGAGCACGGCACCGTCGACGCCGACCGTCGCACCGGCCGGCACGTTCTGCGCGAGCCAGTCGACATGCGGCGCGCTTTGCTGCCCGCCTGTCATCTTCATCAGCTGGACGCCCGTGCCGGCGAGTTCCGCCTCGGCCTGCACCCAGTAACGGCTGTCGACCCACAAGCCCGCGAAATCCGCGGTCACGACCAGCGTGCCGACCGAGCCCGTGAAACCGGACAGCCAGCGGCGCGCCTGCCAGCGTTCGGGCAGGTACTCGGACAGGTGAGGATCGGCGGACGGCACGAGATAGGCGGCCAGGTCCTCGCGGACCATCGCGCCGCGCAGCAGCGCGAGGCGAGCCGGCACCGACGAGACTTCGGGGAGACGGGCATTCATGATTTCACCTGAGAGCTTTCAGCGACGGGCAGACACCGCGACCGTCACGGCTACGGCGAGGAACGCGACACCGGTGCAGACCGGCCATTCGAGCGTTTCGCCATCGTAAAACAGTCCAGAGAGATTGCCGGCCATGCGCGCGGCGGCGGCGCCTGCGATGCCGACGAGCACCGCGATCCACCATGCCGGCCGGCCCGTGCGCCGCATCGGATGCAGCCACCGGCCGAACAGCCCGACGGCCGCTCCCAGGACAAGGATTCCAAACCAGTTCATTCGACGCCTTCTATAAATTCAGATTCGTCCCATAGGCGTGAACGTTGCCAGCGACTAGCATCGATTCATCCATCGAACCCGAGACCAGCCGGGCGCCGCGAACATTCGAGTGTAGGGGCCGACCCGACGTTATGGCAAGCGCGCACCGGCAGCCGTATTGAAGAAATCCTCATGCGAATCGCCCTGATCGATCCGGAGGCACGTCATGCTGCGCTCCTGAACCGCCTGCTCTTCGCCGGCGGTCACGTGTGCCACGCGTTTCCGTCCAGCACCGCGTTCTTCGAGTGGCTCGCCACCGATACCTGCGACATGCTGATCACCGGCAACTGGGCCGGCGATCAGCCGGCCGAGGAAGTCATTCCGCGTGCGCAAGCGATCCTGCCCGGCCTGCCGGCCATCGCCGTGATGCAACTGCCGCGCGAAAGCGAAGTCGTGTCATGCCTGCACGCGGGCGCCGACGACTGCCTCGTGCGCCCGGTGAGCGGGCCCGAGCTGCTCGCACGGGTGAATGCACTGAGCCGGCGCGCAGGCGTCCGGCGGCCGCCGAATCGGTCGCGCGAAATGTATGGCGAATACGCCTTCGATGCGACCCACGGCCTCGTGCGCTTCGGCGACGTGGTCGTCGCGCTCACGCCGAAGGAGTTCCGCTTCGCGCAACTGCTGTTCGCGAACCTGTCCCGGCCCGTGTCGCGCGCTCATATCCTCGAAACCGTGTGGGCCCGCCGCCGCGACATGAAGTCGCGCACGCTCGATACGCACGCGTCCCGGCTGCGCAGCAAGCTGCAGCTACTTCCCGAGCATGGCTACCGGCTTCTGCCGCTCTACGGCTTCGGCTATCAGCTCGACCGCGTGCCGATCGAGCCCCCAAATTCGAGGCCACGCCATGCTGATGCCCGGTATGCCGCGGGTGAGGAAATCACCGAAACGCTATAATATGCCGCTAAACGATAGCCCTCGATATGCAACTCCTCACGATCGGAATCAACCACCACACTGCGCCTGTCGCCCTGCGCGAACGCGTGGCGTTTCCGCTCGAGCAAATCAAGCCGGCTCTCGTCACGTTCAAGAACGTGTTCCTCGGCCCCCAGGCGCCCAATGCGCCCGAAGCGGCGATCCTCTCCACCTGCAACCGCACCGAACTCTATTGCGCCACCGATGATCGTGCCGCACGCGAGGGGGCGATTCGCTGGCTGTCGGAGTACCACCGGATTCCGGTCGACGAGCTCGCGCCGCACGTCTACGCGCTGCCGCAGTCGGAAGCGGTCCGGCACGCATTCCGCGTCGCGTCTGGCCTCGACTCGATGGTGCTCGGTGAAACGCAGATTCTGGGCCAGATGAAGGACGCGGTGCGCACCGCGACGGAAGCCGGCGCGCTCGGCACCTACCTGAACCAGCTGTTCCAGCGCACGTTCGCTGTCGCGAAGGAAGTGCGCGGCACGACCGAGATCGGCGCGCAGTCGGTGTCGATGGCCGCCGCCGCCGTCCGCCTCGCACAGCGCATCTTCGAAAAGGTTTCGGATCAGCGCGTGCTGTTCATCGGCGCCGGCGAGATGATCGAGCTGTGCGCGACGCACTTCGCCGCGCAGAGCCCGCGCGAGCTCGTCGTCGCGAACCGCACGGCCGAACGCGGCCAGCGGCTCGCCGAACGCTTCAACGGCCGCGCGATGCCGCTGTCGGATCTGCCCGCCCGCATGCACGAATTCGACATCATCGTGTCGTGCACCGCGTCGACGCTGCCGATCATCGGCCTCGGCGCGGTCGAACGCGCGGTGAAGGCACGCCGTCATCGGCCGATCTTCATGGTCGACCTCGCGGTACCGCGCGACATCGAGCCGGAAGTCGGCAAGCTGAAGGACGTGTTCCTCTACACCGTCGACGATCTCGGCGCGATCGTGCGCGAAGGCAACGCATCGCGCCAGGCCGCGGTTGCGCAAGCCGAGACGATCATCGAGACGCGCGTGCAGAATTTCATGCAGTGGCTCGACACGCGTAGCGTCGTGCCGGTGATTCGTCACATGCATACGCAGGCCGACGCGCTGCGCCGCGCGGAAGTCGAGAAGGCGCAAAAGCTGCTCGCGCGCGGCGACGATCCGGCGGCAGTCCTCGAAGCGCTGTCGCAGGCGCTCACCAACAAGCTGATCCACGGCCCGACGAGCGCGCTCAACCGCGTAAACGGCGCCGACCGCGATTCGCTGATCGACCTGATGCGCGGCTTCTACCAGCACGCGCCTCGCTCGAACGACCAGTCCGGCCACTAGCGCCGGCCGGTTGCCCTGCCGCCGGCCGCGAGCCGGCCTATCCTTTCCGAATACCCTTGCCCGGGAGCGCCGCTCCACACCATGAAGACGAGCATGCAACGCAAGCTCGACCAGCTGTCTATTCGGCTGGCCGAACTGAACGACCTGCTGAGCCGCGAAAACGTCACGGCCGACCTCGACCAGTACCGCAAGCTGACGCGTGAACACGCGGAACTCGGCCCGGTCGTCGAGCAATACGCGCTGTGGCGCCAGTCGCGCAGCGACGAGACGGCCGCGCAGGAACTGCTCGCCGATGCGTCGATGCGCGATTTCGCCGAAGAGGAAATTCGCAGCGCGCGCGAACGCATGGTTCGCCTCGAAGGCGAATTGCAGAAGATGCTGCTGCCCAAGGACCCGAACGACGACCGCAACATCTTCCTCGAAATCCGCGCCGGCACCGGCGGCGACGAATCGGCGCTGTTCGCGGGCGACCTGCTGCGCATGTACCTGCGCTTCGCGGAACGCCAGCGCTGGCAGGTCGAGATGATGTCGGAGAGCCCGTCGGACCTCGGCGGCTACAAGGAAGTGATCGTGCGGATCGCGGGCCAGGGCGCCTACTCGCGCCTGAAGTTCGAATCGGGCGGCCATCGTGTGCAACGCGTGCCGGCGACCGAGACGCAGGGGCGCATCCACACGTCCGCCTGCACGGTCGCGGTGATGCCGGAAGCCGACGAGATCGGCGAGGTCGAGATCAATCCGGCCGACCTGCGGATCGACACGTTCCGCGCGTCGGGCGCGGGCGGCCAGCACATCAACAAGACCGATTCGGCGGTGCGCGTCACGCACATCCCGACCGGGATCGTCGTCGAGTGCCAGGACGACCGTTCCCAGCACAAGAACAAGGATCGCGCGCTGAAAGTGCTCGCCGCGCGCATCAAGGACAAGCAGTATCACGAGCAGCACGCGAAGGAAGCGGCGACGCGCAAGAGCCTGATCGGCTCCGGCGACCGCTCGGAACGGATCCGCACGTACAACTTCCCGCAGGGCCGGATGACCGATCACCGGATCAACCTGACGCTGTACCGACTCGAGGCGCTGATGGACGGCGATCTCGACGAACTGATCGGCGCGCTCGTCACCGAACACCAGGCCGAACTGCTCGCGTCGCTCGGCGACACCGACTGAGGTCGCGATGCCCGACACCACCGCCGACGAACTGCTGCGCGCGTCGCCGCTCGACCCGGTCGATGCGCGCGTGCTGCTCGCGCACGCGCTCGGCTGGACCCGCACGCAGTTGATCACGCGCGGCGACGCCCCGCTCGAACCGGCCGCGATCGCGCGCTACCACGCGCTCGAAGCGCGCCGCGCGGCCGGTGAGCCGGTCGCGCAGCTCGTCGGGATGCGCGAATTCTTCGGCCGTCCGTTCGACGTCACGCCCGACGTGCTGATCCCGCGCCCGGAAACCGAACTGCTCGTCGAAGCCGCGCTCGACGCCATCGACGGACGGCCGCATCCGGCGGTGCTCGATCTGGGCACCGGCAGCGGCGCGATCGCCGTGTCGATCGCCGCCGAACGGCCCGATGCGCGCGTGTGGGCGCTCGACCGTTCGCCGGCCGCGCTCGAAGTCGCGCAACGCAACGCTAACAAGCTGCTCGACGCGCGCCGCCCCGGCGGCCCGCTGCACTGGCTGCAGAGCGACTGGTACGCCGCGCTCGATCCGCTGCTCGCGTTCGACACGATCGTCAGCAACCCGCCGTACATCGCGCAGCACGATCCGCACCTCGTGCAGGGCGACCTGCGGTTCGAGCCGCGCGGCGCGCTCACCGACGATGCCGACGGTCTCAGCGCGATCCGCACGATCGTCGCCGGCGCCGGCGCCTATCTGAAGCCCGGCGGCACGCTGTGGATCGAACACGGCTACGACCAGGCCGAAGCCGTGCGCGCATTGCTCCTGTCACGCGGCTTCATCGCGGTCGAATCGCTCGCCGATCTGGCCGCGATCGAACGCACGACGGGCGGCCGCCGGCCCGGCTGATGGCCGGCCCGCCCGGTTGAAATCCGCTATCATTTCGTTCTAACGCCCCGCAAACGCAAGGTCAGTCATGGACACCCAACAACGTATCAAGCAAATCGTCGACGAAAACCAGGTCGTGCTCTTCATGAAGGGCAACGCGCAATTCCCGATGTGCGGCTTCTCGGGCCGCGCCGTGCAGGTGCTGAAGGCCTGCGGCGTCGACCAGTTCAAGACGGTCAACGTGCTGGAGGACGACGAAATCCGCCAGGGCATCAAGGAATTCTCGAACTGGCCGACCATTCCCCAGCTGTACGTGAAGGGCGAATTCATCGGCGGCTCGGACATCATGATGGAGATGTACCAGTCCGGCGAACTGCAGCAACTGTTCGCCGCCGCGTAACGTCCCCTTCCCGATGGCATCTCCCAGCGCGCCGCCACGCCGGCTGATCGTCGCGATCACCGGTGCCACCGGCGCGGTCTATGGCGTGCGGCTGCTCGAACTGCTGCGCGCCGCCGGCGGCGTCGAAACGCATCTGCTGGTTTCGAACGCCGGCTGGCTCAATATCCAGCATGAACTGAAGCTGTCGAAGGCCGAGGTCGAAAGCCGGGCAGATGTCGTGCATTCGGTGCGCGATGTCGGCGCGACGATCGCATCCGGTTCGTTCGCGACCGACGGGATGGTGATCGCGCCCTGCTCGATGAAGACGCTCGCGAGCGTCGCGCACGGCCTGTCGGACAACCTGATCACGCGCGCGGCCGACGTCACGCTGAAGGAACGCCGCCGCCTCGTGCTGATGGTGCGCGAAACGCCGTTCAACCTCGCGCATTTGCGCAACATGACCGCCGTGACGGAAATGGGCGGCATCGTGTTTCCCCCGCTGCCCGCGTTCTACGCGATGCCGAAGACGATCGAGGAACTCGTCGACCAGACCGTCACCCGCGTCCTGGATCTGTTCGCACTCAGTGCACCGATGACGACGCCGTGGGCTGGCATCCGGCCGGCGGAGTAAGCCGCTCGACACGGCGCTTCGGCGCCGTTCTTCATGCATCTTCGCCGATTCAGCCGCCTTCCCGCTCGATCCGGCAATCTCAAGCCTCGACCTGCCATCGAAGGCCCGAAGCCGCCCAATTATCAACAAGCAAGATTCAATCAAATTCTATTTAGCCGGTTTATCAATGTTTGGTGTACGCCTATAGTCACAGGCAAATCCCTTTTGCAGGCTCCCCACCATGAACCGCTTGCCCTCGCTTTACCTGTCCCACGGCGCCCCGACGCTGCCGATCGACCCGACACTCCCCTCCGGAGCGTTCACGCACCTCGGCGCCGAATTGCCGCGTCCGCGCGCGGTGCTGATGCTGTCCGCGCACTGGGGCACGCAACAGCCGGTCGCGAGCGTGGCCGCGCATCCCGAAACGATCCACGACTTCTACGGCTTCCCGCGCGCGCTGTACGAAATCCAGTACCCGGCGCCAGGTGCGCCCGAGGTCGCCGAACGGGCGGCCGCGCTGCTGAATGCAGCCGGCATCCCGACCGCGACGACCGAGCACGGCCTCGACCACGGCGCGTGGGTGCCGATGCTGCTGATGTTCCCGGAGGCCGACGTGCCCGTCGCGCAGTTGTCGATCCAGCCGCGCGCGGACGCCGCCCATCACTTCGCGCTCGGCCGCGCACTGCGGCCGCTGCGCGACGAAGGCGTGATGGTGATCGGCTCGGGCCAGATCACGCACAACCTGCGCGCGGCCGATTTCAGCGCGGCACCCGAGGATGCGGACCCGCGCGTCGCGGAATTCACCGACTGGTTCGAGGCGAAGCTCGCCGCGCGCGATGTCGACGCGCTGCTCGACTATCGCCGGCAGGCGCCGCATGCGGCGCTGATGCATCCGACCGACGAACACCTGCTGCCGGTGTTCACCGCGCTCGGCGCGGCCGACGACGACTACCAGCTCGGCATCCAGTCGCTCGGCACGTATCAACGCGTGCTCGCGATGACGAACTACGTGTTCGCGAGCGCGGCCGCCTGAATCCGGCGACACCGCCAGCGGCCGCAAACAAAAAGCCCGCCCGAGCAGCGCTCGGACGGGCTTTTTTAACGCTTTCCGCCACCGCCGATTCCGGTGGCGGGTCAGGCGTCAGGCACCGACCCCTTCGAGGATCTCGTCGTGCGACTCACGCTCGTCGAGATACTGGGTTCGGTAGCCCGTGTTCACGCCCCAGAAGTAGAACACCAGCGAGATGGCCGCGACGATCAGCATGTCCCAGCCGTACGGCAGCACGCCGTAACCGCCGAACTCCTTGCTGCCGATCAGCGACAGCACGGCCATCGTCGGCAGGTACGCGACCAGCCACCAGGCGGCCTTCAGGTCGGCGCCCCAGCCGGTCCAGCCCGACTTCGCCTGGAAGTAGAAATACACCGGCAGCGCGACGATCATCAGCAGGATGATTTCGCCCGTCAGCGGCCACTTCGCCCAGTACAGGATCAGCGACGCGCAGACGAACGCGAACGGTGCGATCAGCTTCATCAGCGGGATCGACAGCGGACGCTCGATGTCGGTCGCCGCGCGGCGCAGCGCCATCAGGCTGATCGGGCCGGTCAGGTACGAGATAACCGTCGCAACCGAAATCACCGCCGCGAGCGAGCTCCAGCCGCGGAAGAAGAACAGGAAGATGAACGACACGAGCAGGTTGAACCACATCGCCTGGCGCGGCACGCCGTAGATCGGGTGCACGTTGCCGAACATCTTCGGCATCGTGTTGTTACGCTCCATCGCGTAGATCATGCGGGTGGTCGTCGCCATGTAGGTCGTGCCAGTGCCGCTCGGGCTGATGAACGCATCGACATACAGCAGGATCGCGAGCCAGTTCAGGTTCAGCGCGATCGCGAGTTCCGCGAACGGCGACGAGAAGTTGAAGTGCGACCAGCCCTTCGCGACGTCGGCCGGATTCACCGAGCCGATGTACGCCATCTGCAGCAGCACGTAGATCACGAGTGCGATCAGGATCGACGTGATCACGGCGAACGGCACGCTGCGCGACGGATTGCGCGCTTCACCGGCCAGGTTCACCGGGCTCTGGAAGCCGTTGAACGCGAACACGATGCCGCTCGTCGCGACCGCGGTCAGCACGGCCGACCAGCCGTACGGCGCGAAGCTTGCATTCGACGCGGTGCCGAGGTTTTCCGAATGGAAGCTCGACATCATCAGGCCGAGGATCGTGAGGCCGGGGATCAGGAACTTGAAGATCGTGATCGCGGTGTTTGCACGCGCGAAGGCCTTGACGCCCCAGTAGTTCAGCATGAAATAGATGACGACCAGCACGGCCGACAGCAGCAAGCCGGGTGTCGTCAGCTCGCCGTTCACGAACAACGCGTGCGCCCACGGATACTGCCACGTGCTCATGTACTGGATCGATGCTTCCGCCTCGATCGGAATCACCGATACGATCGCGATCCAGTTCGCCCACGCGCTGATGAAGCCCACCAGCGACCCATGCGAGTAGCGCGCGTAGCGCACCATGCCGCCCGACTCGGGGAACATCGCGCCCAGTTCGGCATACGTCAGTGCAATCGCGAGAATCACGACCGCGCCGATGATCCATGCGCAAATCGCCGCCGGACCGGCAATCTTCGCAGCCTTCCAGGCGCCGAACAGCCAGCCTGATCCGATAATCGAACCCAGTCCCGTCAGCATGAGTGCAAACGGGCCGATGTTCCGTTGAATAGAACTCTTCACATCCTCTCCTATGTCTCAAAAAGCATGGTCGGCCCGCTGTCCGGGATCGGCTCGGATAGCACCGCGCATGCAATTTTGGGGGGAAGGATCACCCGATCGGGGCAACCCTTCCACGCGGCGCGTAGTTTAACGGTTGCACCTGCGAGTTGGCGCCAAAATCGTTCGGCCCCTACAAAAAATTCGCGTCGTTTGCAAGGTTTGTAAACCTTAACTCCGCAATAACCCTGAGTGCATGGAAATACGGTTGACCGCGCGCCCGAATAGCCGTATAAACGACGTTGCAGGATTTCAAGCGGCGAGTGAATTGGTTCTTTCGTAGTTCGCCCATCAACGGTACTCCGGTTGGTCCCATTACCCCCTTCCTTGATTTTCCGCACCCATGGGCCTCGGCCCCGTTTTATCTTTTTAGGAACAAGTAACATGGCAACCGGTACCGTCAAGTGGTTCAATGACGCAAAGGGCTTCGGCTTCATCACCCCGGAAGGCGGCGGCGACGATCTGTTCGCGCACTTCTCGGAAATCCGCGTCGAAGGCTTCAAGACGCTGCAAGAAAACCAGAAGGTTGAATTCGAAGTGAAGACGGGCCCGAAGGGTCTGCAAGCTGCGAACATCCGTCCGGTCTAAGTTCGGCGCGATATTTCGTGTAAAAAAGCCCCGCTTCGGCGGGGCTTTTTGTTTTCCGGCGCGGGCAGCCTTGCGGCCGCCGCCGATCCGAATGGCGTTCGGTCAGCCGAACAGCCGCTGCGCGTGAATGCCGAGCCCGGTCGCGACACTCGCGAGTCGATCGCCGAACACCGGCTGCGCATCCGGGAACGCACCCGCGAGCGCACCCGACAGGAACGCGAGCCCGGTCGAGCCGCCGGTGAAATACAGCGCGCCGACGTCGCGCGGCGCGATACCCGCAAGCCGCACCGTTTCGCGCGCGGCATCGACGATGCGCGCGGTGTCGTCCACGCTCGCATCGACTAGGCGTTCGGCGTCGAACGCGATCTGCAGATCCTCTTCCACGTCGTTCAGGTCGATCATCGTCTCCCCGCCCGCCGCCACGCCGATCTTCGCTTCTTCCGCGCGCGCCATCAGCGCATGCCCGAGCCGTTGCTCGACCACGCGCGTGAGCCGGTCGTACTGCCGGACGTCCTGGTACAGATGCTTCATCAGCTTCAGCTCGCCCAGCCGCTTCGGCGTATAGACCGTGTTGATCAGATGCCAGGTCGCGAGGTCGAAATAGATCCGGTTCGGCAGCTCGCGCCCCTCGGGATCGAGCGAGCGGTAGCCGAACGCCGGCAGGATCGCCGCCAGCTCGACGCGACGGTCGTAATCGGTACCCGCGACGTGCACGCCATGGTGCGCGAGCACGTCGTCCTTGCGCTCGAGGCGCGCCATGCGCTCCGGCCCGACGCGCACCAGCGAGAAGTCCGACGTGCCGCCGCCGATGTCGGCGACCAGCACGAGCCGCTCGGCCTGCTGGCGTGACTCGTAGTCGAAAGCGGCCGCGATCGGTTCGTACTGGAAATGTACGTCCGTGAAACCGACCGACTGCGCAGCCGCTTCGAGCTGGTCCTGCGCGAGGCGGTCGGCGCGCGGATCGTCGTCGACGAAGAACACCGGCCGGCCGAGCACCGCGCGCCCGATCGGCGCGCCGGCGCGCGCTTCGGCCTTGCGTTTCAGGTGCGTCAGGAAGCGCGCGATGATCTCCGTGTACGCCATCGCGCTGCCGTCGCCGAGATCCGTCGTGGTTTCCGCGAGCGGCGAGCCGAGGATGCTCTTCATCGAGCGCATCAGGCGGCCGTCGAAACCGTCGATATAGGACGCGAGCGCCGCTCGGCCGTATTCGACCGTCTGCTCGTCGTTGTTGAAGAAGATCGCGGTGGGCAGCGTCAGGTGGTCGCCCTCGACGGGCGCGAGGCGCATGCCGTCGCCGTCGGGCAGTGCCACGGCGGAATTGGACGTGCCGAAATCGATCGCGCAGTAAGTCATGGGAAGGTGCCGCTGCATGGCCGGCGCGAAAACGGAAAGGACGGGCTTTTTAACATGAAGCCCGCCGGATCACAACCGGATCGCCCACCGATGCCGGTGCAACCGGCCCGGCGCCGCGATCGGGCGCACCCGCGGCGCGCCGGCGACGGGTGCGGACGGGGGATCCTGCGCCACGCCTCCACGCCGCCCGCTTGCGGCGCGCCGGCAACTGACGCGGACCGTGTGCTCGACGAACGCCTGCCCGCTTGCGGATCAGGCTGCGGCGTCGAAACCCTTCTTCCATGCGCCCGCATAGACGACTTCGCCGATTGCGTGACGCGTACGCGGCGCCTTTTCGCGATCGCGCAGCACCGGATCGAGCTTGTCGACGTTGCCGTAGTGGCCGAGCGAGATGATCGCCGGAATCGCGACGTCGGCCGGAATCTCGAATGCGTCGCGGAACGCCTTCGCGTCGAAGCCGCTCATCTGGTGTGCGGCGAGACCCAGCGCATGCGCCTGCAGCACCAGCGACATCGCGGCCGCGCCCGCGTCGTACAGCGCGGTCGGCGCCGGCTCGCCCTTCGGCGTGAGCGTGTGCGCGGTCACGGCGATCAGCACCGGCGCCGGCGCGTTCCAGCCCTGGTTGAACGGCACCAGCGTCGCGAATGCGCGCTTGAACGCCGCTTCGTCCTGCGTGCGGTCGAACACGATGAAGCGCCACGGCTGCGCGTTGTACGCGGACGGCGCCCAGCGCGCGGCTTCGAGCACCGCATGCAGATCGGCGCCGCTGATCGGCTCGTCCGAATACGCGCGCGGGCTCCAGCGGCCCGCGATCAGGTCGTGAATCGAAACAGTGGTGGGTGCAGGTTTGACGGACATGCGGTTCCTCGCTGACATCGATGAAGGGGCGCGAACGCCCGGCGAACCGCAAGCATAACCGCTTGAGGCGTCACGCGCCCGGTCATCCCGCGCAATGCAAATCACCGATTCCGCATTGACCGGCCGCGCCCGCGCACGGGCCGGCCGGAACACCGCGCTCAGGCGGCCTGCGCGGCCGCGCGGGACGGGCCGCGGTTGATCCGCAGCACGATCAGCGCGCCGACGATGCAGAGCCCGCCCGAGATCATCGACGCGATCGTATAGGTGCCGAGGCTGGCACGCAGCAGCCCCGCGCCGAGCGCCGCGAATGCCGCACCGAGCTGGTGGCCCGCGACGATCCAGCCGAACACGACCGGCGCCGCGGCCTTGCCGAACACGTCGGTGGCGAGCCGTACCGTCGGCGGCACGGTTGCGATCCAGTCGAGCCCGTAGAACATCGCGAACAGCGGCAGCCCGAAGAAATCGATGCCGAACGCATGCGGCAGGTAGATCAGCGACAACCCGCGCAGCCCGTAATACCAGAACAGCAGCACGCGGTTGTCGTAGCGGTCGGACAGCCAGCCCGACAGCGTCGTGCCGAACAGGTCGAACACGCCCATCGCGGCGAGCAGCGATGCGCCCTGCACTTCGGTCATCCCGTAATCGCTGCACATCGCGATCAGGTGCGTGCCAACATAGCCGTTGGTGCTCGCACCGCAAATGAAGAAGCTGAAGAACAGGAGCCAGAAGTCGCGCGAGCGGCTCGCCGTCAGCAGCGTGCGGAACGCGACCGCGAGCGGGTTCTCCTTCGTCGCGTCGGGCGCGGCCGGCGCATCGGCCGGCTCGCCGTACGGGCGCAGCTTCACGTCGGCCGGCCGCTCGGGCAGCAGGAACGCGACCAGCGGAATCACGATCGCGGCCGCCACGGCGACGACCAGCACGACCGGCCGCCAGCCATGACGCTGCGCGATCGCCGCGAGCATCGGCAGGAACACGAGCTGGCCAGTGGCCGTGCTCGCCGTCAGGATGCCCATCACCAGGCCGCGCCGCGCATGGAACCAGCGCGTGACGAAGGTCGCCGACAGCGTCAGCGCGACGACACCCGTCGAGCAGCCGACCATCAGCCCCCAGATCACGACCATCTGCCAGCTCTGCGTCATCATCGACGACAACGCGACGCCCGCGCTCATGGTCACCAGCGCGGTCAGGATCGTCGGCCGCAGCCCGAAGCGCTGCATCGCCGCGGCCGCGAACGGGCCCGTCAGGCCGTACAGCGCGATGTTCACCGAAATCGCCAGCGAAATCGCCGCGCGGCTCCAGCCGAGTTCGCGCTCGAGCGGCACCATCAGCACGCTCGGTGTCGCGCGCGTGCCGGCCGCGGCCAGCAGGATCAGGAAAACCACCGCCGCCGCGAGCCATCCGTAATGGAAACGCCCGCCGATTCGTGTCACTGCCCAGTTCATGTCATCGCTCTCCAGTTGGCGGCCCGGCGCCCGCGCGCCTGCCCCGCCTCACCACCGGGCCACCTCCGCCGCACGCTGCATCGGCTGACCCGGGCCGATACCTGGCATTCGTCTGTCGATCCGGTCGGCATTGTTACCGATCGGTCACAAGTGTGTTGCGATCGTAGTTACCAGTCGGTAACATGTCAAGCAATTCACCACGCAGTCGAGGGTCATCATGTCGGGCATCGAGGCCGCCAACAAGCCGCCGGCACGCCGCACGCGCCAGCCGATCGCCGCGGCCGCCGCGCAGGAACACCTGCTGCGCGCCGCCGAGGAGCTGTTTTACAAGGAAGGGGTGCGCGCGGTCGGCGTCGAGGCGGTCGTGGAACGCGCGGGCGTCAACAAGATGAGCCTGTACCGCCAGTTCTCGTCGAAGGACGAGCTGATCCTCGCGTATCTCGAACGGATGGATGCGTGCTTCTTCGAGCGCCTCGATTCGAGCGTCGCGAAGCATCCGGGCCAGCCGAAAGCGCAGTTGATCCAGTATTTCGTCGATCTCGCGGAGCGCGCGACGCAGAAGGACTATCGCGGCTGCCCGTTCGTCAACGTCGCGGCCGAATTTCCCGATGCGTCGCATCCGGCGCGCGAGCGCGTCGCGCGGAACAAGGAGCAGTTGATGAAGCGGCTCGTCGAACTATGCGAAGGCGCAGGCGCCCGGCAGCCGAAAGCGCTCGCCGACGCGCTCGCGCTCGTGGTCGAGGGTATCTACGCGGCCAGCCAGACCTACCGGCACGGCGAAACGCCAATCGGCACCGCGCCCGCGCTGGTCACGCAACTGATCGAAGCCGCCTGCGCATGACGGGCGGCGCACGAGCGAACCTTGCGTGCCCGCCCCCGCTACAATGCGGCCCTCGCTGCCGCCTGACCCGACTGCCCTCGCCATGACCGATACCCGCCCCGACTCGCACGACGACATCCTCGCAGCCACGCGGCACTGGCTCGCGCGCGCGGTGATCGGGCTCAATCTGTGCCCGTTCGCGAAGAGCGTCTACGTGAAGGAGCAGGTGCGCTATGCGATCAGCGAAGCGACGACGCTCGAGGACGCGCTCGCCGACCTCGAAACCGAGTTGCGCGCGCTCGAAGCGGCGGATCCGCAGCAGGTCGACACGACGCTCGTGATCTATCCGCGCGCATTCGCGGATTTCGTCGACTACAACGATGCGCTGTTCTTCGCCGACCGGCTCGTGCGGCAACTGCGGCTCGACGGTGTGCTGCAGATCGCGAGCTTCCATCCCGAGTACCGGTTCGAAGGCAGCGAAGCCGACGACATCGAGAACTACACGAACCGCGCGCCGTATCCGATCCTGCACCTGCTGCGCGAGGACAGCATCGCGCGCGCAGTCGACGCGTTCCCGGACGCGTCCGCGATCTACGAGAAAAACCAGGAAACGCTGCGCCGCCTCGGCCACGACGGCTGGCGCGAATGGATGCGTCGGCCGGGCGACGACGTCTGACGCGTCGCGCGACGGCCGGCTACCGCGCGGCAAACCGGCCGCGCGTCCGCCTGCGTCAGTCCGAGGCCGGCTCGACGGCCTCGCCCGCCGCCGCCGCCGGCGCCGGCGCGAAGAAGCGCTCGTTCAGTTCGGCGAGCCCGAACATGCCGAGGATCTCGTTCAGCCGCTCGGCGGGCTTGCGGCGCGGCAGGTTCTTGTACTGCGCGATGATCAGCTCGTTCTTCATCGAATGTTCCCAGCCGACCAGCTCGGTCACGCTGACCTGGTAGCCGTGCGCCTCGAGCTGCAGGCAGCGCAGCACGTTGGTGATCTGGCTGCCGAATTCGCGCGTATGCAGCGGATGCCGCCACACTTCCGTCAGCGCGTTCGCGAGCGACTTGCCCTTGTTCTTGCGCAGCACGCCCGCGACTTCCGCCTGGCAGCACGGCACCAGCACGATGTGCTGCGCGCGTTTGGCGAGCGCGAAACGGATCGCGTCGTCGGTCGCCGTGTCGCATGCATGCAGCGCGGTGACGACATCGACCGTTTCGGGCAGCTTCGGCGACGTGATCGAATCGGCGACCGACAGGTTCAGGAACGACATGCCGCCGAACCCGAGTCGCGCGGCGAGTTCGGTGGAGCGCGTGACGAGCTCCTCGCGCGTCTCGATCCCGTACACGTGCGACGCGAACGCCGGCGTGCCGTGCCCCGGCTGCTGCTTGAAGAACAGGTCGTACAGGATGAAGCCGAGATACGACTTGCCGGCGCCGTGATCGACGAGCGTCACGCGGCCCTTGTCGGCCTGCACGCTCGCGAGCAGCGGCTCGATGAACTGGAACAGGTGATAGACCTGCTTCAGCTTGCGGCGGCTGTCCTGGTTCAGCTTGCCGTCGCGGGTGAGGATGTGCAGTTCCTTCAGCAGCTCGACGGACTGCTCCGGACGGATTTCGTAGGTCTTGTTCGACATCGTGAAGCGGCGCCGGGCCACGGTCGGTCGACCACGGCCCGGCGGCGGGAATTCGTGAGGAATGGCGACAGTTTACCGAAAATACGCGATCAGGCCCGCGCGCCGAGCCGCCAGAGCGACGTAACCTCGGCGCGGCGTGCCGCGTGCAGCGGGTCGTCCGCGTCGGTGGACTTGGGGTGCGCGGGGCGGATGTCTTCGCGGCCGAGCACGACGAGACCGGCTTCGTCGATCCATTGCAGCAGCGTGTCGCGCGGCCGCAGGCCGAGATGCTCGGCAAAATCGGACAGGATCAGCCAGCCTTCGCCGCCCGGTTCGAGATGGTCGGCAAGCCCCGCGAGGAAACCGCGCAGCATGCGGCTGTCGGGATCGTAGACCGCATATTCGATCGGTGCGCTCGGACGGGCCGGCACCCACGGCGGATTGCAGACGACGAGCGGCGCGCGGCCGGCCGGAAACAGGTCGGCTTCGACGACCTCGACGCGCTCGGCATGACCGAGCCGCGCGACGTTCTCGCGGGCGCACGCGAGCGCGCGCGGATCCTGATCCGTCGCGACGATGCGCTCGACGCCGCGCGACGCGAGCACGGCCGCGAGCACGCCGGTGCCCGTGCCGATGTCGAACGCGAGCGACGTCGCGGGCAGCGGCGTGCGCGCGACGAGTTCGACGTATTCGCCGCGCACCGGCGAAAACACACCGTAATGCGGATGGATCGGCGCGCCGCCGAGCGCCGGAATCGGCACGCCCTTCTTGCGCCATTCGTGCGCGCCGACGAGGCCGAGCAGCTCGCGCAGCGACACGACCGACGGCGCGCCGCCCGGGCCGTATGCTTCCTCGCACGCGGCACGCACGTCGGGCGCGCGGCGCAGCGGGATCGTGTAGTCGGCGTCGAGCGGGATCAGCAGCATCCCGAGCGTGCGGGCACGCTGCGATTGCGCGAGGCGGTGCAGGTTGAACGCGTCGACGCCCACCGCGGCCTTCGCCTTCTTCGGCTTGCGTTCGACGCGGCGCGCCATCGCCTGCACGAGCTGGCGCGCGTTCTGGAAGTCGCCCTGCCAGACGAGCGCCGTGCCCTCGCACGCGAGGCGGTACGCGGCGTCGGCGGTGAGGCGGTCGTCGGC
This sequence comes from Burkholderia sp. BCC1638, assembly GCF_902833195.1. NCBI lineage: Bacteria > Pseudomonadati > Pseudomonadota > Betaproteobacteria > Burkholderiales > Burkholderiaceae > Burkholderia > Burkholderia sp. BCC1638. The sequence goes on from NZ_CADFEC010000036.1 coordinate 48,833, forward strand.
GGGCACGGCGCGCCTGGGCGGCTGCACGCCGGCTTCGGAGCGCCAGCGCACGGCATGTTCGGCGCCGTCGGCGTCGGTCCAGTGGAAAACGGGGAAATCGGTCACGCGAGCTCGGCTACGGTTGGCTTCAGACAGGCGGCGCTACAGGAGCGCGCCGCGCGGACCACACCATACCGCGCTTTGCCCGCGCGGCAAAGCGCGCGCGACCGCCCTGGCATCGCGCCGGCAGCCTACCCGCCCCACCCCGGCATCGCCGGCATGCGCAACGTGCCCGCATCGCTGAAACGCACGGCGCCGAGCACGCCGCCGGCGAGCCGGCCGCGCAGCGCGTACGGCAACTCACCGTTGGCCGCCGCGCCGGGCAGGTTCCACGCCTGGCGCGCGGCGGCGAACGCCGACACCGAAACGGGCACGTCGATCACGGCCTCGCCGAAGCGCGGCACGACGCCCGAGCGATCGCTGACGCCGCTCGCGAACGGCGTGCCGTTCACTTCGAGCGCGACCGAAATGCCGTCGTATTCGATCGGCGTGTCATTCGGGTTCTGCACGCGCAATTTCAGGCTGAAGCGCATCTCGAGGCCCTGTCCGACCAGCGGATCGAGCCCGGCGACGGTCACGCTCACCGGCTCGCGCGTCAGGCCCGCGCAACCGCCGAGCACGAAGACGGCGGCGAACAGCAGCAGCATGGCGCGCAGCGGCGCGATACGGAACAGGGCTCGTGGCATGGGCTGGCCTCCTTGCGGCAATCGATTGACGGATCGTCGCTGCATTGTACCGAGCGCGCCACGCTCCACCCGGATTCGTAGTTTCCGCGCACCGCCGAGATCGTTAATAGATTAAAACTACGGAAACAAGCAGTCGAACGGAGAGCGAATTAATGCCTCCCAGCATTCAATGGCGCGCAAAAAATTCAATCGAAGCACTTTCTAATTTTTTCGTTTCCTTTACCCAAAACCATCAAGTATATTTACGCATCCTTCGAGCAGGCCGACAAACCTTCAAGCCGCATGACGGCGATTTTACGGAACGGCGACACGCCGTCCTTCCGTCCTGCGGCCTGGTACGGCCAGCCCCGTGGGCTGTCGGTTCAAAGGGAATGCACGCCCCGCGCAGGGCGGGCGGCCCCGTGTCGTGCGCGCGAAATCAATTCAGTACAACACGCGCCCGGCCATTTTGAACCGGCAAGTTAACCGACATCCGGAAACACAGAGGGGGCAGTAAACCATGATTACCTTCACGTAGTCGGCCGCCGTCTTTTCGAATAATCCGTCATTGGAATTTCTCGTCGCCGTTGATTAACGGCGAGGGATTTCTTTTGCCGGCGTTTTCGCAGCACTGAACGATTCTTTCAACAATCGAGGTTTCAGTCATGTCGATCAACATTCACAAGATGCGTTACCTGCCGCTGGTCGCCGCGCTCGCGCTCGCCGGGTGCGGCGGCGACGACAGCGGCGTCGGCTCGGCTTCCGCGCTCAGCTCCGCCGGCGCGCCGCACTCGAGCTCGTCGCCCGCGGCCAACACGCCGCCGAGCGCGTCCAACGTCGACAAGAGCGTGTCGCCTGTCGAGCTGCCGGACACCGTGGTACCCGTCAACTACCGGCTGTGGTTCCGCCCGAACGAAGCGCTGAACGCGTTCGACGGGCGCGCCGATGTCGAGATCAAGGTGCTGAAGCCGGTCAACAATATCGTGATCGCCGGTCACCGGATCAAGTTCACGAACGGCCGCATCACGCTGCAGCCGGGCAACATCCAGCTGATCGCGACGCCGCAGGACAAGGGCGACTTCTACCAGCTGCGCCCCGTCGCGGGCACGATCTCGCCGGGCAACTATTCGCTGCACATGGAGTGGTCGGGCATCATCAACTTCAAGTCGTACGACGATCCGGCCACGCAGACGGGCGGCAGCTGCGGCGACGATCCGTATCCGGGCTGCTCAGCCGCGGAAGGCGTGTTCCGTGTCGACCTGAAGAGCACCGACGGCACGACGAGCGGCGCGATCCTCACGCAGGGCGAAACCAACCTGTCGCGCCAGTGGTTCCCGGGCTGGGACGAGCCGGCATTCCGGCCGACTTATGAAGTGACGGCCGAAGTGCCGCAGAACTGGCGCGTCGTGTCGAACGCGGCCGAGAAGCCGTCGACCAACGTCGGCGGCGGCTACAAGCTCGTGCAGTTCGAGAAGACGCCGCCGATGCCGTCGTACCTGCTGTTCTTCGGCGGCGGCATGTTCGACACCTACGAGGACGATTTCTCGAGCCCGCTGCCGGGCGGCAAGGGCGGCCTGCACCTGCGCGTGTTCACGCCGCCGGGCATGAGCGACTGGGCGAAGCCGGCGATGGACCGCACCAAGCAGGCGCTCGACTTCTACTACCGCTACACGGGCATCCCGCTGCCGCTGACGAAGTTCGACACGGTCGCCGCGAACGACGCGTTCAAGGAGCAGAAGGACCTGAACTTCGGCGGGATGGAGAACTGGGGGTCGATCCTCGAGTTCGCCGACGACATCCTGCCGCAACCGGGCCAGCCGATGTCGCACTACGGTAACGAGGTGCTGACGCACGAAGTCGCGCACCAGTGGTTCGGCGACCTCGTCACGACCGACTGGTGGGACAACGTCTGGCTCAATGAATCGTTCGCGACGTTCTTCGAGACGAAGACGACGATCCAGTTCTTCCCCGACGAGTTCAGCTGGCTCGACCAGGTGAAGAACAAGTATCGCGTGATCAATCGCGACATCGGCCCGAACGCGTTCCCGGTCGCGCCGAACTTCAACGGCTGGGCGTCGAACGACTTCGTGCTGAGCGCGAGCGCGTTCACGTACGACAAGGGCGGCCACGTGCTGAAGACGCTCGAGAACTATCTCGGCGAACAGACGCTGCGCAAGGGTCTGCAACAGTACCTGGTCGACTACTCGTTCGGCAACGGCACGCCGAAGCGCCTGTGGGATGCACTCTCGAAAGAGAGCGGCCAGTCGGTCGGCCCGATCGGCGACAGCTACGTGCGCCAGACGGGCGTGCCGCTGATCTCGCTCGATACGCAGTGCGACATGACGAAGAACCAGACGATCGTCACGCTGAAACAGCAGCCGTTCCCGAACAAGAACGCGTATCCGGGCCTGCAGTGGACGGTACCGATCACGCTCGCGTACGGCCAGGGTCTCGCGAAACACACGACGCTCGCGCTGAAGGATACGCAGACGCAAACGCGGATCGACGGCTGCACGGGCGTGGTCGCGGATCCGAGCGGTCTCGACTACTACGTCGTGAACTACAGCGACGCCGCATGGAGCGGCCTGCTCACGCAGGTCAACACCTCGACCGATCCGGTGCTGCTCGCGAACCTGAAGAGCGAGGCCGCGCTGCTCGTCGCGAACAACCTCGCGCCGGCTTCGCGTTCGACGTCGATCGGCTCGGTCGCTTCGCCGGCCGCGATGAAGCTGCGCCAGACGCCGAGCTTCGACGGCATCGCGCCGACGGTGAAGGAACGTCCGTCGCTGCGCTACCAGGGCATGTTCAAGCCGCGCAAGACGCTGGTTCAGTAACGTTGTCCGGCCGACCGGTGCCGCGCCGTTCGCGGCGCCGGCCGGCGTTCGATCTTTCACGTCCTTTGGCAGGCCCCGGATGCGGGGCCTGTTTTTTCGTGACCGCCGCTAGCGATCGTCGCGCCGGCGAAACGCCCACCACGCGGCGAGCCCGGTAAAGCCCGCGACCAGCAGCACCATCAGCCAGAATCCGTGCTTGTTCTCCGAGAACGGCACGCCGCCGACGTTCATCCCGAAGAAGCCCGCGACGATGTTGATCGGCAGCGCGATCACCGTCACCAGCGTCAGCGTGAACAGCGTCCGGTTGTTCTGCTCGTCGAGCCGCGAACCGATCTCTTCCTGCAACAGCTTGATCCGCTCGTTGAGCCCCGACAGATCGGCGAGCACCAGCGAGAACTCCTCGGTCGACTCGCGCAGCTCCTGCACGTCTTCGGCATGCAGCCACGCGGGCGGCTTCGCGAGCAGCCGGAAGATCGACCCCGGCTCGGGCGCGAGCATGCGCTGCAGCCGCGTGAGCGTCCGGCGCATCGCGCCGAGTTCGACGCGATTCGACGTGAGCCGTTGCGACAGGAAGCGATCCTCGATGCGGTCGACGTCGATGCTCGTGCGCCGCATGATCTGGATCAGCAGGTCGGCCTGGTCGCGCAGCAGGTGCACGAGCAGTTCGGCCGGCGAGCGGAACCGCTCGCCGTCGCGCACGCAGGCGCGCAGCGTGTCGACCGAGCGCAGCGGCTTGAGCCGCGCGGTGACCATGATGCGCCGCTCGACGTGGACGAACAGCGTCGCGATTTCCGACGGCGTCAGCTCGAGGTTGAACATCACGTCGTTGACGATCGCGCGCAGCGCGCCGTCCTCCTGCTCGATGCGCGTCGAGCGCGATCCTTCGTGAAGGAATTCGAAGAAGCTGTCGGGCAATCCGAGGTGCGTGCGCATCCAGCGCTCGCTCGCGCCGTGCGCGAGATTGAAGTGCAGCCAGACGAAATCGTCCGAGGCGGCCGCATCGCGCTCGCGGCACGTGCGCAGCCATCCAGCGGCCGCGTCGGCGTCGAGCATCGCACCCGACCCGCCCGGGACGAAGCGGAATCCGCACACCATGCCGGACGTATCGGCGCCGTAAGTCTGTACGATCAGGTCCATCGTGTCGAAGGTGGTGCGGCGCGCACCGCGCCGCGCATCGCGCATTGCGGCGCCACGCCGGGAAATTGAAAGGAAACGTATGCCCGACGCATGCGACATTTTCGTGACGGCGTCACATACGGACGTCCGGTGTCGGGTGTCCGGCGGCCCCAAAAACAACGCGCCGCCCATTGGGCGGCGCATGTGCGGGTGAGCAGTCCGGCGTGACGCGTGGTTACTGCCGCGTCTCCGACTGCGCGGCGGTCGGGCAGGCCGGATCCTTGCCCCAGTGGCCGTCGCAGACGCGCCAGCGGCACAGCTGATCCTCGAAGAAGCCGCGCTCCGAGCACTCCTTCACGCGCGCCGCGAGCGAACCGCCCGTCGTGGCGGCCGTCTTGGTCGGCACGGCCTGCCCCTTCTGCGCGGCGACCTTCTTGTCGGCCGGCTTCGTGCGTGCGACGAGCGCGGCGAGCAGATCCGCATCCGGGTCGTCCTTCCCGGCTGCCTTCGCGCTCGCGGTACGGGTCGTCGCGTCATGACGCTTCTTCGCCTGCGCGAGCTCCGCCTGCTGTTCCTTGTGGTGCTTGCGGGCCTCCGCCTTCGCGTCGGCCTTCGCATCGGCCTTGCCGCGTGCGGCGACCTTGCCGCTCTGCGCGGCGTCGGCCTTCGCCGATTTCGTCGTCGCAGCCGCGGCGGCGGCCGTCGCGGCGACGGCGCCTGCCGTGGCCGCGCCCGAGGCGTCGTCGGCGCCGTTCGCGAGCGCGCGCGACAAGCGGCTGTTGTCCGCGCCCGATGCGCCCGATGCGGACGCAACGGTCTGGGACGCCGCATCGTCATTGACGATCGTGGCCGGTTGCGCGGCGGGAGCGGCCGACGCGGCATTCTGCGCGACCTGCGCGACCTGCGCGGCGCCGCCGGTGGCTGCCTCGGCCTTCGCCGCTGCCTGCGCGGGCGCGGGCGCGGCGGCCACGACGGCCTGCTCGCCGGATTGCTGCTGCCAGCGCCATGCCCCCCAGCCGCCGACGGCGACCACGAGCGCGACGACGGCCGCGATCGGCCCTTTCAGCGAACGGCGCGGCGCTTCGGCCGGCGGCGTGACACGTCCTTCCAGATTCGCGAGAATGCGCGACTGCTGCGGTCCGCCCTCGCCTGCCGGTTTGGTATCGGACAGCAGGCTCGGCGGGGTTTTCGAATTTGAATTTTCCGGCGCACTCATTCAGCGTCTCATTGAATCCTGGTTTAATTCACCGCGATAATATAGCCCGGCCTCTCAAAGCAGCCTGATTCTAAGAGCAAGCATTGCAAAACACAATCAATTCCAATTTCCGGGGATTTCGTTGATTGCCGTCGCACTCGTCGCCTATTTCGCCCTTGCCGTCGCGGTCGCGGCACTGTTGCTTTTACCGGGTATCCGCACGGCGGTTTTCGAATCCGTCGCCCAGTTTCACGGCCGCCTGACACGCCGTGCGAACGCTCGCGCCGCACGCACGCGAAGTCAAATTGTTAAATCGGCAACCGTTACGCGCGGCGCATTAAGCGACGTGCAAAATTTACTGATTCGGCGGCGCTTGATGATTATGGTGTCGGCAGGTATTCTTGCGACGCCGCCATTGGTGGCCATTGCGTTACGCGGTCGGCAATTGTTTCAGTACGACGACACGGCGCGCGTGCCCGACGAAAAGATCGCCGCGCTGCTGCAGGGCGAACAACTCGTGCCGCCCCCGCCGTTGCCGCCGGAAGTCTTTGCCACGAAGGAAGTCGAACAGGTGCGGCCGGCACTGAAGGATGCGAGCCGCGACTGGAACCTGCTGGATCCCGATTTCCGTACGCGTTTGTTGCTGGTCTACAAGATCATGCACGAACAATATGGTTACGAGATGGCGCTGCTGGAAGGTTATCGGAGCCCGGAACGACAGAATCGGCTCGCGCAGATGGGCACCAACGTGACCAATGCGGCGGCCTTCCAGAGTTATCACCAATTCGGGCTCGCGGCCGACAACGCGTTTCTGCGCGACGGCAAGCTGGTCATTTCCGAGAAAGATCCCTGGGCGATGCGCGGCTACCAGTTGTACGGACAGGTTGCCGAGCAGGTCGGCCTGACCTGGGGGGGCCGATGGAAAATGATGGATCTCGGGCACGTGGAATACCATAAACCCGGTTTTAAACTGGGACGCGGCAGCTAGTCAGGGCTGCCGGACAAGAAATAATGAGGGCGGCATGGGGCTTTTTAATCATCCGGCAGGAAACGATTTGAGCGGCGCAATCGATCGGGCATTCCGTTGCACGATTTTTTCCGATCGCCGCTTCCGTTTTAATTCTCACAGCGTCCTTTCATTATTGCGCGCGCCTTCTCCGATGCCGCGGGCGCATTGATGCCAGCCCCTTTCATCCCGTTTGACAGCATGGCGACACACCGCGGCGCCACGCTTGCCGCTCGGCGCGCCTGCGTCGCCTCACCGAATCGCACCGGAACCTGAACGTCCTATGCAACGCATCCTCAACGTGCTGACTCATCCGCGTACGCTCTCGATTGTCGGGATCATCGCGCTAGCGGCGATTCTCTTCATCGTCGCCGACATGCTGCAGCTGCCGCTCCTGTGGGCGGCGATCGCCTTCGCGGCGATCCTCGTGCTGTGGCTCGGCGTCGCGCTGGTGCGCCGCTGGCGCGTGAAGCGCGCGAACCAGCAGCTCGGCCAGGTGCTGGAAGAGCAGGCGGAAAGCGGCAAGATCGCCGCGCCGGCCGCGGCCGCGCTCGCACCCGACACGAAGACGGCCGACCTCGACGTGCTGCGCACGCGTCTTTCTGACGCGGTCAAGACGATCAAGACGTCGAAGATCGGCCAGGTGTCGGGCGGCTCCGCGCTGTACGAACTGCCGTGGTACATCGTCATCGGCAACCCGGCCGCCGGCAAGAGCAGCGCGGTGCTGAACTCCGGCCTGCAGTTTCCGTTCGCGGACAAGAACAGCGCCGTGATCCACGGCATCGGCGGCACGCGTAACTGCGACTGGTTCTTCACGACCGAAGGGATCCTGCTCGACACGGCCGGCCGCTACTCGGTGCACGAGGAAGACCGCAGCGAGTGGCTCGGCTTCCTTGGCCTGCTGAAGCGCTATCGCCCGAAGGCGCCGATCAACGGCATCATCGTTACCGCGAGCATCGCCGAACTGACCGGCAACCGCCCCGAATTCGCGATCAACCTCGCGAAAAACCTCCGCCAGCGCGTTCAGGAGCTGACGGAAAAGCTCGAGGTGTTCGCGCCGGTCTATGTGATGTTCACGAAGGCCGACCTGATCACCGGCTTCACCGAATTCTTCAGCAGCAGCGACAAGCACGAATACGACCGCGTGTGGGGCGCCACCCTGCCCTACGAGCCTGACGACAAGCGCGACGTCGTCGCGCAGTTCGACACGCACTTCGAGGAACTCTACGAAGGGCTGAAGGAAATCAGCGTCGCGCAGCTGTCACTGTCGCGCGGCAACCAGCTGTCGCCGGGCCAGTTGAGCTTCCCGCTCGAATTCTCGACGATCAAGCCGGCGCTGCGCGCGTTCCTCGCGACGCTGTTCGAGAACAACCCGTTCCAGTACAAGCCGATCTTCCGCGGCTTCTACTTCACCAGCGCGCTGCAGGAAGGCGAAACCAACAGCGCCGCCGCGCAGCGCATCGCGCACCGCTTCGGCCTCGACGCGAGCGCGCTGCCCAAGCCGCACAGCGCGTTTTCGAAGAACGGCTTCTTCCTGCGCGACCTGTTCTCGAAGGTGATCTTCGCGGACCGCCAGACCGTGCGCCAGTTCGCGAGCCCGACCAAGACCCGCCTGCGCTACGCGACCTTCTTCGGCTTCGTCGCGGCGCTCGCGCTCGCGCTCGGCGGCTGGACCTGGTCGACGATCGGCAACCAGCAGCTCGTCGCGAACGTGCAGGCCGATCTCGACAACGTCACGCGCCTGCAACAGGGCCGCAACGACCTGCAGTCGCGTCTGCAGGCGATGGACATCCTGGAAGACCGCATCGAACAGCTCGAGCAGTTCCGCCGCGACAAGCCGGTGTCGGTGTCGCTCGGCCTGTACCAGGGTGACCGTCTCGAACAGCACCTGCTGACCGAGTACTACAACGGCGTGCGCCAGATCCTGCTGGCGCCGGTCTCGCAGAACCTCGCGTCGTTCATGAAGGACGTGAACGCGCACCCCGAACAGCTCGTGCCGATGACGCGCCCGCCCGAATCGGGCGCCGTGCAGGGCGGCGCGATTCCCGTGTCGACGAACCCGCCGGGCGCCACGCCGCTCGCCGGCGCCGCGCAGGGCGCATCCGCCGCGACGGCCGCCGCGCCGCAACAGGCGGCGGCACCGCAGGGCGGGCTGTACAGCGACGCGTCGCCGACCAACGTGCAGGACGCGTACAACGCGCTGAAGACCTACCTGATGCTGTCCGACAAGCGTCACGTCGAACAGGCGCACCTGACCGACCAGCTCGCCCGCTTCTGGCGCGGCTGGCTCGAGACGAATCGCGGCAACATGCCGCGCGACGAGATGATCAAGAGCGCCGAGCGCATGATCTCGTTCTACCTCGCGCGCGTGAACGACGACGACTGGCCGATGATCGACGCGAACCTCGCGCTCGTCGACCAGACCCGCGAGAACCTGCGCCGCGTCGTGCGCGGCATGCCGGCCCGCCAGCGTGTTTATGAGGAAATCAAGGCGCGCGCGTCGACCCGCTTCGCGCCGATGACCATCGCACGCATCGTCGGCGACGGCAACCAGGGGCTGGTCGCCGGCAGCTACGCGATTCCGGGCACGTTCACGCGCGAGGCGTGGTTCGACTACGTGCAGCCGGCGATCCGCGACGCGGCGACCAAGGAACTGCAGGCGAAGGACTGGGTGCTGAACACGTCGACGCAGGACGACCTGACGCTGGAAGGCAGCCCCGAGCAGATCCAGAAGACGCTCGTCGGGATGTACAAGACCGAATACGCGCAGCACTGGCAGAAGTTCATGCAGGGCATCGCGGTGCAGGGCTTCAGCAGCTTCGGCCAGGCCGTCGACGGGATGAACCGCCTCGGCGATCCGCAGGATTCGCCGATCCGCAAGATCCTCGAGACCGCGTACGACCAGACGTCGTGGGACAACCCGTCGCTGGCGAACGTCGCGATCAAGAAGGCGCAGACCGGCGTCGTGAACTGGGTCAAGCAACTGTTCACGCGCTCGCAGGCCGGCCAGATGGCGGCCGCGAACATCGACATCAACGGCAACCCGGCCGAGGTGCCGATGGGTCCGATCGGCCAGGAGTTCATCGGGCTCGCGCGGATCGTCGCGACGCACGACGGCACGTCGATGCTCAAGGGCTACATGGACTCGCTGTCGAAGGTCCGCACGCGCTTCAACGTGATCAAGAACCAGGGCGACCCCGGCCCCGGCGCGCGTCAGCTGATGCAGCAGACGCTCGACGGCAACGGTTCGGAACTGGCCGATTCGCTGAAGTTCGTCGACGAGCAGATGCTGACCGGCCTGACCGACTCGCAACGCAAGTCGCTGCGTCCGCTGCTGGTGCGCCCGCTGATGCAGGCGTTCTCGGTGGTGATCCAGCCGGCGAGCGCCGAAGTCAACAAGGTGTGGAACGCGCAGGTCTACCAGCCGTTCCAGAGCTCGCTCGCGACGAAGTACCCGTTCGCGGCGAACGCGAAGGTCGAGGCCGGCGCCGGTGAGATCGCGCAGGTGTTCGGTCCGGACGGTGCGATCGCGAAGTTCGTCGGCACGACGCTGGGCCCGCTCGCGGTGCGCCGCGGCGACACGCTCGCCGCCCGCACGTGGGGCGACATGGGCATCGGCCTCACGCCCGACTTCACGAACGGCTTCGCGCGCTGGGTCGCCCCGCTCGCCGGCGGCGCCGCAGGCGGCACGGCCGCGGCGGCCGAACCGCAGACCGTGTTCCAGATCCTGCCGCAGCCGAGCACGGGCACGACGGAATACACGATCGCGATCGACGGCCAGCAACTGCGCTATCGCAACACGCCGCCGCAGTGGACCAACTTCGTGTGGCCGAACCCGCAGGGCTCGCCGGGCGCGACGCTGTCCGCGACGACCTTCGACGGCCGCACCGTGCAGCTCGTCAACGAACCGGGCCGCTACGGTCTCGAGAAGCTGATCAACTCGGCGCAGCGCAAGCGCCGTCCGGACGGCACCTTCGACCTCACGTGGGTCCAGGGCAGCGTGAACGTGTCGGTGACGATGCGCATCATCAGCACGTCGCAGCCGACAAGCGGCGGCGGCGACCAGCCGCAGCAGCAGAGCCTGCGCGGCCTGCAGCTGCCGTCGTCGGTCGCCGACGCGAGTGCGGGCGCCGCGCAGAACGCGACGCAGGCCGGCACGGGCGCGCCGGCCGCGACACCGGCGCCGGCGCCGGCCGTCGCGGCCGCCGCCGCAACGAATGCACAGGGGGCGCAATGACGCAAACCGTTCAGGCGCAGATCGCCTACTTCGGCAAGATTCCGTCGCGCGGCGACTTCGTGAAGAGCCCGCACAATCCGCAGCTGCTGCAGACGCTCGATCGCTGGATCGCGCAGGCGCTCGAACTGCTCGCGGAAGATCCGCGCTGGAAGATCGTCTACGAGGATGCGAAGCCGATGCATTTCGCGTTCCTCGGCTCGCGCAGCAAGCTCGCGATCGCGGGGCACATGGTCGCGAGCCACGACGTGTCGATGCGCCGCTTCCCGTTTCTCGGCGCGACCGCGCTCGAGGTCGACCGGCCGCTCGCGTTCCTCGCGCGCAGCCCGCTCGCATTCGCGCGGCTGTGGTCGCGCGTCGCCGCGCAGATGCCGCCGCTGCTCGCGAAGGAGGAGCCGCCCGGCGCGCTGCAGGCGCTCGGCGACACGCAGGTGCCGATCGACGTCGGCGGCCCCGGCACGTCGCATGACGGCACCTTCAATGACTTCATCGAACACCAGTCGCTGTACGGCCTGCAACAGATGCTGCTCGAAAGCGGCCATCCGGTCCGGCTGCGCGGCGCCATGCTCGCGCTCGGCTCGCTGCTGCGGCCCGTGATGCAGAGCGGCTCGTCGCACATCGAGCGCGGCCTGACGCTGCCGCTGCCGGTCGACCCGTTCTATCGCAGCCTCGTCGCCGCGTTCTGGCTCGAACTGATCGCACCGTTCGTCGCGCAGGCCGACTTCGAGCTTGCGATCTTCATCGGCACGATCGCCGAGCGCGAACGGCTGATCATCGGCTTCAACGGCGCGTCGTCGAAGACGCTGCTGAGCGTCGTCGACCCGCAGACCTACGCCGCCCACAACATCGACATCGACGATCCCGAATGGATCGATGCCCATGCGCAAAACGATCAGCAGATCAGCAAGCTCGTCAGCTACCTCGACCAACCGCAACTCTCGCTGCGCGTCGCCATCGACGCCTTCCGCGAAGCGTTCATCGGAGGCTGACGGGATGCAACGCACGATTCACGTCCGCCGCACGCACCTCTCGGCATTCGTTGCCGCCCTCGCCGCCGCCGGCCTCGTCGCCAGCGGCGCGGCCCACGCGCAGAACACCGGCGGCGCGACCGTCACGCCGGTCGGCAACGGCACGGTCGCGACCGCGGCCCTGCCCGCGAACGCCAACCCCGGCGCCGCGCCGGCCACGGCGTCCGGCACGGTGGTGCACGGCACGGCCGGCACGATCTCGCCGCCGCCCGCGAACGCGACGCCCGGCCAGGTGGTGGTCGGCGGCAAGGTGCCCGACGAGGCGACCAAGGCCGCCGTGCTGCAGAAACTGCGCGACACCTACGGCGCGACGAACGTGGTCGACCAGATCGAGGTCGGCGACGTCGCGACGCCGCCGAACTGGAGCGCGAACGTGCAGAAGCTGCTGGGCGCGCAGTTGAAGCAGATCAGCAAGGGCCAGCTGAAGATCAACGGCACGCAGATCGAGATGAAGGGCGAGGTGCACAACGAGGCGCAGCGCCAGCAGCTCGCGAGCGACATGGCGAACACGCTGAATCCGACGTACACGATCAAGAACGGGCTGCGCGTGTCGGCGTCCGAGCAGGGGCTGCTCGACCAGACGCTCGCGAACCGCACGATCGAGTTCGAGACGGGCAGCGCGACGCTGACACCGCAAGGCAGGCAGATTCTCGACCAGATGGCGGCCGCGCTGTCGAAGCTGCAGAACCGCACGGTCGACATCATCGGCCACACCGACAACTCGGGGAACCGGACGTCGAACATCGCGCTGAGCCAGGCGCGCGCGGATGCGGTGAAGGGTTATCTGATCACGAAGAGCATCCCGCCGCAGCAGATGACGACGACGGGCGTCGGGCCGGATCAGCCGATTGCGCCGAATGATACGGCCGAGGGGCGGGCGAGGAATCGGCGGATCGAGTTTAGGGTGGGGCAGTAGGCGGCGCATTCAGGGACAGAGAACCCAGCAAATCCGATGAAATTCGCTTTGCGCTGCTTGCGATCCGCCATTCTCCTGGTCGTCGGTGCGGTCTTCGTGCTGATGGGTGTGGCTAGTGCGATCAATTCGGCCATCCTCGTTCGCGCCGGTGCGTGGCCTCACGTCCCCGCCTTCGTCGAGCAATGCGAGTTGTCTCTGCGATATGGCAAGTCCGACGCGACATGGGAGGCGCGCGCCGTCTTCCGCTATGGTGCAGGGCAGACGCAGCACTACGAGACAACGTGGCAGCCTGCCGGCTCGCCCGTTTATTCGCGATCGGCCGCTTCGAACATCAGCCGCGAACAGTTCGCCGCGTTCACGAAGACGTATTGCAGCGACGCCGCGAACGATGGCCTGCGCGTTTCGCCGATGTTTCCGGGTATTGCCCGACGCAACGAAGCGGTTGTGGGCAGGGAATGGGTACGTGAAATCGGATTCGGTCTGTTTGCGCTGGTCGGCGGGTTGATGCTGTGTGCGATGAGCATTTCGATGCTGCCGTGGATCGAGGATCGCAACAAGTACGCGGTGAGGCGCAAGATGCGGCGGGCGCGGAATCGGGTCAGCGGTTCGTGATGCGGACGTGCAGGCTGGTTTCGGATCGCGCTTGACCTCCTCCACCTATGTAAGGGCGACTGATCGCCGATTCATCGAATAGTGAACATACAACACGATCGACACAAAGCACTGTACCGCCAGCGTCAACTTCCACACCCAGTGCGCCACCACACCAAGTTGCGAGAAAACGTAATAGATGCCGGCCACGAGCATACCGAGCGCCAGCTCGATCACGGCCAACCTTCCGTGCTGATCTATCGGCGAACCATCGTCAAGGTTGGATTTCATCATCAACATAACCAACAACCAATCATGGATCGAGGATGGTGTCGTTGCCGGATTCCCGCTCTAACTCGATCAGCAGGCAGATATGAAATATGCCAACCGCACCATGAAACCCGTGGCCATCAGAGATGGAAAACGGAAAACCAACCATCAACAGAATTAACGGATTAACCTCTATCCAGCCACCAATACACGCTTACCACGCTCTTTTTCGATCTGCCTCGGCAAGGACATCATCAAAATATAGTTACGCACAAGCAAATTAACAAACAGCAGCGCAAGCGGCATACCGAATACCGCCAGAAACAACAGTACACCATTAGTTCCAAAATTAGATGAAAGCAGGCGATTAATTACCAAATAGAACGGCGCAATCGCGAAGACGACATATTTAAAGATCTTCGGCATGATATTCGGCTCGCGATGATATCGGTCGAACTCCATTGCACCACGTTGAACATCGTAGACGAGTGCCCCGCCATGCTCCTTGATCACCCTGTCGAGGAAGGGGGTAGCGTTGACTGTGTGGCGCACGTTGCGCTGTACCACCAGAGCCCAAACGATGTTAAGCGCAATTCCACCAATCAATCCCGGCCATCGCACTCCGCCAGGCATCGGTGCAAACGCGAAATAGCAGAAATAGCAAAATACTCCAAAAAAATAGTAAGTCGAGAGAGTACCAATCGACATAACCATTCCATATGCATACAGATCGTTCGTGCCACGATATCGGACGTAGACGAAAAGCAGCGCGACGCAGCTCAGTACCGCGACCAAAACGCCAATCCTCCATGGCCATGCCGATACCGACAACTCGTCAGAATAGGCTGCATACGATAGCGCTGCTCCCAGCAACGACATCACCAAAACCAGCGGAACCGCTTTCTTCACCACTGCCAGAACGTGGTCCGACTCAGGTTGCGAAATATTCTTTATCATCATCGTTTCTGTTCTCTAGGGAAACACTGATTTATCCGGCTCTGTGGTCATCGCTGACGCAGCCGAGGACGTTGTAGAAGATAGTTCACGGAACGGGTCCACGACGATGAAACGGCAAATGAGCTTTGCGGAAGCGGAAAGCACGGGCAAGAAGCGCATGACTCGGCGCCAGCGTTTCCTGGAAGAGATGGAGAAGCTCGTGCCGTGGTCGCGATTGCTGACG
>NZ_CADFEC010000037.1:0-60813 GCF_902833195.1 Burkholderia sp. BCC1638
GCGAGAAATAAGGTGCATCCTCGGGGCAAACTTCTCCGAATGGGCGGCGCTTCGCTTCGGTATCCGGCCATTCCCCGCCCACATCGCCGACCACCTCGCGCGATCGCCTATTAATCAGTGTTTCCCTAGCGCTTGCGGTTGATCCGGATAATTGGGCAGGCTTCGAAAATATCCTTCGGAGGAAGCGAAGAATGCTGCTCGACAATCTGGCGCTGTTTCTGCGCATCGTGGAGAAGGGCGGGCTGGCCGCGGCCGGCCGCGAGGTCGGGCTGTCGCCGGCCACGGTTTCCGAACGGCTGGCGGCGCTCGAGAGTTACTACGGCGCGGCGCTGCTCACACGCACGACCCGCGCGATCAGCCTGACCGACGAAGGCCGCACGCTGGTCGCGGGCGCGCGGCGCCTGCTCGCCGAGGCCGACGAACTCGAAAGCCGCGTGCGGCTCGGCGCGCAGACGCTGTCGGGGCCCGTGCGGCTGAGCGCGCCGGCCGATCTCGGGCAGGCGCGCGTCGTGCCGGTGGTCGACGCGTTCCTGACCGAGCATCCCGGCGTCACGGTCGACCTGCATCTCGGCGACGGCTACGTCGATCTCGTCGGGCAGGGGCTCGATTTCGCGATCCGGCGCGGCACGCTTGCGGACAGCGCGTTGCGTAGCCGTTCGCTCGGCCGTTCGCGCCGCGTGGTGTGCGCCGCGCCCGCGTATCTCGCCGCGCACGGCACGCCGCGGCATCCGGACGAACTCGCCGCGCACGACTGCATCGTGATGCGCTTCGGCCAGGAGCTGTATGCAGGGTGGCCGTTCCGCATCGACGACGAACTGAAACGCGTGATGGTGCGCGGCCGGCGCGTGGCCAACGACGGCGCCCTTGTGCGTGCGTGGTGCGTCGCGGGGCGCGGTATCGCGCTGAAATCGCGACTCGACGTCGAGCAGGATCTGGCGTCCGGCGCGCTCGTCGAGATCCTCCGCGACTTCTCGCCGGGCGAAGTCGACCTGCAGATCGTCTATCCGGGCGGTGCGGTGCAGCCGCGGCGCGTGCGGGCGCTGATCGAAAGGTTGGCGCAGGCGCTGACCGCCGAGTGATCGCAACCAACCGGATCACATCGGCTGGCGCTCCCGCATCGGCCTCCGACGTGATGACGTCGAATGCGGCGCAGCAGCGCAGACACCGCTTCCGGCACCTTCCCGCACGCCGGCAAACGCAACGATCCCGCGCGCAACCGGTTGCCCACGTTTCGTCATTTAGCTAATATTCGAAACGTCAAACGAGGCCGAACCATGGACGACGTCACCCGCATCAGCGCACTGGCCAACGAAAGCCGTCTGGCCGTGATGCGCTGGCTCAAGCAGCCGCGCAAGCATTTCCCGCCGCAGCCGCATGGCGACTTCGACGAACTCGGCGTGTGCTGCACGTACATCACCGAGAAGCTCGGCATCGCGCCGGCGACGACCACGCGCCACATGCGCATCCTCGCGGATGCCGGGCTCGTGCAGGCGACGCGCGTCGGCAAGTTCACGTACTACAAGCGGATCGACGATGCGCTGCATCGGTTGGGCCGCGATCTCCTGCAACTCTGATCTTCACAGAGGCAAACGACATGGATGAACTCGCCCTGCTGGCCGACGCCGACCGGCGCGCGCACGCGTATCTCGCAGCAGCCGGCGAACGGCGCGCGTATCCCGATGCGGCCGCGCTCGCCGGTCTTGCGGCCTTCGACGAACCGCTGCCCGATACGGGCCGCCCGGCCGACGACGTGCTGCGCCTGCTCGACGAGCGCGGCACGCCCGCGACCGTCGCATCGAACGGCCCGAACTACTTCGGCTTCGTGATCGGCGCGACGCTGCCGGCCGCGGCGGCGGCCGAGCGGCTGATGCTTGCGTGGGACCAGTGCGCGTCGTCGTTTGCGAATTCGCCGGTGGCCGCGACGATCGAGCGGCAGGCCGCGCGCTGGGTCGTCGACGTGCTCGGGCTGCCGGAGGGCAGCGCGGTCGGCTTCGGCACGAGCGCGACGGCCTGCACGCTGGTCGCGCTGGTCGCCGCGCGGCGTGCGCTGCTCGCGCGCAAGGGCTGGGACGTCGACGAAGCGGGCCTGATCGGCGCACCCGAGGTGAAGGTCGTGCTCTCCGAGCTCGCGCACATCACGGTGAAGAAGGCGCTGCGCGTGCTCGGCTTCGGGATGAAGCGCCTGATCGTCGCGCCGGTCGATCCGCACGGCCGCATCGATCCCGCGCAATTGCCGCCGCTCGACGACATGACGATCCTCTGCGTGCAGGCCGGCGAAGTGAACACCGGCGAATTCGATCCGTTCGCGGCGCTGGTTCCGCGCGCGAAGGCCGCCGGCGCGTGGGTGCACGTGGACGGCGCGTTCGGGCTGTGGGCGCGCGCGTCGTCGAAGCGCGCGCTGACCGACGGCATTGACGGCGCGGACAGCTGGACCAACGACGGCCACAAGTGGCTCAACACGCCGTACGACGGCGCGATGGTGATCTGCCGCGACGCGGCCGCGCTCGCGACCGCGATGAACAGCGATGCCGTCTACCTGAGCGGCGCGCAGGACGCGCAGAAGAATCTCAACCTCGAATTCTCGCGGCGGGCGCGCGGCATTCCGGTGTGGGCCGCGCTGCGCGCGCTCGGCCGCGCCGGCGTGGCGACGCTGGTCGAGCGGCATTGCGCGCAGGCCCAGCGTGTCGCCGACGGCCTGCGCGCGGCCGGCTACGACGTGCTGAACCGCGTCGTGCTGAACCAGGTGCTCGTGCGCGCCGGCACCGACGACGAGACGATCGCGATCCTTCAGGCCGCGCAGGATTCGGGCGACGTCTGGTTCGGGCAGACCGTGTGGCAGGGGCGGCCGGCGTTCCGGATCAGCGTGTCGTCGTGGCGCACGGAGGACGAACACATCGATCGCCTCGTCGCCCTGCTGACGAAGCTGCGCGGCGTGCACGTGGGCTGAGCGACGTCTCCACGGCGCGGTGGACGAGGATCGTGCCGGTGATCTCGTCCGCATGAAAATGTCGGACAATAGCGCGGCATGCACGCCGCGCCCGCCCGGGCGGCGCGTTCAACCGCTGCATTGACGCCGACGAGATCCCCATGTCCACGACACCTCCCCGGGAACTGCTGAAAGCCGCCGACATCGCGAAAATGGAACCGACCCGCGCGGTGCATTCGCTCAATCCCAACGCCGTTCGCCTCAAACGGCAGCTCAGCGACCTGACCGGCCTCACGCAGATCGGCGCACACCTGCTCACGCTGATGCCCGGCCACGAATCGGCCGAGTATCACCGCCACCTGTACGAGGAAGAATGCGTGTACGTGCTGTCCGGCACCGGCACGGTCACGATCGGCGAACGCACGTACGAAATCGGGCCGGGCGACTTTCTCGGCTTCCCGCGCGGCGGCGATGCACACACGTTGCAGAACACCGGCGACGGGCCGCTGGAACTGTTCGTCCTCGGCCAGCGCCTCGAACACGACGTCTGCGAATACCCCAGAGTCGGCAAGCGGCTTCACATCGCCGGCGAGCTCGAGGATTTCGTCGATCTGCCGAAACGGCCGTAGACGGCACGCATCCGCATCGGCCGTCGTCATGCTTATGATGCGGGAACGCCACTGACAGGATTCCACGCCATGGACGCGCCGCATCCGCCGATGAATGCCCCGGTCTCCGAAACGGAACCTGAAACCGAAACCGTCACCGAGCCGCGCGCGTCGCGCGTGCAGCGGCCCGTCGCGCTCGTCACCGGATCGACGTCGGGAATCGGCGCGGCCATCGCGCGACGGCTGGCGGCGGACGGTTACGCGGTGATCCTGCATTCGCGCAGTTCCGTCGAAACGGGTCGCGCGATGGCGCGCGAACTCGGCGCGGCCTACGTGCAGGCCGATCTCGCCGACGATGCGCAGCGCGTGCGGCTGATCCGCGACGCGGTGGCGGTGCACGGCCGCCTCGACGTGCTGGTCAACAACGCGGGCGTCAGCCGTGTGATTCCGCACGACGATCTCGCCGCCGCGACGCCCGACGTGTGGCGCGAGATGCACGAGATCAACGTGATCGCGCCGTTCCGGCTCGTCGCCGAAGCGCAGCCCGCGCTGCTCGAAGCGGCGTCGAGCGGGCGCGCCGGTTGCGTGATCAACGTCAGCTCGCATGCGGGCGTGCGGCCGAAGGGCGCGTCGATTCCGTATGCGGCGGCGAAGGCCGCGCTCAATCACACGACGCGCTTGCTGGCGCGCACGCTCGCGCCGGCGATTCGCGTCAATGCGGTGGCGCCGGGGCTCGTCGATACGCCGCTGACCGCCGACTGGACCGACGCGCAGCAGCTCTGGCGCGAGCGCGCGCCGATGCGCCGCGCGGCGACGCCGGACGACGTCGCGCAGACGGTCGCGATGCTCGTCGCGTCCGATTACGTGACGGGCGAGATCGTGATGCTCGACGGGGGATTGAACCTGACGTGACCGCGGACGGGTGATGCGGGCGGCGGGGCGGCGTTGTGCTGGGGCGATGCGCGCCGACGGCGAAGCCGCCGGCCGGTATCACCCCCGAGGTCAGCCGAGGTTCGACCGCAGCCGCGCGAGCGCGTGGTCGTGCGTGCGTTCGAACTTCAGCGGCGTGACGGCGATGTAGCCTTCGCCGAGCGCGACCGTCTCCGAATCCGCATCGTCGTCGCGCGGTGCGCGCGCCAGTTTCAGCCAGTGGTATTCGATGTCGCGCGGATCGCGCCCCGACACGATTTCGACGCCCTGCAACGTGCCGGCACCCTGGTTCGTCACCTTCAAGCCGCGCACGTCGTCGGCCGGCCGCGCCGGGAAATTCACGTTGAGGCACGCGTCGCTGTCCCAGCCGGCCGCGACCAGCCGGCGAATCACGTCCGGCGCATGCGTGAGCGCCGTGGTCCACGGCACCGCGTTGCGGTCGCTGAACGCCTGGCTCAGCGCGATCGCCGGCACGCCGACCAGCATGCTCGTCATCGCGGCGCCGACGGTGCCCGAGAACACCGTTTCGGTGCCGAGGTTCGCGCCGCGATTCACGCCGGACAGCACGACATCGGGCCGTGCGTCCTTCATCAGGTGGCTGACCGCGATCGCGACGCAATCGCCCGGCGTGCCGCGCACGGCGAAGCGGCGCTCGCCCTTGCGATGCACGCGCAGCGGTTCGTGCAGGCTCAGCGAATGCGACGTGCCGCTCTGGTCTTCCGCCGGGGCGACGATCCAGACTTCGCGCGCCAGTTGCGTGGCGACCTGTTCGAGCACTTCAAGGCCGGGGGCGTCGAATCCGTCGTCGTTGGTGAGCAGGACGCGGTCGAACAGCGGGCGGGTTTCTTGCATCGGGACGATCCTCGCAGGCAGGCAATCAGGGGAAGGCATCGCGGGTATAGCCGCAAGGCTAACACCCCGTCGTGACGCGTGCCGGGTGTCGCGTCACGCAGAGCCGAAGCCGCTCCCGGCGCGCGGATGCGAAAACGGGCGCATGGCGCGCCCGTCTTCCGCTTCGATGTGTCGCCCGCGCGGCGCTCGGAACCGCGTTACCCGATTACCCGAGCAAATACCGCAGCAGGCCGGCCGACACGACGCCGACGATGACGGTCGGCAGGATCGACAGGCGGGTCGCCGCGATCAGCGTGACGGCGAGCGCGAGCAGATCGGCCGGGCGCGTCGACACGAAGGCCGGCGCGATCACCGAGATCAGCACGCAACCGGGCACGTTCTCCATCACCGACGCCATCCGCGGGCTCAGCGTGCGGTTGCGCAGCAGCACGTAGCCGAGCACGCGCGACAGGTAGGTCGTCGACGCCATCAGCATGATGGTCGCGACCGTCGCGAAATCAGGCAGCATCGCGCGGCTCCCACAGCAGCGCGGCGATCAGCCCCGCGCACGCGCCGGCCGGGACGTACCACGCGCCGGGCACGGCCAGATGCGTGCCGGCCGCGACGACGAGGCTCACGAACCACGGACGGCTCGCGCGCATGCCTTTCCACATCCCACGCAGCAGCACCAGAAACACGGCCGTGAACGCCATGTCGAAGCCGTACTGCTCGACGTTGCCGATCGTCGGGCCGACCGCCGCGCCGAGCGTCGTCATCGAGATCCACGTCAGGTACAGCCCGGCGCACACGCCCGCGTAATACGGGACGCTGATGTGCGTGGCCGAGCGCGAGCGTGCGTCGGCAAGCGACATCGCCCAGCTTTCGTCGCACATGAAGAACAGCGCGGCGAATGCGCGGCGGCGCGGCAGGCGCCGGATGTACGGCGCGAACGCCGCGCCCATCAGGATGTGACGCGAATTCACGAGGAATGACATCGCGACGATCAGCGCGATGTGCGGCGGCGACGTCCACAGATGGATCGCCGCGAATTCGGAGCCGCCGCCGAAATTCAGGCCCGTCATCATCGGGACCTCGAACAGGCTCAGCCCTTTTTGCGCGGCCTGCGCGCCGAGCACCAGCGCGAACGGCACGAAACCCAGCATGACGGGCAGCGCCGCGCGCAATCCGCGGCCCATCTCGGCGACATAGGCGGGCCTGTCGCGAAGCCCGGACGACGTTGAAACGCTACTGCTCATTACTCCTCCTTCGGGGAGGAGGATTGTCTGCTTTTTTGACTCGAATCGGGTTGCGTTGCGGATCGATATTCACGAGAATTTGGCATCGAGTGAGTAATTCGCGATTTTTTTGGAATTTGATGCCAATGAAGCTTGACGCTATCGACCGGCGGATCCTGAGCGCGCTGCAACGCGACGGCCGCATGCAGAACGTGGAACTCGCGCACGAGGTCGGGCTGTCGCCGTCGCCGTGCCTGCGGCGCGTGCGGCTGCTCGAGGAAGCGGGCGTGATCGAGAAATACGTGGCCGTGCTGAACCCGGCGAAGGTCGGCAAGGGGCTGACGATCTTCACGCGCGTGTGGCTGAAGGGGCAGGACGCCGAATCCGTGAACCGCTTCGCCGAGGCCGTCCAGCAGATGCCGGAAGTGGTCGAATGCCACCTGATGGCCGGCGACTGCGATTTCCTGCTGCGCGTGGTGGCCGCCGACATCGACGACTACCGGCGCTTCCAGATGGAATACCTGACGCGCATCCCGGGCGTGCTGAGCGTGAAGACCGACATTCCGATGCAGAAGGTCAAGCTCACGTCGGCGCTGCCGACGTAACGCGGCACGGGCGCGTGACGACGATTCGGCGAATCGTCACCGGCCGGTGACATTTGGCCGATACACTGGGAGGACGAGCCGCTTCGCCACGCACCGGGCGCATCACGGTGCGACTTCGATGCGCAAGCAACTAACGGTCAGCCGCAAAGGGATCGGCGAACGCGCGCGCTGCGCGCGATGCGATCCGCCGGGCGGTGCGTCCATCTTGTCGAGCCATTCATGCAGCCATTCAACAATCCGTGGAATTCGCTGGAAATCGTCAAGCTCGTGCTCGGTGTGCTGACACCGTTGTCGGTCGCGTGTCTCGGCTGGCTCGTCGCGCGCCGATTGAAGCGGCTCGAGCTCGTGCAATGGACCAACCAGCGGCTGATCGAGAAGCGCCTCACGCTGTATGACACGGTCGCGCCGCAGCTCAATGCGCTGCTGTGCTTCTACACGTGGATCGGCTACTGGAAGGACATCTCGCCGGACGACGTGATCCGCGCGAAGCGCGAACTCGACCGCACGTTTCACATCTACCGTTACCTGTTCGACGACGACGTGTACGACGCGTATCACACGTTCATCCACGCGTTGTTCGAGATGCATACGGGACCGGGGCGCGACGCGCGGATCCGTGCGCTGATCCAGTCGCCGGACGGCGACCGCAGCGTGCACGGCACGTATGAGTGGAAGGCCGCGTGGTCCGAGCGGTTCTCGACCGCGAACGTGACGGACAAGGCCGATGTGGTGCGGCACTACACGCGGCTGATGGAGCGGCTGCGCGTGGCGCTCGGCGCGAATCGCTGACGATTGCGCGCGCCGCGCGCCGGTACCGGAATTCGCTACCGGGCGGCGCGGATTGGTCCCCTCATGCACGCGGCCATGTCCACTCGCGTGAGGTTCGCATGTTGATCGACACGGTTTTCAGCCGCTTATGGTGCGCCGGCCGGGGATACGGCGGCGCCGTCTTCCAGGCATCGCATCGAGTGACACGAATTTCTCGCGCGTCAGTCGATCGTATTCGGTACGGACTTCGGAGTCGGCCGGTTCGCGATCAATTCCGTCCCGCCACCGCCAGCCGGGCGGCCAATCCCACGAACACCGTTCCGAGCAGATACCGCGGCAGCTTCGACGGCTGGCGTCGCGCGCCGATGCGCTGACCCAACCGGCTCGCGGACAGAATCACCGCGCCGTTGACGACGAGTCCGATTGCATTGAGCACCGTCGCGAGAACGAGGATCTGCACGGCGATCGAGCCATGCTCGGGACGCACGAATTGCGGGAACAGCGCGAGGACGAACAGCGCCATCTTCGGATTCAGCAGGTTCGTCATCACGCCCTGGCGGAAGATCGCGGCGGTCGAATGGCGGCGAGGCGACGCGGCCGGCGACAGCGCGGTCGCATCCGAACGGAATGTCTTCCATGCGAGGTAAAGCAGATACGCGGCGCCGGCGAATCGCACGGCGTCGTACGCCAGCGGCACCGCGACGAAGAGCTGAGACAGCCCGAGCGCGGCTGCGAGCGCATGACAGTAGGTGCCGACCTGAATGCCCGCGAGCGTGGCGAACCCCGCGCGGCGGCCCTGGCTCACGCTGCGCGATGCAATCAGCAGCATGTCGGGGCCGGGTGTGGCGGTCAGCGCGAGACACGCGCCGGAGAACAGCGCGAGCGTGGAGAGGTCGATCATGGAAGTCCCCTTGTGCTGGAGATGCCCGAAAGGGAGGTCAGTTTAGGAGCGCACGTGGAGCGGGTCAATCGACCGGACGGCCGATCGTCAACGTATTTGTTCCATCTTCCGCGCGACGACAAACGCATGCCATGCGAGCAAGCGCGAGGAATCACGCGCACTCGTCGACGCGCCGCACCGCGCCGATCACTGTTTCCGGCAAGCCACCTGATAATCGATCACGGTATTCGCCGACGGCGTGTCCGGCTCGCCGCCGGCCGTCGTCACACCGAGCACGCCGGCCGCGCTCCGATACCGCAGCGCGCAATACCCCATGCCGGTGCCGGAGCACGCTTCGGCTTCGATGATCCCGTGCTTCGCGAGCGTGGCCGCGCCGTCCGCCGAGTCCGGCTTCTCGCGCGGACGCAGCGGCTGCCAGCCACGCGAGATCAGGATCTTGCGCGCCGTATCGAGCGGCTTGCCGTACACGTTGGGCACGACTGCACGGCCGTGGCAGTACGTGCGCTCGGCGGCGACCGCCGCCAGCCGCAAGCCGCCATGCTCTTCGCGCAGCTCGCCGACGGGCGCCGACGGGCCGTCGCCGCCCCAGACCAGCAGCGCGCCGCTTTCCAGCGACTCGGCCGAGCCGAGCTGCCAGCCGGCCGCGCGTGCCGTATAGCCGAGCGCGACGAGCGTCGTGCCGTCGAAGACGCCGATGTTTGCGTTGCGCGCGTAACAGATCGCGCTCGTCCCCGGCTTGAAACCGCTCGCAAACGTGACGACCGTATAGCGGCCGAGCGGCGCTTCCGACGTCACGATCCAGCCGAGCTTCGCGACATCGCGGCCGGCCGCGGTTGCGGTCTTCGCACGATATCGCGCACAGAATGCGTCGAGCGTGCCGTTCTCCGGCGAGCGCGGCAGCGCGCCGAGCGGAACCAGGGACGCGCCGGCGATATCGGAAGCCGTGTGCAGCGTCTCGGCGGACGCCGTGCCGCCGAGCGCGACGCACGCGAGGGCGACGCTCGATGCGACGCGGCGGGTGAACGGCCGGACAGTCATGCGACGCATGTGGATGGTCTCCGGGAAAGGACGGGCATCGCCCGTTTGCGTGCGTGCCCGTCGCCGGGCATTCAGGCCTTCGCGACCACGTCGATCCGCAGCGCGTCGCCGCCGTCGACGATCGCCAGCAGACGATCGACGTTCGGGTGTGCGCCCGGGCGGTTACGCGCGTCCGCGGTGTGCTCCGCGAACACGGCGAGGCCGTGCTCGGCGGCCTTCGCGTCGAGCGTGCCGAATGCCTGCTTCAGATAGTTGTACACCGCGAGCGAACCCTGCTTGCCCGGCTGGTTCTCGATGCTGGCGACCACGTCGCCGTTCGCGCCGACGAGATCGATGCGCGCGACACCGTCGATGGCCGGCAGTTGCGCGAGGTTGTCCTTGAATACTTGGGTCGGTTGAATCACTGAAACACTCCGTCGGTTCGGTCATGGGTCGATCGGCCCGTATCTTATCCGATCGACATGCCCGCTTCGCGCGCGCGGTC
Organism: Burkholderia sp. BCC1638; assembly: GCF_902833195.1. NCBI lineage: Bacteria > Pseudomonadati > Pseudomonadota > Betaproteobacteria > Burkholderiales > Burkholderiaceae > Burkholderia > Burkholderia sp. BCC1638. Next base: position 10,327 of record NZ_CADFEC010000037.1, read on the forward strand.
GATGTCGGGGCTGCGATAGGCGCGCTCCGGAATCTCGGCGAGCCTTGACGCATGCACCTGATGCGGCGCGAGGCCATAGAACTTCTGAAAACTCATGATCAGCGGCGACCATTTGTCCGGATCGATGCGGTCCGGATGACCGTCCATCAGCAGGTCGGGATGTACGTGAACGCGCTGGATGCGCACCTCGAACACGCGGATGTGGCCGCGCAGGTCGGGCGCTTCGTCGCCGATGCCGTGCGTGGCGGCGACCACCGCTTCCAGATGCACCGGGCATTCGAGCGCGCGCGGCGGGGCGATGGTCTGCGAGGGCGTCTCGGTGAGCCCGGCGGTGCCGAACTTGTCCGGTTCGTACACGTAGCCGCGCGCCTGCTTCGACTCGGGTACCGGATGCGTGCCCGTCGTGCGCGCGATGCGGTCGACCGCCTGCGCCTGCGCCGCCGACGGCAGGTTCAGCACGCATTCGCCGGTGCGCATCAGGTTGTGCGTGGTCTGCGAGCTGGCGGCGAGCCCGAGCATGCCGCGCCAGCCGAGCCAGAACGCGGACGACATCGGCGCAAGATTGGCCGTGCCGTCCGGATTCAGCGTGCTGATCAGCACGACGGGCGTGCCGAAATAGAGGATGTTGGGTTCGGTGACGCGATGCGGGGCATTCATGGTCTTTCCTTCGTTGACGGGATCAGTTCGCATGCTGATCGCGTCGCCGCCGCGCGGCGCTCCGATTCTTGTCGTGTCATTCGCGGGGCGGGGCGTGGCGCGGCCGCCGTCGGCATCGCGCGTGCTTTTCCGCTACAGTGGGAAATCGAAGGTCGCATGTGCCGCCCACGCCGGCGCGCGGCGGCCACGTTCCGCAATTGCACACGAGGGACCGATGGACATCGAGCAACGCTACACCGCCAACGCGCCGACGCGCGCGGAAGTCGACGCACTGGCCGGTGCGACCGTCATCGAATTCGGCACGAACTGGTGCGGAATCTGCGCGGGTGCGCAGCCCGCGATCGTCGCGTCGTTTTCCGCGCATCCGGCCGTGAGGCACCTGAAGATCGAGGATGGCCCGGGTCGGCCGCTCGGCCGTTCGTTCGGCGTGAAGCTGTGGCCGACGCTGGTATTCCTGCGCGACGGGGTCGAAGTCGCGCGCGTCGTGCGCCCCGCCGACGCCGGGCAGATCGAGGCCGACGGCTTTGCCGCGCTCGCCTGAGGCCGTCGTCATGCAACAGGCCATCACGCATATCGGCGTCGACGCGCGCGGCAGCGGCCTCGTCGAGTTCACGCCGCAAGTGCGCGCATTCGTCGACCAGCAGGCAATCCGCACCGGGCTGCTGACCGTGTTCTGCCGCCATACGTCCGCGTCGCTGCTGATCCAGGAGAACGCGGATCCGTCCGTGCAGCGCGACCTCGAACGCTACTTCGCGACGCTCGCGCCCGAGGACGACACGCGCTACGAGCACGACACCGAAGGCCCCGACGACATGCCTGCGCATCTGCGCACGGCGCTCACGCAAGTGCAGCTGTCGATCCCGATCGAGCACGGACGCATGGTGCTCGGCACGTGGCAGGGCATCTATCTGTTCGAGCATCGTCGCGCCGCGCATCGGCGCGACATCGTGCTGCATTTGATCGGCGAGTAAGCGGGAAACGCGCTGCGGGCGGCCGGAACGCCCGCCCGTCACGCATCGCGACCGTGCTCAGCCGAGCAGCTTCTCGACGAGCGCGCCGAGTTCGCGCAGGTGAACGGGTTTCGGCAGGAATTCGTCGAACACCCGCTGGTTCTCGCGCAGCGCGGCCGATTCGTACGCGCTGACACCGAGGATCGACGGAAACTTTCCGTCGTCGTCCGGCTGCGCGACCATCCGGATGCGGTGCGCGACTTCGAAGCCACTCAGGTCCGGCAGTTCGAGATCGACCACGACGAGGTCGTAATGCGTGTCGCCGAAACGGGCGACGCCTTCCTGCCCGGTGCCGCACAGGTCGACGTCGAGGCCGAGCGCCGACAGCATCGCGCCGAGCGTTTCGCGCGCGTTGTCGTTGTCGTCGACGACGAGCGCGCGGCGGTTGCGATGCGCGGCGACGGCCGGCCACGCGGGCGCGTCGCCGGTCGTTTCGCCGGCATCCGGCATCTCGGCCGGCAGCGTCACGACGAACTCGCTGCCTTCGCCGACGACGCTGCGCACGTCGACGTGGCCGCGCAGCGTCGTCACGATCTCGCGCACGACCGCGAGCCCCATGCCGATTCCGTCCACATGCAGGCCGACCGCGTCGTTCGCGCGGTAGAACGGCTCGAAGATCTTCGGCAGATGCTGCTTCGCGATACCGGCGCCCGTGTCCCGCACCGCGAGTTTCAGTTGCCGGCCGGCCGGCGCGTCGACGAGCATGATCGATACGTCGATCGATCCGTCGACGGTGTATTTCACCGAATTCTCGATCAGGTTCGACAGCACCTGACGCAACAGCTTGCGATCGGAGCGGATCGCGAGGTCGTGAGGCTCGACGCGCTGTGCGACGGCGATCCGCTTTGTCGCGATCTTCTCGCGCAGCGGATCGAGCACCTCGGCGAGCAGCGACGCCATGCCGACCGTTTCGGTTTCGGCGAGGCGCTTGGTCGAGCGCAGCTTGATGTAATCGGTCAGGTCCTTGACCAGCGCTTCGAGCGACGACGCGGAATTCTGCAGCCGCCGGATCGTCTTCAGGTTGGCGTCGGACTGCGGCCGCGCGAGCAGGATCTCGATCGAGCCGCAGATCGCCTGCAGCGGCGTGCGCAGTTCATGGCTGACCATCCCGAGGAACGCGTTCTTCGCCTCGATCATCTCGAACGCGCGATCGGATGCCTTGCGCTCCGCATCGAGCGCCGCGTCCTGTCGTTCGAGCAGGTCGTCGCGCGTGCGCATCGTGTAGAACAGCAGCAGGAACAGCGCGCACAGGATCACGCCGAGGATGATGCCGAGCGACAGGATCGCCCGCTGCTTTTCCTTCAGCTGATGGAATGTGAAGTCGCGCTGCGCCATCTCGATCGCGCGGAAGTAGTTCGCGAGGCCGTTGACCTTCGGCCAGTATGCGTTGACGTCGTCGATCACGCGCGGCGCATTCTTTGGCGCGTTGCGCAGCAGCGGCACGTCGTGCTTCAGGCGCGCCATGAATGCGCCGAGCACCGCGATTTCGGCGCGCGCGCGCGGGATGCGCAGCCAGTATTCGGACACTTCGGACGGCCGCTGCAGGAATCCGAACGATACCGACAGGCTGTCGAGCTGCATCTGCACGTGGTCGAAGTCGTCGTCCACGTGCGTCGAGTAGAGGATCAGCTGGCGGTCGAAGCGCGTGTAGGCGTTCCGGTATTGCGCGGCTGTCCAGAACACGCCTTCGCGCGGCCCTTCGAGCACGCCCTCGTTGACCGAGGTCGCGAGCAGGTCCCACAGCAGGAATGCCCACGCGGCGAATCCCAGGATCCACAACGATCCCAGGATGAGGATGATCTTTCTGTTCTTCCACCGCCCGCGCATCATGTCCCGCGCTTACTTCACGGTCAGGCCGATGATCTGCCATGCGAACTTGGCTTCGCCGAGCGGCGTCTTCAGCTCGTCGGGATACTGGTCGCGCGGATACATGATCCACAGCGGGCCGTAGTTGTCGTTGCCGAGCACCTTGCCGTTCATCGTGCGCGCGAGGATCACGCCGTACTTGTCGGCATCCGACACGGGGATCGTGAACGTATATTCGTCGATGCAGCGGAACTCGATCTGCGTGCCGTGCGCGTCGACGGTTTTCAGCACGTCGGACAGTCGCGGGCCGGTGAAGGTCGCTTTCGGCGTCCAGCTCGTCGACGTGACGATCGTGTGCTGCGGCAGCGCCATCAGCGCCTGCTCGGTAAAGACGAACGTCGTCTTGCCGGGCTGGTTGCTGCGGCCGATCTTGCCGTCGACGGTGAACGTGAACGACGCGGCCCAGCTCGCGGCGGCCATGCCGAGCAGGCAGGCCGTGACCAGGCTCTTGATCCAGATGGTCGAAATTCGCATGTGTTTCCCCTTGATCGTGTTCGTGTGGTGGAGTTCTTGTCGTGGTCTCAGCTCGCGGCGGCGGCCGTGGCGGCCGGCAGCGCGATCTTCAGTTCGCGCGCGACTTCGGCGAACAGGATCGGCAGGCGCACCGGCTTTTCCTCGCAGCGCGCGTTGTAGTGCGACACGATGTGCGCGATTTCGTCCTCGCTCGCTTCGCCGGTGGAGATCTTGCCGGTCAGCAGGAAGATCGGCGCGCCGCCGTTCTCGCTCGAACGGATACCGCGCACGAGCTCGGCGGCCGTCTGGTCGCCGAGCATCCAGTCGAGGATGTAGCCGTCGAAATCCTCGACTTCCAGCGCCTTGCGGAACGACGCGCCGTCATGGTACGGAATCGCGTTCACGCCTTTTTCGATGAAGTATTCGCAGACGGTTTCGGCGACGTCCCGCGAATCGTCGACGACCGCGATCCGCGCCGCGTACACGGTCGGCTGGCTCGAGCGCAGTTCGATGACGTCGACCGGATAGAGGCGGCCTTCGCGCGCGTGCTGGCGCTCGGTGACGATCCATTCGCCCTGCCACTGCAACGCGACGAAGTCCGTTTCGGTCTGGCTGCTGGCCTTCGCCGAGATCGCCGCGCGGCAGCGGAAACGGCGCGACTCGATCACGAGCGTCGCGTCGATCATCTCCGCGGCGGCCGGCTGCGTGCCCTTGTCGTCGAGCAGGATCGCGGGCGGCACGCCGAAGTGCGTCGCGATGTCCTGCAACTGCGACAGGTTCCACGGGATCAGGCCTTTCATCTTGCGGGTGACGACCGAGAAACTGAGGCCCAGCACGTTCGCGATCGTCGTGTTGTGACTGCGCGGCGGGACGCCGTTGCGCGTCAGCAGATCGCGCACCTTGGTGGCGGTGATGAGGTCGGCGTTGGCCTGCTCGCTATTGGGCATCTCGAAGGGGTCTCCTAGTTTGAGCGACGAAGAGCATATTCAAAAGTGACGCGATGCGCAAACTTTGAAATCGCGAATCACCTTGACATGCCATTTTTCTCCATTATTATTGCTCACCACGTCACTATTGTTTGTTGCGTCATGTTTGGAAGCCGGTGTCGACAACGGTCGGCCCAGCGAAAAGCGGCAACCAGTGCGTGACTGAACGATTCGAAGAGAGCCTGAGAGAGCCTTGGACTGCGTGTCGGCGTGGGTGAATTGTATTCGCCCCGCCGCGCGCAAGCCGGGTACGTGCTCGCGACAAGATGGCGCGAAGCAGTGCGGTGCAAATGGAACGTGGGAGAAGAAACGACGGTTCGTCGTTTGCTGGCGCCGGGGCTGTTGCTGTTGGCCGCATGCGCGTGATGCGTCCGTCACCGGCAACATGGTGCGGATCTGCAATGACACCGGGTGTTCCGATCGCCCTGACGATCAGGTTTCCTATCAAAAAAGGCGATTCCGACGACCGCGAGGGATCCGCGCATCGTTTCGTTGAAGCGGCCGTCGAAGGTCGCCCGCGACCTCCGCCTTGCGTTGTTTCGGCGGCGCCGACGTCGCGCATGCGTCGCCGGTCTGCCGCAACACGAGATCAACCTTCCCGAAAAATCCCGCTATACGCGCTCAACGCCGGCACCCCGCCGAGGTGCGCGTACAGCACCTTCGACCCCGGCTCGAATTCCCCGCGCCGCACCTTGTCGATCATCCCGTGCATCGATTTGCCTTCATAGACGGGATCGGTCAGCACGCCTTCCAGTCGCGCACACAGACGAATCGCCTCCAGCGTGCCGTCGTTCGGCAGTCCGTATTCGGGCCCGGCATAGCGCGTGTCGAGCACCACGTCCTGCTCGTCGATATCGCGCCCCAGCCCGACCAGCTCGGCCGTGTGCCGGGCGATGCGCGTGATCTGTTCGTGTGTGCGCTCGGGCGTTGCCGACGCGTCGATGCCGATCACGCGGTCCGCACGTCCGTCGGCCGCGAAGCCGACGACCATCCCCGCCTGCGTGCTGCCCGTCACCGAGCAGACCACGACATAATCGAACTTGAAGCCGAGTTGCGCTTCCTGCTCGCGTACTTCTTCCGCGAAGCCGACGAACCCGAGCCCGCCGAGCGGATGCTCGGAACACCCGGCAGGAATCGGATATGGCTTGCCGCCCGCCTGCCGCACGCTTTCCATCGCTTCTTCCCAGCTGCGGCGAATGCCGATGTCGAAGCCGTCGGCGACGAGCCGCACGTCGGCGCCCATCATCCGTGACAGCTGGATGTTCCCGACGCGGTCGTACACCGGATCTTCGTAGTTGACCCAGTGCTCCTGCACGAGCACGCACTTCATCCCGAGATGCGCGGCGACAGCCGCGACCTGGCGGGTCTGGTTCGACTGCAAGCCGCCGATCGACACGAGCGTGTCGGCGCCTTGCGCGAGCGCGTCGGGGACGAGGTATTCGAGCTTGCGCGTCTTGTTGCCGCCGAAAGCGAGGCCGCTGTTGCAGTCCTCGCGCTTCGCATACAGCTCGACCTTGCCGCCGAGGTGCGCGCTCAGGCGCTTGAGCGGCTGGATCGGTGTCGGGCCGAACGTGAGCGGATAACGGGGGAAACGTTGCAGGTTCATCGGCAAGCTCCGAAAGGCGGTGGGCGGGAATTCGAATCGGTCGGGTGCGGCCGGCACGCCGTGTCCCGATGGAAAAATGATAGGCAGGACCCCGCGAAATGAGCTTGCGAAATAAATAATGGAAACCTACGTTATCGATGAGATGAGCATCAAATAGATAATTTTGGTTCGCAAAAGTGACAGGAGACGCAATGAAATTAGATCGCGGCAGCGCATTGCCGGCCGATACGCCGCCGGTGCTCGACCGCATCGACCGCGCGATCCTGCGGCAGTTGCAGCAGGACGCGTCGATCTCGAACGTGAGCCTCGCCGCGAAGGTGAAGCTGAGCGCGCCGGCGTGCCTGCGGCGCGTCGAGCGGTTGAAGGAGATGGGGTTGATTCGCGGCATCGTGGCGCTGCTCGACCCGAAGCCACTGGGTGCCGGGATGCTGGTGGTGATCGGCTTCGTGCTCGATCGTTCGACGCCGGAGGCGTTCGCCGAGTTCGAGAAGGCCGCGCAGAAGGTGTCGGGGTGTGTCGAATGTCACGTGGTGACCGGCGAATTCGACTACTTCATGCTGGTGCGCACGCGCGACAACGAGAGCTTCAACCGCTTGCACGCGGAACAGCTGCTGTACCTGCCCGGTGTGCGGCAGGTGCGCTCGTTCATGGTACTGAAGGAAATTCTGTCGACGCATGCGCTGCCGGTGTAGCGCATCGCGATGTGGTCGGCCGCGCACGCTGCGTTGAACGGCATGCGTCAACCGAAGAGGAGCGCACCTGGCCGCGTCGCCGCGCATGACGCCCGCGTCGTCACGACGCCGCGCGGCACGATCGCGTATGCTCGTCCCGTCAGCGGCGACGGCGGCTGCCGTGGCCGAATATCGTGTGACGACCGATCAACGAGCGAGGGCATGATGGCTAGACAGACGATGGCGGAATACCTGGCGAAGACGCTGGCGGCAGCGGGCATCGAGCGCATCTGGGGCGTGACGGGCGACAGCCTGAACGGGCTGTCGTTCAGCCTGAGCCAGATCGGTTCGATCCGCTGGATGCATACGCGGCACGAGGAAAGTGCGGCGTTCGCGGCCGGCGCGGATGCCGCGTCGACCGGACGGCTCGCGGTCTGCGCGGGCAGCTGCGGCCCCGGCAACCTGCACCTGATCAACGGCCTCTACGATTGCCACCGCAATCACCAGCCGGTGCTCGCGATCGCCGCACACATTCCATCGACCGAGATCGGCCTCGGCTATTTCCAGGAAACCCATCCGCAGGAACTGTTCCGCGAGTGCAGTCATTTCGCGGAACTCGTGACCAACGCATCGCAGTTCCCCCGCGTGCTCGCGCGCGCGATGCGCACCGCGATCGAGGAACGCGGCGTCGCGGTGATCGTACTGCCGGGCGACATCGCGCTCGGCGACGGCCCGGACGAGTTGCCGGCGTGGAGCGACTCGGCACCGCCGTCGATCCTGCCGGCCGACGCCGATCTCGACCGGCTCGCGGCGCTGCTCGATGCGTCGGACGCGGTCACGCTGCTGTGCGGCAGCGGCACGCAGGGCGCGCACGACGAGGTGGTCGCGCTGGCTGACACGCTCGGCGCGCCGGTCGTGCATGCGCTGCGCGGCAAGCAGTTCGTCGAATGGGGCAACCCGTTCGACGTCGGCATGACGGGGTTGATCGGCTTCAGCTCGGGCTATCACGCGATGGAGTCGTGCGACACGCTGCTGATGCTCGGCACGGACTTCCCGTACCGGCCGTTCTATCCGACGCATGCGAAGATCGTGCAGATCGACTGGAAGGGCTCGCAGTTGGGCCATCGCGCGCCGCTCGCGCTCGGGCTCGTCGGCACCGTGAAGGAAACGATCGCGGCGCTGCTGCCGCGCCTCACGCGCAAGACGCAGCGGCGCTTCCTCGAGAATGCGCTGAAGCATTATGCGGCCGCGCGCAAGGGGCTCGACGATCTCGCCGTGGCCGAGCCGCCGGGCCGCGCGATTCATCCGCAATACCTGACGAAAGTCGTCGACGACGTCGCGGCCGACGACGCGATCTTCACGGCCGACGTCGGCACGCCGACGCTGTGGGCCGCGCGCTACCTGACGATGAACGGCAAGCGCCAACTGCACGGCTCGTTCAACCACGGCTCGATGGCGAACGCGATGCCGCAGGCGCTCGGTGCGCAGGGCGCGCATCCGGGCCGGCAGGTCGTGTCGCTGTCGGGCGACGGCGGGCTGTCGATGCTGCTCGGCGATCTCTTGACCGCGCGCCAGCTCAACCTGCCGATCAAGATCGTCGTCTACAACAACAGCCTGCTCGGCTTCGTGTCGATGGAGCTGAAGGCGGCCGGCTATCTCGACACGAACGTCGACCTGAGCCCGACCGACTTCGCGGCGATCGCGAAGGGCGCGGGGATCTTCAGCGTGCGTGTCGAGCATTCGGAGAACGTCGAGCATGCGCTGCGCACGGCGTTCGCGCACGACGGGCCGGCGGTGGTCGACGTCGTCACGTCGAAGTACGAACTGGCGATGCCGCCGAAGATCGAGATCGCGCATGCGAAGGGCTTCAGCCTGTTCATGCTGCGCGCGATCCTGAGCGGGCGCGGCGACGAGATCGTCGAGCTCGCGCGGACCAACCTGCGGTGAGGCGGCTGGGCGGGGCGAACCATCAGTTGTCCGACGCGTTGCCCGCTGCATCCGTCCATTCACGCACCGCCTCTACGAACAACCGCAATGCCGCCGGCGGATGCCGGTTCGCGGGATAGTAGAGACACAGGCTGTCGAACGTCTGCTCCCATTCGGGCAACACGCGCACGAGCCGGCCGTCGGCCAGATGCTCGGCGACGCGCGCGTGCGTGACCCACGCGATGCCGATGCCGGCGAGCGCTGCGTCGACCATCAGGCTCAGGTTGCCGAGCGTCATCGGCCCGTCGACGTCGACGCTCACGCGCTTGCCGTCGCGCGTCAGGTCCCATCGATAGAGCGCGCCGCTTTCGAAGCGGAACCGGATGCACCGGTGGCGCGTGAGGTCCTGCGGCGTATCCGGCGCCGGGTGTCGCGCCAGGTAGTCGGGCGACGCCACCGCGACCAAGCGGACCGCATCGCCGAACCGCACGGCGATCATGTCGCGCGGCACGTCCTCGCGCACGCGGATGCCCGCGTCGAAGCCGTGTTCGACGATGTCGATCATCCGCGAATCGACGACGAACTCCACATGAATGTCCGGATAGCGCGCGACGAAGCCGGGCAGCACGTGCCGGATCAGCGGGCGGGACGCGGATTCCGACGCGCTGATCCGGATCTGGCCGGACGGCCGGTTGCGGGCGGTCGCGGCGTCGTTCATCGCGTCCTCGAGATCGGCGACCGCGGGCCGCACGCGCAGCAGCAACTGTTCGCCGGCCTCGGTCAGCGCGACCGAGCGGGTCGTGCGGTTGAACAGGCGCACGCCGAGCCGCGCCTCGAGATGGCGGATCGCGTGGCTCAGCGCCGACGGCGACACGCCGAGGATGCGGGCCGCGCCGCTGAAGCTGCGCTGTTCCGCGATCGTGATGAAGGTCGTGAGTTCGCCGAGGCCGGTGCGCAGCATTGATGAAATTTCCTCAATAACGCATGAAATGGTACGCCGATTGTTGAGGCGTATCCATCAACCTACACTCGCTTCCTCGGCATCCCGTCGATCGTCTTTACCTTTCAGCAGGAGAAATTCATGCAAAAGCGCATGCTTGGTAAGAGCGGCCTCGAAGTCTCGGCAATCGGGCTCGGCTGCATGGGATTGAGCTACGCCTACGGTCCAGCCATCGACAAGGCGAGCGGTATCGCGCTGATTCGCACGGCGTTCGAACGCGGCGTGACCTTCTTCGATACGGCCGAAGCGTACGGCCCGTTCGTCAACGAGGAACTGGTGGGCGAGGCGGTGGCACCGTTTCGCGACCAGGTCGTGATCGCCACCAAGTTCGGTTTCGAGAACGGCGAGCCGATGAAGGGCGTCGACAGCCGGCCGTCGACCATTCGCGCGGTGACCGACGCAGCGCTCAAGCGGCTGAAGGTCGACCGCATCGATCTGCTTTATCAGCATCGCGTCGATCCGAACGTGCCGATCGAGGATGTCGCGGGCACCGTCAAGGACCTGATCGGCGAAGGCAAGGTCGCGCACTTCGGGCTGTCGGAAGCCGGTGAGCAGACGATTCGCCGCGCGCACGCTGTGCAGCCCGTCGCGGCGCTGCAAAGCGAATATTCGCTGTGGTGGCGCGAGCCGGAGGAGCGCATCCTGCCGACGCTCGAGGAGCTCGGCATCGGCTTCGTGGCGTTCAGCCCGCTCGGCAAGGGTTTCCTGACGGGGGCGATCGACGCGAACACGACGTTCGATGCGACCGACTTCCGCAATCTCGTGCCGCGCTTCTCGGAAGAAAACCGCAGGGCCAACGCGGGCCTCGTCGACCTGCTCGGCCGGATCGCGGCCGACAAGGGCGTGACGCGCGCGCAGATCGCGCTCGCTTGGCTGCTGGCCCGCAAGCCGTGGATCGTGCCGATTCCGGGCACGACGAAGCTGCAACGGCTTGACGAAAACATCGGCGCGGCCGCGGTGGTGCTGACGACCGACGAATTGTCGGCGATCGAGACGGCGCTGCGGCAGATCACGATCGTCGGCGAGCGGTATCCCGCGCAGTTTCAGCAGCGCGTCGACCGCTGATCGGGCCGCCATCGATTGCACGGCCCGCATCGGTGACGCAATCAGGGACAATCTTCACGTCGCCTTAAGTTTGCATTTCCTAGAATCGATTGATCGCCGCGCGAGCGCGGCGAACCGATTCTTCAGGAGGATGCACGTGAAAGAACCCCGTGTCGTCGTAGCCCTGTTGCAGGCAGTCATTGGCACGTCGAAGCCGAACGCGCAACCGCGCAAGGTCGGCCGATGACCTGGCCGAACGCGTTGCGTGTCTCGGCACTGTTCGTGCGCGAGTGGGTCGGCCGCCCGGCCGCGGTGGGCGCGTTGTGCCCGAGTTCGCGGCATCTGGCGCGCGAGATGGCCGATGCGGTGCCGGACGGCGACGGACTCGTCGTCGAACTCGGCGGCGGCACCGGCGCAATCACCGCCGCGTTGCTCGAACGCGGCGTCGCGCCACGGCGCCTCGTCGTGGTCGAGCGGTCGCCGGCGTTCGTGCAGCACCTGCGACGCCGCTTTCCCGGCATCTCCATCGTGTCGGGCGACGCGCGGCAGCTCGAGCGGCTGCTGCCGCCCGACGCGGCGGTCGATGCGATCGTGTCCTGCCTGCCGCTGCGCACGCTGCCGCGCGAGGACGTGACGGCGATCGTCGGGCAGTGCGAGCGCGTGCTGTCGGTCGACGGCGTGATGATCCAGTTCACCTACGATTTGCGCGTGCCCGAGCGTCACCCGCTGCGCGATCCGGCATTTGTTGCCGACGCCAGCCGGATCGTGTGGGCAAATATTCCGCCTGCGCGCATCGTCACGATGCGCAGGGCCGCCATCGGACAGGTGGCGTGATGCCCGCATCGTGGCGCGCTTCCTTTCATCGACCCTGCGGATGCCGTCGGTCGCGGTTCAAGTCGCGGCGTCCGGCATGCGCGCCGCGGGCCGCGACGCGGCCCGCCGGATGACGCGCTCGAGCGGCGTCGCGTAGCCGCGCGCGACGGCCGCGCTCAATCCGGCCGACAACACCAGATACGCGACGAGCAGCAGGAGCTTGCCGTCGCCGTGCATGGTGGCGGGCGGCCACACCGTGCGCAGCGCGCCGAGCGCGATCAGATGGAACAGGTACAACTCGTAGCTGAGCCGGCCGCTCCAGCGCAGCGGCGCGAGCGCGCGGCCCAGTGGTGCTCGCTCGCCGCGGGCATGCGCGCCGATCAGCAGCACGGCGGTGCCGAGCGCCATCGCGGACACGCCGGTCACATGGCTCTGCGCGATCGGCCACGCGAGATAGAGCACGGTCATCGCGATCGCGGTCAGCCATTGCACGGGCGCGTCCGCGAGCCGCTGCCAGCCGGCGCGTCCGGCCAGCAACGCGGTGCAGCAGCCGATCGCGATTCCGTCGAAGCACGCGAAATACGCATACAGAAACCCGCCTTCGTCGCCCGCATGCGTGACGCGGTACACGGGGCCGATCGCGACGACCGCCAGCCAGAACGCGAACAGCCGCGCGTCGCGGCGCAGGGCGATGCACAGCAGCGGAAACGACAGGTAGAACACCTCTTCGACCGACAGCGACCAGAGCACGCCGAGCGCGTAATTGACCCATCCGTACGTGCCGATCAGCACGTTCATCCAGAATGTCAGCGATGCGAGATTGACGAGCCAGAACGACACGGCGACACCCTGCGGCGCGTGGTTCGCGAAGATCGGCACGCCGGCCGCCGCCAGCCCGTTGACGAGGGCGAGCAGCAGGAGCAGGCACGGGACGATGCGCGCGATGCGCGACACGTAGAACGCGCGCACGTCCATCGCGCCGAGGCTGCCCCAGCGGCGGCGCGCATTCGACGTGATCAGGTAGCCGGAAATCACGAAGAACATCGTCACGCCGTAGTTGCCGTTGCGGACCACTGCATGCACCGCGTCCCAGCCGACCATGCGCGCGACGGACGTGTCGCGCAGCGAATACGGGATGTTGAAGTGATGCAGCAGGACGAGCAGGATCGACACGCCGCGCAGCACGTCGATCCGGGCATTGCGCGGCCCGGCGCTCATTGCGGCTGGCCCAGTCGCGCGCGAGACGGCCGCGCAGCCGGGAACGTGTCGCGTGAATGCGGGACGGCCTCGGGTTGGGCGTCGTGCAGCGTGGGGCGCCAGATGTTCAAGCGGGACTCCATCGGATCGGGAACGGGGCGAAATGCGTGCGATGCAGGCGGGCCAACCGGAAGCGGCCGAGCGTGCGTGCCATGAAAGCGCCGTCCGGCATCGAGGACGCCGGACGTCACGGTGGCACCAGTGTATCGGCGGATCGTCGGCGATTGTCCTGTCAGCGTTGACGGGGCGCACGCAGCGCAACCCGGCCGGTATGCGCCGCTGTTCCGGCATGCCATTTTTTGCATTGCAAAGCCGTTTTTTTGCACGGTATTTATGCTGCGCCTTCTAAGCTCGGGATGTGTCCAACAGCCAGGACGCTCTCCGTCCGCGCCATGACCTTCATCCATCCCGTACCCGAATACGACATCGCCGGCCTTCAACTGCGCGCCGGCGCGCGCACGACCGTCATCCCATTTCCGCCGCCGCGCCCGCGCCTGCGGTTGCCCGTCACGCTGACGGCCGACACCGGCGCGCTCGCGCACGCCCGGCTCGCGGCGTTGCTGCATTCCCCGCTCGGCGTGTATGTGGTCAGCGCGCGTACCGTGCGCGACGTGATCCATGTGGAATTCGACATCGCGTCGGAGGATCTCGACTTCACGCTGCATATGCTGATCGCGCAGCAGGTCGATGCCGTGATCGGTCCCGTTGTCCGCCGTCTGCGCGTGGCGACGCAGGATCGTCCGGCCGGGGAACGCCGATTGCTCGTACCGTAGGGTTCGCCGCCGATTCGCCGGCCATCGTGCCGTGGGCGGTCGGTCGCGGCGAGCGTTTGTGCGCCGCGTCGCACGCGGCGCCGGCCCTTGACAGGGAGGAATCCATGCACCTCATGGAAGAAGTGCAGACCACGCGTCCGGCAAGCGGCCGCGTGCGCGTGGCGACGTTGCCGTCGGGCACGCAGCTGGCCCTGCAGTTGCGGGTGACCGTGCGCGCGGCGGACGTGCTGCTGCGTCAGGCGATCCGGCTGCCGGACCGCCATCAGTGGTCGGTCGACCTCGAACGTGTCGACGCGGCCGGCGGGCCGCTGGCCGCCTGGGATTCGCACGTGACGCTGCGCATCGCGAAGACGTTCGCGCCGTCGGCCGATGCGATTGCGCGCGCTGGCGATCCGGACCAGGTTGCGGTCGACATTCGGCTGTTTCTTCCGGAGCAGGCGTATCTGGGCGAGCAGCGCGTCGGCATCTTCGGCCGGCGGCACGGCAACCGGTTCGGTGCGACGCTGTCGGTAACGGCCGGGTCGCAGTGGGGCGGCCGGCGTACCGAATGCATTCCGCCGGCCGGGAGGCATGTGCATGGCGACACGCTGGAGGCGCTCGTCGACACGATAGCGGGCATCGTCAACGCGGCGCTGCTCGCGGCCGGCCATCCACGGCCCGGCGGTTCGTGACGGCGCAGGCGGCGCGCGTCCGGCCGCGGCTCAGGCGTCGCCGGTCTGGCCGGTTTGCCGCTGCAGGTCTTCCATCAGTTGTTCCGCGAGAAAGTCGCACGGCGGGCGCTTCGATTTCGTGCTGCGCGCGAGGATCAGCTCGAGCGGCGGCAGATCGGGCAGCCCGTGCGAGCGGCCGAGCATCGACAATTGCGCGGGAATCGCGCAGCGCGCGAGCGGCGCGACCGCAAGCCCGGCCTCGACCATGCTGAGCAGCCCGAGCAGGCTCGGGCTTTCATAGGACGTGCGAAACGGCAGCTTCGCGCGTTCGAGGCTGCGGATCGCGTTCTCGCGCGCGACGCTGCCCGGCATGAACACCGCGATCGGCAGCGGCCGTTCTTCCCATACGCGCGGCCCGTTCGTCATCGCGGCCCACGCCATCGGCTCGTGGCGGATGAAGTCGCCGGACAGCCCCTTGATGCGCGTGCCGCACACGAGATCGACGGTGCCGTCCTTCAGGAGCGGCGCGAGCGCGCTGCTCGGCAGCCCGATCACCTGGATCTCGACCTTCGGATAAGTCGCGGAGAACTTCTTCAGCACCGACGGCAGCAGCGACGACGCATAGTCGTCCGGCACGCCGATCACGACCTTGCCGGTCACTTCCGGCCGCACCACGGCCGCCCACGCCTCGTCGCGCAGCGCCAGCATTCGTCTGGCGAATCCCAGCAGCACCTCGCCTTCGCGCGTCAGCACAATGCTGCGCGGCTTGCGCACGAACAGCGGCCGGCCGATCGCGTCCTCGAGGCTCTTGATCTGCATGCTCACGGCCGATTGCGAGCGGTTCACCGCTTCGGCGGCGCGGGTCATGTTGCCGGTTTCCGCGACGGCGACGACGGTGGCCAGCACGTCGTGATCGAGCATCTTCATCGGTATCAGGAAAACTGAATGTAACGATCAGCATTATGCGTTTTTATTGTCGCTGTGTGTCTGCCATAGTGGCATCGAGCCTGCCGTGTCGTTCGATGCGGTGCGGCTATCACGCCGGCGTGCCCGGCACGCAGCGTTGAACAGGGAAGAGTGGTGTACCGATGATCGATCATCCGTTGCGCGCCGCACTGGCCGCGGAATTGCATGCGCGGCCGTTCCTGCGGCTCGCCGAGGCCGTGTCGCTCACGCACTACGCGATCTACGCGGACGGCCAGCCCGACATCCACGAAACGCTGCTGCACGCGCTGTGTCGCGACACCGGCATTGCCGTGCCGCAGGACGGCGCGACCCATCATGCGGTGCAGTCGCCGTGCGGCTGGCATCTGAAGTGGGAGCGACACACCGAATTCTCGACGTTCACGTTCGTCGCGCCGCGTCGCGACACCGGCTATTTCGACGATCTCGCGATCGAAGGGATTCCTGCCGCGTGGTTCGCGCGGCTGGCGGGCATCCGCTTCGTCGCGGTGCGCATGGAGTTGCTGTCGGGCGATGCCGCGCGGCTCGTGTGCGGTGACATGCGCCGCTGGATCGACGGGCCCGCGCTCGTCGGCAGCAACGTGCTGGGCGGCGGCAAGGTGTTTTGCGACTGGCACGTGCGTGACGACGGCTTCATGCGCTTTCTCGTCGTCGACGAGGATTTTCGCGAGGAGCAGGGCGGCCGACTGCTGCAGCGCCTGTATGAAATCGAGACGTACCGGATGATGGCGCTGCTCGCGTTGCCGGTCGCGCGGCGGATGAGCCGCGAGCTCGACGAGATCCATGCGGCGCTGCATGCGCTGATGCAGCGGATGGACGCGAGCGGCGCCGACGGCGACGACGCGGCCTTGCTCGTGAAGCTCACGCATCTCGCGGTGCGGGTCGAGGCGCTGTCGGGGTCCGGCGGCCGCTTCAGCGCGTCGCGTGCCTACGAAAAGCTCGTGCTGGCGCGCATCCACGAATTGCGCGAGGAGCGCATCGAAGGGATGCCGACGATCGCCGAGTTCATGGAGCGACGCTTCGCGCCGGCAATGGAAACCTGCCGCAGCGTGTGGGCGCGTCACGAGCAGATCGCCGCGCGGATCGCGCGCGCGGTCGACCTGTTGCGCACGCGCGTGAATCTCGCGCAGGAAAAGGACGTGACGCGCTTGCTGGCCGGCATGGAGCGCACCGCGCGCAATCAGCTGCATCTGCAGCACGCGGTTGAAGGATTGTCGGTGGCAGCCATTTCGTACTACGTGCTGTCGCTCGCGACAGCGGCGTTCAAGGCGCTGCACGTGATGAACCTGCCGGTCGATCCCGAACTGGCGGAAGGCCTGCTGATCGCGCCGGTCGTGTTCGCGGTGATTCACATCACGCGGCGCACGCGCGCGCAACTTGCACGGTCGGAGGGCGCGCATGACGGCGCACCCGTGCAGGCAGCGGCGTTGAAACAGGCAAATTAGAACATCGACGACATATCAAAAGGAGTGGAGATGACTTTTACGCAAACGCAACCCGGGTTCTTCAGTGGCCTCGACGCATTCGACGAGCCGGTATGGGACGAAGCCGGCGCGCCGGAGGAGGCGCGTGTGACGTCGTATCAGGCCGTGCTGCAGGAGCCGATGACGTCGCTCGTCGGGAATGCGATCGATCGGCCGGATGTCGCGGCGGTGGCGATTCTCGGGTACAACTGACGCGGATTTGCATCGAGTCGATTCAAGCATTTGCCGCGGCTTGAGCAGGCTCCAGGCGCGACGAAACGGCGGGTGCGGGATGTGCCCGTCGTTTGTACGTTCGTCATGATCGGCACAGACTCCCGCTGCCGCCGAACGCGCTACGCGCTAGAGTCGCCCGACGCCCGTCACGAACACTGCACGTTCTGCGGCTCATTCACGCACGTCTCCATTCCATGACCGCGCATCCCGCCGTTTCCCTTCAGCTCACCGACACCGAACAACCGGCTGCCCGCGATTTCATCAGCCGCAAGCTCGGCGAATTCAACCACGCGATGACGGGCCGCAGCGACACGGCAGCGCTCGACGTCTACGTGACCGATCCCGCGACCGGCGAGGTCCTGGGCGGGCTCACCGGCCGAACGTCGCTCGGCCTCTTCTTCATCGACCTCTTTTACCTGCCGGAATCGCTGCGCGGCGGCGGCTTCGGCAGCAGACTGCTGCGCGAGGCCGAAGCGGAAGCGAAGCGGCGCGGATGCGCCCGCGCGGTGCTGTACACGATTACGTTCCAGGCGCCGGATTTCTACCGGAAGCACGGGTACGAGGCATTCGGCGAAGTGCCGTGCGAGCCGGAAGGGACGGCGCGCGTGTTCATGGTCAAGGCGCTTTGAACGACGTTGCCTGACTTCACCGCCCCGGCGTGGCGCGCTCGACGATCATGTCGTACAGCGCCTGTGCCGCGGGCGACAACTGCGCGGCCCGGCGCTTGACCAGCACCAGCGTGCGCGACACCGACGGCTCGACGAGTTCGATCGTGCGAATCATCGGATACGCGTTTTTCTGGATCGCGAGCTTCGGCACCACGGCCGCGCCGAGGCCTTCGGCGACGAGACCGAGCGCGGTCGAACTGCGCTGCACTTCGTAGAACGAATGCAGCGTCACACCGCTCGTCTTCAGCGCACCTTCGAGCAGCCCGCGATTGCCGCTCACTTCGCCCGCGAAGATCAGCGGATGCGGCTGCAGCGCGGCCCAACGGATCCGCCGACGCTTCGCGAGCGGGTGATCGTCGCGGCAGACGAGCACGTACGGATCATGCGTGAGCGGCACGCTGACGAGTTCGGGGTGCTGGTCGCCCGCGATGCTGATCCCGAATTCCGCTTCGCGGCGCAGCACGGCCTGCAATACCGACGCCGACGCGTGATCGAGGATCTTCACGCGATCGTGCGGCCGGTGCCCGGAAAACGCCCGCAGAATACGGGGGAGATACTGAACGCCGACCGTCGGCACGCACGCGATCGTCACGTCGCCGCGCTGGCTCAGGCCCGTTTCGCGGATTTCGGTCAGCGCGTCCGACAGCTCGTTCAGCAGCCGGCGCGCCTGCGGCAGGAAACGCCGGCCGATTTCGGTGAGGGTGGTGCGGCGTGTCGTGCGCTCGATCAGCGCGACGCCGAGAAACGACTCGAGCTTGCGCAACCGTTGCGTGATCGCCGTTTGCGTGACGTGCAGCGTGTCGGCCGCCTGCCTGAAGCTGCCGCCGTCGGCGATCGCGACGAAAGCCTGGACACCGAGCGTATCGATTTTCATCAGAAACATGAATCAATAACGATATTAAATTCATTTTACTGAAGAACAGCGAGATCGCAGAATGCGCTGCATCGACGGCTGTCGATATCCCGACGCCGTCCACGCCGACCAGGAGGCATACCGTGACGACATCACTCGATCAATACGCCAACCAGTACGTGCGATTCGAAGACGAACGCACGCGGCCCGTGCGCGATCTGCTGGCCGCCGTGCCGGATACGCCGATCCATACCGCGATCGACATCGGCTGCGGGCCCGGCAATTCGACCGAAGCGCTGATCGCGCGCGCCCCCGACGCGACGGTTCGCGGGATCGATGCGTCGCCGGACATGATCGCGGCCGCGCGCAAGCGCCTGCCCGCGCTGCGTTTCGATCTCGCGGATGTTTCCACCTGGGACGATCCGGGCGGCTACGATCTGATTCTGTCGAATGCGGTGCTGCAATGGGTGCCCGCGCACGACACGCTGTTTCCGTCGCTCGTCGGCCGGCTCGCGCCGGGCGGCCGTCTCGCCGTGCAGATGCCGGACAACCTCGACGAACCCGCGCACCGGCTGATGCGCGAGGTCGCCGCGGCCGGACCGTGGGCGCACAAGCTGAAGGACGCGGCGCGCACCGAGCGGTTCGACGCGCGGTATTACTACGCGTTGCTGTCGCCGTCGTGTTCGCGGGTGGATGTCTGGCGCACGACTTACTACCATCCGTTGCGCGGCGGGATCGATGCGGTCGTCGAATGGTTCAAGGGCAGCGCGCTGCGGCCGTTCCTCGCGGCGCTGGACGAAAGCGAACGCGACGCATTCGTCGCGCGCTATCGCGACGCGCTCGCCGGTCCGGACGGCTATCCGCTGCTCGACGACGGCACTGTGTTGCTGCCGTTTCCGCGCCTGTTCATCGTCGCGACGCGGAAGTAACGCGAAAGCAGGACCGGGGCGGCGGCTGGTCGTCGGTCAGGACGCCGGCCGCATCGATTCCGGATCGACCGTCCGGCTCTTCGCGGACTGCCCGTCACGCAGGTCCTTGTACCAGAAGAGGGCGACTTCCCCGTCGTTCGCGCCGTCGGCGTAAAGGAAGCGGTCGTGGCCGCCGATGACGAAGCCCGCACGCGCGTACGTGCAGCAGGCCGCGACGTTGTTCGCCTGCGTTTCCAGCCGCATGAAGCCGAACCCGCGGTTGCGCGCCCACGCTTCCGCGGCCGCCAGCAGGAACTGGCCGATCCCTTGGCGCCGGCAACCGCGGTCGACCGCGAGTTCCGCTATTTCGGCCATCCCGTTCCAGCTTTCGGTGATCGCGACGAATCCCGCGAGGCGCCCGCCCGCGCTCGCGCGAAACAGCGCGGTACCGCTGGACGCCTCGCGCGCCCAGCCGGCCGGGTCGAAGCCGTAGTCCTTGCGCCGCACGGGCAGCGCGCGCAAATCGAGCAGATCCTGGTACGGCGCATTCAGCTCCCACGCGATCTCGAACGAAAAGTCGCATCCGTTCAGTTCGTCGGCGGGCAGATCGACCGCCTGTTCGATGCTGATGTGCTCGGCTCGGTCCATGTGTGTCGGTGTCCTGTCTTCAGCGGGATTGCCAAGTATTTCCGCCGGGGCGAGCGCCGCCTTGCGGCGAGCCGGATCGCGCCCGTTCCTGTTTCGAATTGCTGCGCTCGCACAATGCTTCCCCCGCGGCGCGATTCAACGCCCGATTATGCGGGATATCGGCGGCGACGCTGCATCGACCTGGAACGGGTATGCAGCCATGCCACGCATCGGCGCGAAACGCAATATGTTCAGCGGTGCATATCGAAACGGCGATCGACCGCACCGACCCATATTCGCCGGCACAGGAGCACGATGTTGAATTCGACGCAGCGGGAAGCCGTCGGCGAAGCGTTTTCGCTCGGCGATATGCGGCGCGCAAGAATGCACGCGATCTACAAGGTCGGCAATCTGGGCGATTCCGACGGCGCACCGGCCGCCGGGCTGTGGATCCTCGAAATCCGGAGCGCGCATCCGACGCGGCCGTTCGGCGCGTTCCACGAGGACTTGCTGATGAGAGCCGAGCCGGGCGACGCGCGCCGTGAACGCGCGTCGCCGGCCGTTCGTCAGATGCTGATCGCGACCGGGCCTGCCAGCGGCGTGTAGCCGTCGTCGAAGAGGAACCACGCATCGTACTGGCCGGACGCCAGCGCGCTGTTCGCCGTCGTCGAGAACAGCAGCGAGCCCGTGCTCTTCGGCAGATACGCCCACGACTTGTAGCCGCCCTTGGTCGGTTGCGCGCCGCGCGGATAGATGCCGACCCAGTTCTTCGGGCTGTGACGCCAAGGCGGCACGACGTAGTCGAACCGCAGCGTGCCGTACGACGAGCCCTGCGACGACAGCGCGGGCACGAACTTCCCGTTCGTATTGCCGATCGCCGAATCGGTCAGCAGCGCGCCTGCTTGCGCCTGCACGCAGCCGGCCACGCGGCGCAGGAAGTTCGGGTCGTTCGCGTCGCGGATGCTCGCGTCGTACCAGCCTGCGTCGCCGTACCACGTCACGGCCTGCGTCGCGCCGGCCGGCACGCTGACCGACTGCGGCGTGTTCATTCCGTACGCGTTGTCGACGAGCTGGAACGTTGTCGCGCTCGATCCGGCGGTGTTGTCGAGCGTGATCTGCACGTTGCCGTTCTGCACGTCGTAACAGAGGCTGACTTCGGCCGACGAACCGGTATTTCCCGACGCGCCGACGTTGCCGCGGAACGTCTGCAGGAATCCGTTCGGCCCGTAGACCGAATAGTCGTAGCCGCCGGCCGAGTTCAGCGCGAGCGAATCGGACAGGGTCGTGCACGCGTTCGCGCCGGCGCCGATCGTGTATTGCCGCGGGATCGTGCTGGTGCCGTCGACCCACGCCTGCAGATGCACGCCCGCCGTGCCGGTATTGGTCATCGTCAGCGCGAGCGTCTTGCCGGAGCGGTTGACCTTGCCCTGCACGAAGAACTCGTACGGCAGCCGGCATGCCGCATTGCGGCCGGTCGTTTGTGCCGGCACAGCGGTGGTGGTCGCCGGCGGGATGATGACCGTCCAGCCGTTCGGGTCCATGTTGCTGGCCGGGCTCGGGATCGCGGGCACCGTCTGGTCGGGATTGGTGAAGTCGAATGCCGACGTGAGATCGCCACACACGGTGCGCCGCCACGGCGTGATGTTGGTTTCCTGCAGCCCGAAGCGCGTTTCCAGAAAGCGGATCACCGACGTGTGATCGAACACTTGCGAGTTGACCTTGCCGCCTTTCGACCACGGCGAGATCACGAACATCGGCACACGCGGGCCGAGGCCGATCGGCACGTCGCCGCTGGCCGATCCGTCGGACGCCGCGCCGCTACTGCCGACGAATTCGGCCGCGGTCGAGACCGTCGACCGGCCGGTGCCCGCGGATGCGCTGGATGGCACGGCGGGCGGCACGTGGTCGAACAGGCCGTCGTTCTCGTCGTACATCACGAGCAGCACCGTGCTGGCCCAGACTTTCGGATTCGACGTCAGCACGTTGAGGACGTTGCTCACATACCATTCGCCGCCGCTCGCGGCCCACGACGGATGTTCGCAGTACGCGTAGGGCGCGGCGATCCACGATACCTGCGGCAGCGTGTCGTTCGCGACGTCGGCCTGCAACTGGCTGAACAGGCGCGTGTCGTATTCGGTGCCGCCACCCGTCGGGTCGATTTGCGTGCCGTTGAGCGCCGGCGCGAGCGGATCGGTCGCGCCGAGGTTCTGGTACTGCCTGAAGTTGAGGATGACGTTGTCGCCGTAGTTGCCGTTCCACCAGAGATCCTTGCTGGAGCCGTTGTACTCGCCGTAACCGTGCGCGGCATCGAGCCCGTTGCCCTTGTCCTGGTAGAACTTCCACGTGACGCCGGCCGCATTCAGCCGTTCCGGCATCGTGGTCCAGCCGGTGCCGGTCATCGTGTTGGTCGTGTACGGCGTGTAGCCGGGCACGTTGCCGCAGCAACCGGTCCACAGATACAGGCGGTTCGGGTCGGTCGGCCCGAGCATCGAGCAGTGGTAGCCGTCGCACACGGTGAAGGCGCTCGCCAGCGCGTAATAGAACGGGATGTCGTTCTGCGTGAAGTAGTACATCGTGCCGCTGGTCTTCGCGCCGGCCCAGTTGTCGTAACGGCCGTTGTTCCATGCGCTGTGCGTGCCGTTCCAGCTGTGGTCGAGGTCGCCGTAATAGGTGTCGCCGTTCGCGCTGCCGGCCGGCGGCGACGGGTTGAACGGGAACACGTACGACAGCAGCCACGGCTGGCGCCAGACCGGATACCCGCTCGAGATCACGACCGGGCGCGGATCGCCGAAGCCGCGCGCGCTGCGCAGCGTGCCGAGGTAGTGGTCGAACGACCGGTTTTCCTGCATCAGGATCACGACGTGCTTCACGTCCTGGATCGTGCCGGTGACGGTCGCCGCCGGAATCGACTGCGCGCGTAGGATGCTTTCAGGCAGCATGCCGGTGACCGCCGTGGCGCCCGCGAGCTTCAGCGCATCGGCCAGGAACTGACGTCGTGTCGTGGATTTGTTTTGCATGTTCGCTCTCTGTCATGAATGGCCGGACGGACTGGCCGGACGCCCCCGCGCTTCAAACGCCGCGCGTTGCGATCGCAGTCACGCCGGACAAGGGCAGGTGCCCGTCAGTGGCAAGCCGTGGCGCAATGCAGGACCGGCGCGGCGGCCGGGCCCGATGCCGATGCGCGGTTCGCGGCGAGATTGCCGGCCGCGCCGGAATCGCCATCACCGCAACCGGCCAGCGTGCAAAGGAGCGCGATCATGAAAGCGCCGCGCCAGTGCGGAAAGCGGCTTTCCTTGCCGGCGGGCGGAGCGGAGTGGTCGCGACTCGATTCGAGTCGGATTCCTGAGTGATTGACGTGCGTCGATCCTGTTCCTGCTTTCATTGCCCCTCCAGAAATGAAATGAACAGCGGAGAATATCGCCCGAATCAGAACAACTTCATGACAGGCCATCCGCGCGTGCCGGCGACGTGCGACAGCCTTGCATCGGGATTGGTCGCGACCGGATGCGTGACGTAGTCCAGCAACGGCACGTCGTTGATCGAATCGCTGTAGAAGTAGGTTCGTTCGAAATCCGACGGCGCGTAGCCGAGCGATTCGAGCCATGCGTTCGTGCGCACGACCTTCCCTTCGCGAAAACTCGGCACGCCGGTGCTGCGTCCGGTGAACCGTCCGCCCGGCGTGCCGTCGTCGGTATCGAGCTCGATGCCGAGTAGATGCTCGATTCCAAACTCGGCGGCGATCGGCCGCGTCACGAACACGTTGGTCGCGGTGACGATGCAGCAGAGATCGCCGTTCTCGCGATGGCGATCGACGAGCGCGCGCGCCTGCGGCGTGATGGCCGGCCGGATCACCTCGTCCATGAATTGCGCGTGCCAGCGTTCGAGCTCGGCCCGCGGATAGCGGGTGAGCGGCGCGAGCGTCACCGCGAGATACGCGTCCATGTCGAGCGTGCCGGCTGCGTAGTGGCCGTAGTGCTCGTCGATCAGCGCCGCGTGCGTGTCGTCCTCCAGCGAGCCGACCCGGGCGATGAAGCGGCCCCAGGCCTGGTCGCTGTCGAGCGGAAGCAGCGTATGGTCGAGATCGAACAGCGCGAGATTCCTGTGCATGTGAAAGTCCTTGTATTGCCTGCCTGCTGGCGTGCTCATGCGCCGATGAGTTTCTCGATCGCGTCCTTCGCGTTCTTCCCGTCGATGGTCGTGACGCCGTCGAGCCACTTCGACAGCACGCCCGGGTTCTTCCTCGCCCATTCCTTCGCGACCGCGACAGGGTCCGCGTGATTCATGATCGGCACCATCAGCTGGTTCTCTTCGTCGGTCGTGAATTTCAGGTTGGTCAGCAGGCGGCCGACGTTCGGGCAGCGTTCGAGGTAGCCGGGCGTGACGAGCGTGTAGACCTTCGCGGAGCCGTAGTTCGGGCCGAACACGCCGTCGCCGCCTTCCAGGTACGCGATCTTGTAGTTGATGTTCATCGGATGCGGCTCCCACGCGAGGAACACGATCATCCGGTGTTCCTGCACCGCGCGCGTCACCTGCACCAGCATCCCGGCCTCGCTCGACTCGACGAGCTTGAAGCCGCCGAGCCCGAATTCGTTCCGGTCGATCATCCGCTGGATCAGCGCGTTGCCGTTGTTGCCGGCGCCGATTCCGTAGATCTTGCCGTCGAGCTGGTCGCGAAACTTCGCGATGTCGGCGAAGCTCTTCAGGCCCTTGTCCGATGCGTATTGCGGCACGGCCAGCGTGTAACGCGCGCCGACCAGATTCGGCTGCGGTAGCAGGTGCACGGCGCCGGCGTCGACGAACGGCTTCACCGTCGGCGTCATGCTCGGATCCCAGTAGCCGAGGAACGCATCGATCTGCGCCTTCTTCACGCCGGCCAGCACGATCGGCGGCGACGCGATCGTCTTGCTGGCTTCGTAGCCGAGCCCGTCGAGCAGCATCATCGCGACGCCGGTCGTGGCCGCGATGTCGCTCCAGCCGACGTCGCCGAGCGTCACCTTCCTGCAGACGTCGCTTTCGGATGCGTGAACGGGCGCCGTCGCGATCGACGCGAGCAGCATTGCGGCCAGCATCCATGCCTTCTTCATCATGTTGGTATCCTAAGCAAGTGTTCCGGATCGGGTTGCGTGAGTGGTCCGACGATCGATCGTATTGATCGGATGAAACAAGCGAACTTGGGTCTAGCCGCGCGGTTTTTCGTAACGTATATTAGAACGCACAAAATCGCAAGTTCGCACAAAAATACAACCCGCGGCGCGCGCGAACCGTCAGCCGGACGAAAGCAGGACACGTCGGGCGGCGGTCCGGGCGGGCCGCGTTTCATCAAGTCGGTTCAAGAAAAGGAGGCATCGCATGATCAGTCAGATGGAAATCATCTCCCGCCTGTTGCTGGCCGCGCTGCTGGGCAGCATCATCGGCATCGAGCGCGAACGGCTGTCGTGGGCGGCCGGCTTGCGCACGCACATGCTGGTGGCGGTCGGCGCGGCGCTCGTGATGGTCGTGTCGGCGTTCGGCTTCGCGGACATCCAGAACGCGAAGAACGTGTCGCTCGACCCGTCGCGGGTCGCCGCGCAGGTCGTGTCGGGCATCGGCTTTCTGGGTGCCGGGTCGATCATGCTGCGCGGGGAGATCATCCGCGGGCTGACGACGGCGGCGAGCCTGTGGGTCGTCGCGGCGGTCGGGCTGGCGGTGGGCGGCGGCATGTACGTCGCCGCGATCGCCGCGACGGCGATCGTGCTGACGATCCTCGCCGGCCTGAAGCCGATCGAGAAGCGCTTCTTCGCCGCGCGGCAGCGCTGGGGCGTGCGCATCCTCGCGAGCCGCGGCGCGGTGAAGCTGACGTCGCTGCAGGCGATGCCCGGCATCGACCAGGCGCGCATCGTCCAGTTCGTCATCGAACAGGACGACGCGACACCGGACGACGACCGGATCCACGTGGTGTTCTCGAAGATGACGAGCCGCGAATTCCAGGTGGTCCGTCAATCACTGCAGACCCTCGGCGGGGTCAAAAAGATGGAGGAGAGCGCCGCGTAGCCTCGGTTCGAATACCATTGACGTTCATTTCCAAGGACATTTCATGTGGCAAGAAGAGCGATATCAGAGGATCCGGCTTCTGTTATCGAAGATGCAGCGCGTCTCCACCGACCGGATCATGGCCGACCTGAACGTGTCGCGGGAAACCGTGCGCCGCGATCTCGTCGATCTCGAGGCGATGGGGGAACTGAAACGCGTGCACGGCGGCGCGGTGCAGGTGGGAGACGAAGCGCCGATCGCCGAACGCGCGCAGACGCACGTGAAGGCGAAGCAGGCGATCGCGCGCGCCGCGGCACGGCTCGTCACGGGTTCGCAGACGCTGTTCATCGATGCCGGCACGACCACCACGTTGCTGGCCGAGGAACTGGCGAAACTGTCCGGCCTCACGATCGTCACGAACTCGATCGACGTCGCGCTGAAGATGCGCTCGAGCGACCCCGGCCAGGCGAAGAACGAAACGATCCTGCTCGGCGGGATGATCGGCAGCCGCGCGGCCGCGACGGTCGGCGACGGGACGATCGCCGAGATCTTCCGCTATCGCGCCGATCTCGCGTTGCTGTCGCCGGTCGGCGTCGACCACGTGCGCGGCGCGACGAACTACGACCGGATGGAAACGGAAGTCGCGCGCGCGATGGTCGCCAACGCGGCGGACGTCGCGATCCTGGCCGACTTCAGCAAGCTCGGCACGAACAGCCGGATCGGCTTTTGCGAACCCGCGCGGATCGGCACGCTCGTGACGGACCAGAAGGCGGAATCGGTCGACAGCTACCCGAGCATCAAGAAGGCCATCCGGAACATCGTGCTGTCGTGATGGGGGCCGGCGTGCCGCGTCATCCATCGTGTATGCTTGCCCGCATCGTTCCACCGGCAGACAACATGAAGACTTCGGCACACTCCAAGCCAGAGGTGCGGTTCAGAATGCGCATCCAGCAGGCCGGCACGATCGCGCTCGGGCCGGGCAAGGTCGCGCTGCTCGAGGCCGTGCGCGAGCACGGCTCGATTTCGGCGGCGGCGCGCAGCCTCGAGATGTCGTACCGGCGCGCATGGCTGCTGATGGACGAGTTGAACCGGTCGCTGAAGTCGCCCGCGACGGTGTCCGAACACGGTGGCCAGAGTGGTGGCGGCAGTGTGCTCACGCCGGTCGGCGAAGAGATCATCCGGCTTTATCGCGAGATTGAGGAACGGGCGTACGCGGCCTGTGCGGGCGAAATCGCCGCACTGACCAAGATGGTGCGCCGCTGAAGCTTGCGCGGTTGTACGGTCGTGCGATGCCGGTGGCCTACCCGTGCCGCAGGCAGAAGCGCGACGCTTCGCCCGCCGGCACATCCGGCGGCACGACCTCGCGCGCATGCGCATCGAGCCGCCCGATGAGTTCGACGAAACTGGCGACGCTCGCGGTCCGCAGCGGGTAGTACGCGATCTGGTGGCGTTCGCACATCCGCTTGAGCAGGTTCACCGAATCGTGGTCGACGCAGTCGACCGGGAATACCACCAGATTCGCGCCCGGCAGCGCGGCGGCCAGCAAGCCCTTGCGATCCTCGATGCCGCCGTCGTGCAACGTCAGTTCGCCGCCCGCCGTCTCGACGATCCGCTGGATCGCGCGGTTCGACCCGGGCCGGCCGCCGACATAGACGACGCGCTTGCGCCGCAGCATCGACAGCGACTCCGCCGCGGGCGCGGCCGGATCGTCGGTCGATGCCTGCACAGTCTGTTCGATCGCGCTCGCCTCGGCGCGCAGGGTCTTCACCATCGCCGTCAGGTCGTCGAGCCGCGCGCGCATCGCCCGCGCGCTCGCCTGTTCCGCGGCGATCCGCTGTTCCGCCGCCTCGCGGCGGCTCGTGTGCAGCGCCACGCGTTCGTCGCGCGCGGCCAGCGCCTCGCGCAGTTCTCGCACTTCGTCACGCAACGCGCTTTCGGCGCGCGTCGTCGGTGCGTTTCGGCGTGCATCGCGTTCATCCAGTTCCTTCAATGCGGCATCGCGCGCCATGCTCATCTCGTGCAGGCGTGCCTGTTGCCGCTCGATCTTCGCGTGCAGCGCGGCATTTTCTTCCTCGAGCGCGACCAGCCGGCGAATGTCGGCACGATTGGCTGCGCCGACGAGGTGCGACAGCATGTGCAAATCGCCGAACGCGGTCTGGCGCACGGCCATCGTCGTGCGCGGATGCGTCATCAGCGCCCAGTACGCGGGCGGGATGTCGCCGCTTTTCAGCGCGTCCTGCCACAGCGCGAGAAGCGCATCGGCATCCTTTGCCTTGTCGAACGCGTGTATCGCGCCCGCATAGCGTTCGTCGAGCACTTTGTGCAGTGCCTTGCCGCCGGCCGCGCCCTCGATCGCGAGCTGGACGGCCGCGTGGTGGATGTCCAGATCGGTCGCGCGCTGGCGGTCGAGATCGGTGAATTTCGGTACGAGCTTGCGCAGTTCGTGCGTGGTCAGGCACGTGCCGACGATCGAGCAATGCAGGTTCGAATCGAGCTCGGACAGACGCGCGCGGCGCTTCAGCTCGACTTGCTGCACACGGGACGGCGTGCAGCAGGCGTCGGTCCGCCCGGAGCCGGCGGACGCAGGGCCACCGGACGGCGGCAGGCCCGCCGTGCGGGCCAGGCGAAAGGGCGGAGCGTGCATGTGGACCTCGATCCGGGCCCGACGGGCCGGAGACGGATGCGCGAAAGATGGAGCGCAATATACCACGGAATATAACGGTCGAAATGCCGGCGAAATGCGCGATTCACGACTCAGCAGAGGGCAGCCGATTCCGGGCGCGGTGCGGATGCGTGACGTTCGATCACGTGCTCGACGCACAGCCCGACCAGCAGCACGTCGACGCGCTCCAGCGCGGCCACCGCGTCGCGCATCGCGGCCGGGTCGTTGCTGAATGCGTCGGAGAACACGTCGTCGCGCGTGCGCTCGAGGCCGCGTGCCAGCCCGATCGCGCGTTCGAGGTCGGACACGCGCGTGAAGCGGGCGGCGTGCGCGTCGCGCTCGAGCGTCGACAGCAGGTCGCGCAGGCTCAGCGCGGACAGCGTGTCGTCCGTCACGGCGGAAAAAACGCGGATGAAGCGCATGACGCTGCCGCGCAGGCGCCGGAACGCATCGACGACGTCTGTGACCTGCTGCGCGCGTTCGTCGCTCGACAACGGCCGGAGCGCGCTGATCTTGCGTATCGGTGTCGGTGCCGACGTCTGGGCGCGTGCGGTGCGTCGCGAGGCGCGATCCGTCGGCGTGCGGGGCATGGTGAATCTCCGTTGGTGCAGATGTCGATATATTCTATGGGATATATCGGTTACGCAACGAACACGCTTCGCGGATCTCGATCGACGTCGCCGATCGGCTCTTTGCGTCGGCGTGTTTCCGCCCCGGAAACCGTGGTCTTCGGCATGCATTCGCCGCCGGCGCCGCGCGCCGCTTTCAACGCCTATCATGTATCAAGCCTGTCCCGCGTTCGACATGGCTTGGTGTGTGCCGAAACGGACGCGCAACCGCGTCACTCGACGTTTGCCAGGGGGCGTGATGACCGATCTCGACAAGGTGTTTTCAGGCTCGATTCCCGCGTTCTACGACACGCTGATGGTGCCGCTGATCTTCGCCGAATACGCTGCCGACCTGGCGGAGCGCGTCGCCGCCTTCGCGCCTTGCTCGGTGCTCGAAACCGCCGCCGGCAGCGGCGCGGTCACGCGGGCGCTTGCGTCACGGCTCGGCCCCGGCGTGCGCTACGTCGTGACGGACCTCAACCAGCCGATGCTCGACTACGCCGTCACCAGACAGGGGGCCGACACCCGTATCGAATGGCGGCAGGCGGACGCGCTCGCGCTGCCGTTCGAGGATGCGTCGTTCGACGTCGTCTGCTGTCAGTTCGGTGCGATGTTCTTTCCCGACCGGGTCGCCGGCTACGTTGAGGCGCGGCGCGTGCTGGGGCCGGGCGGGCGTTTCGTCTTCAGTGTCTGGGATCGCATCGAGGCAAATGCCTTTGCCGACGAAATCACCCAGGCCGTCGCGGCGCTGTTTCCGCATGACCCGCCGCGATTCCTCGCCCGCACGCCGCACGGCTATCACGATGTCGCGCTGATCCGGGACGATCTGCGCCGCGCGGGTTTCGCCAACGTCGATATCGCGACGCACGAGAAGGCAAGTCGCGCGGCGTCTGCACGCGATGTCGCCACCGCGTATTGCCTGGGAACGCCGCTGCACGACGAAATCGTCGCGCGCGACGCCGGCTTGCTTCAGCTCGCCACGGATCGAGCAACCGCGGCCATTGCCGACCGTCATGGCGTCGGGCCGGTGGTCGGCAAGATTCAGGCGCACGTCATCGTGGCGTCGGGTTAGCGCCACCGTCGATTGCTCATACGGAATTCACACCGCTCGACTGCTGGAGAACACGCATAAGTGCCGCCTCGCGGTTCGACTATGCTGAATTGTCCGCGGCCCGAATTCCGCGCCGCGACGCAACGAACCGGTGAAGGCGGGAGGGTGCGATGAGCGAACAAGACAACGTGCAACTCGTGCAGCAGGCATACGCGGCGTTCGGCAGGGCCGATATCGACGGCATTCTGCAGACGCTTTCCGACAGTATCGACTGGTTCATCCCGGGGCCTGCCGACGTCGTTCCGTTCGTCGGCAGGCGACATGGGCCGCAGGCGGTCGCGGCGTTCTTCGCGGCGCTTGCGTCGACGCAGACCGCGGAACGGTTCGAGCCGCTCGAGTTCATCGCCAGCGGCAACCGGGTCGTCGTGCTCGGCACGCAACGCTGGCATGTTCATGCCACTGGTCGCACGTACGAAGACGACTGGGTGCATCTGCTCACGATCGAAAACGGGAAGATCGCGACGTTCGTCGAGTATCACGACACCGAGGCCGAAGCGGCGGCACATCGACCGTGACGACGCCGCGATCGTGCGCGAACATCGTCACGATTGTCGCCATCGGCAGCGTGCATCGCATGCTTCGGCCGGCCGCCCCGGTCAATCAATCGCGCGCATCACGTGGCGCAGTTCCTGGTAGCTGCGCAGGCCCGTCACGCCGAGTTCGCGGCCGATCCCGCTGAGCCCGAAGCCGCCCCAGCACACGTGCGGGTAGATGAGTTGCGGCGCGTTGATCCACACGAGCCCGGCGCGCACGCGCGCCTGGAACTGCTTCGCGATTTCCGCGTCGCGCGTCACGACGGTCGCGACGAGCCCGTAGCGCGTGTCATTCGCGAGCGCGATCGCCTCGTCGTCGGTGCGGAACGACTTGACGCACGCGACCGGGCCGAACACTTCATCGGTCCACAGCAGGTTGTCGACGGCCGGTTCGGCGACCACGACCGGCGCCATGAAGAAGCCATTGCCGCCACCCTCGGCGACGCGCCCGCTGAACGCGACGCGCGCGCCGGCCGCGATGCCTTGCTCGAGCATTGCCTCGACGCGCGTGCGCTGCGCGGCCGAGATCAGCGGCCCCATCGCGACGTGTTCGGCACAAGGCGGCGCGACGACGAGCGCGCGCACGGCCGTCTCGAACGCGGCCATGAAGCTGCGGTACACGCTGTCGTGCACGAGGATGCGCGCGGTGGCCGAGCACATCTGGCCCGCGTTCGTGAACGCACCGGCCACCGCCAGCGACACCGCGACGTCGAGATCGGCGTCGTCGCGCACGATCAGCGACGACTTGCCGCCGAGTTCGAGCGTCACGCGCTTCATGTCCTCGGCCGCGGCCTGCATGACCTTGCGGCCGGCGGCCGTGCTGCCGGTGAACGAGATCTTGTCGACCAACGGATGCGCGGACAGCGCCGCGCCGACTTCCGCGCCGCCGTTCACGACGTTGACGACGCCGTCCGGCACGCCGGCTTCGGCGATCAGGTCGAGCAGCGCGTGCTCGGTCGGCGACGTCAGTTCGGACGGCTTCATCACGACCGTGCAGCCGGCCGCCAGCGCGGGCGCGAGCTTCCACGCGGTCGTGACCATCGGGAAGTTCCACGGCACGATCAGCGCGGCCACGCCGACCGCATCGTGAAAGCGCTCGGCGGCGACGGCGTCGCTTGGCAGCGCGACCGGCTCGGCCGCGAACAGCGCAGGGTTCTCGCACAGCTGCGCGTAGTACGCGAACGTCGCGGCGACGTCGCCGACGTCGGCGTCGGCCTCGAACGGCGGCTTGCCGCTCACCTGCATCTGCAGCGCCGCAAGGCGTTCGCGGTTGGCTTCGACGCGCGCGGCGATCGTCGCGAGCAGGCGGCCGCGCTCGGCGGGCGGCGTGTCGCGCCAGCCGCCGAACGCGTCGCGCGCGGCGCGGACCGCGGCGTCGACGTGCGCGGCCGTCGCGAATTCCTGCCAGCCGATCGTCTCGCCGGTCGACGCATTGAAGATCGGCGCGCCGGCTTCATCGGAATGCGTGCGCACGGGCTGGCCGGCGATGCGCGCGGCGGGCAGCACGATGGCCGTGGCGGAAGGGGAAAGCTGAGCGGTTGACATCAACGTTTTCCTGTCGATCGGGTTAGCGGTAGGCGACGCCCGGCATCACGCAGAGCATCTCGTATGCGAGGTTCGCGCCGACGAGCGCGGTGGTGCCGGTCGGATCGTACGGCGGCGACACTTCGACGAGATCCGCGCCGACGATGTTCAGCCCCTTCATCCCGCGAATGATCTCGAGACCCTGCTGCACCGTCAGCCCGCCGATTTCCGGCGTGCCGGTGCCGGGTGCGAACGACGGATCGAGACCATCGATGTCGAAGCTCAGATAGACCGGCGTGTCGCCGATGCGTTCGCGCACCTGCGCCATCAGCGGCGCGAGCGACTTGTTCCAGCATTCCTCCGCCTGCACGACCGTGAAGCCCTGCTGGCGGCACCAGTCGAAATCGTCCGCGTGGTAGCCGGTGCCGCGCAGGCCGATCTGCGTGACCTTGTCGCATTGCAGCAGGCCGTCCTCCACCGCGCGGCGGAACGGCGTGCCGTGCGCGATCTTCTCGCCGAACATCGTGTCGTTCACGTCCGCGTGCGCGTCGACGTGCACCACGGCAACCTTGCCGTACTTCCTGTGCAGCGCGCGCAGGATCGGCCATGCGATCGTGTGATCGCCGCCGAGCGTGATCGGCCGGCAGCCGTTCGCGACGATCTCGTCATACGCTTGCTCGATGCGGCGCACCGAATCCTTCAGGTCGTACGGGTTGGTCGCGACGTCGCCGATGTCGGCGACCTGCAGCGAATCGAACGGGGCCGCGCGCGTGGCCATGTTGTACGGGCGCAGCAGCACGGATTCGGTGCGGATCTGGCGCGGGCCGAAGCGCGAACCCGAGCGGTTCGACGTGCCGAGATCGAGCGGCACGCCGACGAAGCACACGTCGAGGCCGTCGGTCGTGGTGGCCTGCGGCAGGCGCATCATCGTGGCAATGCCGCCAAAGCGCGGCATCTCGTTGCCGCCCATCGGTTGGTTCAGTTCGCGGTGCATGGGGCCGTCTCCTCTTTCTGGTGAAAAACGATCGGCCGATGGTAGAGGAGAACGCGCACGCGAAGATTTTGAAGTCGCAACGTTTACATCGATGCGGCTCGATGCGAGTGGCATTGCCGCATCGACGCGGCGTGACCGTCGGCGGGCAGTTGACGTCGGACCGGATCAGCGCGCGATCGCGGGCGGCGGCGCGCCGTCGCCGTCGTGCGGCGCGGCCGAACCCCATGCGGCAAGCTCGCGCTTCGTGCGCACACCGAGCTTCGCGAACGCACGCTTCACGTACGACTCGGCCGACGCGACCCGCACGCCGAGGATGTCGGCGGTTTCCGGCACGGTCTTGCCGGAGATCAGATGCTTGCAGGTTTCGTATTCGCGCTTCGACAGCTTCACGCCGTCGGCCGCGATCCGCGCATCGAACTGCGCGAGCGGATGCACTTCGGGCATCGGATGCGCGACGCGTCGCGCGGCGGTGGTCGATGCATGCAGCTCGAGCAGCGGGAACAGCATGTCGCTGATGCTGCGAAAGCGGTTCATCTCGGCGAGCGTGAACGGCGGGCGATCGCGGCCGCGTTCCAGCGCGATCGAATGCTGCGCGTAGCGGGTGCCGCGCGCGAGCACGCATTCGTGGCCGATATGCACGTCGTCAAACAGCCGCTGACGGAATTCGCCGGGCGGAATCGCCGCGATATCGCGCACGACCAGCATCGTGCCCGTCTTGCCGCGCAGCCCCGCGAACAGCGGGTCGCTGTCGAGAAAGCGCTCGTAGTAGAGCGTCATCACGTCGGAGATCTCGGCGGTCGCGGTGCCGATGCCGCTGCTGCCGATCCATTCGCAGCGGTAGCCGGTGGGCATCGTGCCGTCGACGCGCGAGCGTTCGACGTGCGCGACGTCGAGCGGCACCACGTCGTTCAGCAATTGCGTGAGACGCGGCACGAAGTGCGGCGTGCCGACCGTTTCGATCAGCTCGCCCAGCGCCTTGAACGACACGTTGAAGCGGTCGGTGTCGCGGTGGAAGGGGTTCACGTTGAGCAGCATGCGGTTCCCCGGTGAAAAGCGGCGGCGATTTTAGCGTTGGAAGCCGAAAACGTCATTAGGGGGAAATACGGTACGGAGTCCTGCGACCCCGCGCGTCGCGGAAAACGCGGCTTGTCCCCCCCGAAGGGGGGCATACCGGGGCAGTGTAAATGAGTAACTTTGTCTCTGCTTTTTCAATCAAGAGACGAAAGATTCAGATGACCAAACTGATCAAGGACATCCTGCCGCTGGGCGCAGGCATTGGCGAATTCACGAAGCTCGACTTCGGGATGGACGAAAGCGACTGGCGCGCGACCGAAGGCAAGAGCGGCGGCTACCTCATCGGCTGGTGGGAAGGCAAGGTCGGCTCCGTGGAGTTCCCGGAAACGGCGGCGGACGAGGCGGTGTGGCTCGTCGAGGGCCGCATCGCGCTGACCGACGTGGAAGGCAACCGCAAGGAATTCACGCCGGGCCAGGGTTATCTGCTGCCGGCCGGTTTCGCGGGCCGCTGGGAGACGATCGAGGACGCGAAGAAGTTCTACGTGCTGCTCGAGAAGTCGTGATGCGAGCGACCGCCGCCGTGGTGTCGTCGTCGGATCGACGCGCACCTGGCGGCGGTTGCGTTTTCGATCGACCGCAAGCGAAGCCCGTCGCGCGCTTGGCGACGGCACGCATCGCGACTTGCGGTGCATGCGCCGCAAATCGCCATCGGCGGAACAACCGATGACATCGGCGAATTCGGCACGCCGCGCATGCTCGGCACGCGCGGGCCGCGATCAAGTGGGATGGCTGGAATCATGGAAATGGAAGTCAACGAAGCAACGCAGGCCGCACCGGCGCACGCGCACGACGCACGTCGCGCGCCGGTTGCACTGAGCGCCGCCGAGGCGCTCGCGAATACGAAGCTGTTCCCGTACTGGCTCGACAACCCGGCCGCACCGGCCGCCGAGCCGGAACTCGTCGGCGACGCGACGGCCGATCTGCTGATCGTCGGCGGCGGCTTCACGGGGCTGTGGGCGGCCGTGCAGGCGAAGGAGCAGATGCCGCACCTGAACGTGGTGCTGATCGAGGCCGGCAAGGTCGCGCACGGTGCATCGGGCCGCGCGGGCGGGATCATCTCGACGTCGGTGATGCACGGGCTGCCGAACGCGGTGCGCGTGTTCCCGAACGACATCGCGCAACTCGAGGCATTCGGCCATCACAACCTCGACGGCTTCGAGGAAACGCTGAAGCGCTACGGCATCGACGCCGACATCGAGTGGAACGGCGAGATGACGGTGGCGGTCGACCCCGAGCACGTCGCGCACCTGAAGGGCGACTACGACCTGCATCGCGAATACGGCCACGACGTCGTGCTGCTCGATCGCGACGAAACGCTCGGGCAACTGAATTCGCCGCTGTTCGCCGGCGCGTTGTGGTCGCGCAATCGCAGCGGCATCGTGCATCCGGCGAAGCTCGCGTGGGGGCTCAAGCGCGCGGCGCTGTCGCTCGGCGTGAAACTGTACGAACACACGCCGCTCACGACGGTGACCGACGAAGGCGACACGGTATACGTGAAGACGCCGAGGGGAAGCGTGCGCGCGCCGCGCGTCGTGTTCGGCAGCGGCACGGCGAAGGTCGGCATTCCCGACATCAACCGCCGCGTGATGCAGGTGCGCGATCACGTGCTCGCGACCGAGCCGCTCACCGACGAACAGCTCGCGCGGATCGGCTGGAAGAATCGCCAGGGCGTGTACGACACGCGCACGCAGCTGAACTATTTCCGACTGACGAAGAACAACAACATCATCTTCGGCGGGCTGGTCAGCTATCACTTCGACGGCGATCCCGAGCCGCACCAGGACGGCGAGCGGCAAACTTACTACCGGCTCGCGGAGGCGTTCCATCGCACGTTCCCGCAACTCGCCGACGTGCGCTTCTCGCACGCATGGGGCGGCCCGATCGACTACTGCTCGCGCGGTTCGGTGTTCGCGAAGCGCTATCTCGGCGACAAGGCGGTGTTCGTCGCCGGCTACACGGGTTTCGGCGTCGCGGCGAGCCGGTTCGGCGCGTTCATGGGGCTGAACATCCTGTTCGATCGAGACAGCCCGGAACGCAAGCTCGACATCGCGAACCAGAGCCCGAGCTACATCCCGCCCGAGCCGATGCGATGGGTCGCCGCGAAGATCACGTTCCATGCGTTCGACGGCGCGGATGCCGAAGGCGGCTGGAAGCGCGCGTGGATCAACGGGATCAAGGCGATGGGCTTTCCGATGTAAGCGGCGCGCGGTGTCCGCGAGCGACGCGTATGGCGCGTGCCGTTGCCGATGGCGGCGCGCGTCCGGCAAGGTTCATCGGCGAAGACGGCCGGTGTCGCGCCGGCCCGACAACGCGCTCAGGCGCAGCGGCTCGAAGCATGTTTTCGAATACCACCGATCTCGATCTCCGGCTCATCCGGGTCTTTCTCGCCGTCGTCGACGCACGCGGCATCACGGCCGCAGAGGCCTCGCTCGGCGTGCGGCAGTCGACGATCAGCACGCAGTTGTCCGCGCTGGAAGCGCGCGTCGGTTTCAAGCTGTGCGATCGCGGCCGCGGCGGGTTTCGGCTGACGTCGAAGGGGGAACGCTTCGCGGCCACGGCGCGCACGCTCGTCGCGGCGACGTCCGAGTTCGTCGCGCGCGTGCGCGACATCGATCGCAAGCTGGTCGGTACGCTGTCGATCGGCCTGATCGGGCAGGCGCCGCTCGTCGAGAACGCGCGCCTGGCCGATGCCATCGGCGCGTTCCGCAAGCGCGACCAGGCCGTCACGTTCTCGATGAAGGTCGCGTCGCCGCAGGAACTCGAGGAAAGCCTCGTCAACAACCAGCTCGATCTCGCGATCGGGTATTTCTGGCATCGCGTGCCGGGACTCGACTACACGCCGTTGTTTACCGAGGAGCAGGTGATCTACTGCGGGCGCGGCCATCCGCTGTTTCATGCGTCACGGCCGGTGTCGGCCGACGACCTGCAGGCGCACGACTGGGTATGGCGCACCTATCCGGTGCCGGAGGAGCAGTACCCGCTGCCGGAGCGACGCGTGACCGCGAGCGCGGACAGCATCGAGGCCGCGACGATCTTGATCCTGTCGGGCGGCCATCTCGGCTATCTGCCCGCGCATTACGCGGAGCCGTTCGAGCAGCGCGGGCTCGTGAAGGCCATCGGCCGCACGACCTTCAGTTTCGACGTGCCGCTGCATCTCGCGATGAAGCGCAGCGCGAGCGACAAGCCGATCGTCGACGCGTTCTGCGAGGATTTGCTGCGCGCGTTCAACATCAAGGCGATCGAGCTGGCTGCGTAGCGCGGGGCCTGCTCAGGCGTCGATGCGTTCGACGCGCGCCGTGACGGTGTCGTCGACGTTGAACGCGAGCAGCGGCGACGAAGCAGCTGGAATCGCGAAGCGCGTGTCATGAGCGAAGGGCGAACGCGTGGCGTATGAACGCGTGTCGGGCCGGCCGGCTTACGCGTTTGCGCTGTCGTCGCGATACCCGCTCTTGCCGTCGAAGATTTCCTTCAGCGCGGCGCGCAGCACGACCGGATCGTGCTCGCCGGGCGCGAGATGAATCACGTAATGCGTGTTGCCGTCGAGCCGCGCGGCGGTGCGCTCGTCGAGTTCGACTTCGATCGTGTCGCCCGTGAGGCGCACCGTCAGATCCTTCACGTGCGCGGTGAGCTGGTCGAGCACCATCACCTCGATCGACGTTTCCTCCGGAAAGCGCAGCAGCGAGAAGCAATAGTTCTGCTCCGCGTCGTGGCAATAGATGTTCGCGCAGCTTTCGTCGTCGTCGATGTCGGACGTCGCCGCGCCGACGGTGGCATGTAGTTCCATGATGTTTCTCTCGATGTGGTGTTATCGGGGCAGCGCGGTTTCCGCTTCGACCTCGCAATGCGCGTCGCGCGCCTTCAGCCGCAGCCCGAATTCGCGCATGACCTCGACGACGGGCCGCAGCCGGTCGCCGTCCGTGGTCAGATCGTACTCGATGCGCACCGACACTTCCGGGTACACGGTGCGCCGCACGAGCGGGTGCGGGCGCGGCCGGCCGTGCAGCAGATGATGCAGGCCGACGGTCGGCCCAACGTGTCCTGATTGAAGCGATCCGCGCCTTCAACGCGTCAGCGTCACGAACAGATAGCCGACGTACCCGGCGCCGTTCGCCAGCAACGCCCAGATCGCGAGCCCGCGCGCACGCGCATTGACGCGCAGCCACACCGCCGCCGCGAGCGTGATGACCACGCCGGTCAGCACTTCGGGGCGCGGTTCCCACGGCGTCAGCATAATGCCGATCGCCGGCAGCAGCGTGCCCTGGAACACCATCGCGCCGGTGATGTTGCCGAACGCGAGCGTGTCCTTCTTGCGGCGAATCCACAGCACGCTGTTGACCTTTTCCGGCAATTCCGTCGCGATCGGCACGATGATCAGCGACAGCAGCAGCGCGGAAATTCCGAGCAGGTGCGAGACGCCCTCGACGCCGTGAATGAAGCCCTTCGCGCCGCCGACCAGCAACGCGACGCCGAGCGCGAGTTGCAGCGCGATGGTCGCCAGGTTGGTCGGGAGCCCGACGCGCGACAGGAACATCGTATGCGGCGCCTCGGTGCCGTGCCCGGCATCGACGAGTTGCGTCGACGCGCGGAACGTCATCAAGACGTACATCACGTAGATGCCGACCAGCATCGCGGCGAGCAGCGCGCGGACCGCCCACACGTGATGCGGGACGAACATCGCGATGGTGGCGAGCGTGAAGGCGGCGATGAAGTAGTTCAGGTCGCGTACGAAGCCGGT
Organism: Burkholderia sp. BCC1638; assembly: GCF_902833195.1. Taxonomy (NCBI): domain Bacteria; kingdom Pseudomonadati; phylum Pseudomonadota; class Betaproteobacteria; order Burkholderiales; family Burkholderiaceae; genus Burkholderia; species Burkholderia sp. BCC1638. The sequence goes on from NZ_CADFEC010000037.1 coordinate 50,005, forward strand.
GCGCTCGGGCGCAATCGTGCCGGTCAGTCCGCGTGAGCGGATCACGGCGAGCGTCATCAGGAAGGTCGTCAGCGTCGCGAGCATCAGCGGCGCGCCGAGAATCGCGCCGACGCCGATTTCCTCGTTAACGGCCGCGTTCGACGTGCCGCCCGCGAGCGCGAGCAGCGGCACCATCGTTTCGGGCAGCGCGGTGCCGACGGCGGCGAACAGCGAACCGGTCACGCCTTCCGAAATCTTCAGCCGCTCGCCGAGATGTTCGAGCGCATTCGTGAAGAGTTCGGCGGCGACCAGGATGACGATCAGCATGAGCGCCAGTTCGACGAGCATCAACGTCATGCGGCACCTCCGCAGGCAGGCACGCGGGCAGGGGCGGAACGGACGCAGCGAACGAAACGCAGGGGGAAGGCTGGAAGGAACATGGGGACTCCGTGGTCGGACGTGGACGAACCATGACGCATCTGCCGACGTCCGACCAGGAACGACGCGATGCGTCGATGGTCTCGCCAGACCGATTCGGCCGAATGCGCCACGGCCGCAGGCCGAGTGTGTTGACGCGTTCGCTTTCCGGGGATGGAAAGCAGGCTACTCCCCAAAGACGAGGGCCAGTCTAGCCGAGCCGGCCGCTTTCGGCAAGCGCGCGGTCAAGCCGCGTCGTGACGGATGCCCACGCAGTATCGGGAAGCAATCGGCATGCGCGCGCGGCGGCATCGTCCGCATGTCATGAAACGCGGGCCGGGAAGTGCAGCGCGAAGGTCGTCCGTCCGTCGCGGCTCGCGACCTCGACCTTGCCGCGATGCAGCTCGACGATCGACTTGACGATCGCGAGCCCGAGCCCGGTGTTGCGCGCCGCGCCGTGCCGCGACGAATCGATCCGGTAAAAGCGCTCGAAGATCCGCTCGATCTGTTCGGGCGGAATCGCGATGCCGCGATTCGTGACTTCGACGACCGCGTAGCCGGGCCGGGTCGATACGGCCAGCTCGATCGTCGATCCGGCTTCCGCGTGTTCGAGCGCGTTCGAGACGAGGTTGCTGACGGCGCGCCGGAACAGCGTCGCGTCCGCGACCACCGGCGCGGCGCCGTGCACGTCGAGACGCACGCCGGTCTCGTCGGCCAGCGCCTGGAAATACGACGCGAGCCGGCGCAGCTCGTTGCCCGCGTCGAGTTCGACCGTCTTCAGATGCTGTTGCGCATTGTCCGTGCGCGCGAGAAACAGCATGTTCTCGATCATCCGCTGAAGCCGTTCGCATTCCTCGATATTCGAATCGATCAGCGCTTCGTATTCCTCGGTGGTGCGGGCACGCGACAGCGTGACCTGCGACGAGCTGATCACGTTCGCGAGCGGCGTGCGCATGTCGTGCGCGAGATCGGACGAAAACTGCGACAGCCGCACGAACGCGCGCTCGAGCCGGTCGAGCATCCGATTGACCGACGTGGCGAGCTCGCGCAGCTCGATCGGGCCGCCGCGCGCATCGAGGCGCGCGGTCAGGTTGTGCGCCTCTATGCGCGACGTCTGCCGGCCGAGGCTCTCGACCGGACGCAGGCCGCGGGACGCGACCGCGTAGCCGAGCGCGCCGACCAGCAGCGCGCCGAGCGCGGCCGCGAGCCAGATGTCGACGCGATAGCTTTCCAGCAGCGACTGGCGATCCGCCGCCGTGCGCGCCAACGCGACCTGAACGGTTTCGCCCGACGGCAGCGTGGCGCGCGCACGGACGCAGCGCGACGTGCCGATGCCGGGCGGCGAGCACGTGAACGGGCTGGCCGCCGCGCCCGCGGCACCGGCCGGCTGTGGCAGCGCGATCACCGACGCGAGCGTGTGGCCGGCTTCGTCGGTGTGTTCGACGAGCGGATGGTTCGCGCCGTCGTAGATGCCGAGATAGACGCCCGGATGCGACAGCAGCACTTCATGGAAGACGGCCGGATCGGCGCGCAACGCGGCGATCGAGCCGCTTGCCCGCGCGAGCTGCAGGAACTGGTTGAGCTTGCCGGCGATCTCGATGTCGTCGCGCCGGGTCAACTCGGCGGACAGTGAGCGATACAGATATGCGCCGGTCAGCGCGAACACGAGCGCGGCCACGACCGCGAACGCGAGCGTCAGGCGCTGGAGCAGCGAATAGGGCGCGGGGCCGCTTGTCACGCGCGATCCTCGAGCACGTAGCCCATCCCACGGATCGTGTGGATCAGTTTCTTCTCGTATGCGTTGTCGATCTTCGCGCGCAGGCGCTTGATCGCCGCATCGACGACGTTCGTGTCGCTGTCGAAATTCATGTCCCAGATCTGCGACGTGATGAAGGTGCGCGTCAGCACCTCGCCCTCGCGTTCCGCGAGCAGCTGCAGCAGCGCGAACTCCTGCGCGGTCAGGTCGATGCGGGCGTCGGCGCGCCGCACGCGGCGTTTGATCAGGTCGACTTCGAGATCGGCGATTTGCAGGATTTCGCGGGAATTGCGCGGCACGCGCCGCAGCAGCGAACGGATGCGGGCGAGGAACTCCGCGTACGCGAACGGTTTCAGCAGGTAATCGTCGGCGCCCAGTTCGAGCCCCGTGACCTTGTCCTCGACCGCCTCCCGGGCAGTCAGCAGCAGCACCGGCGTCTGCTTCTGCGCGCGCAACCGCCGCAGCACCTCGAAGCCGTCCAGTTCCGGCAGCATCACGTCGAGCACGACGAGATCGAAATCCTCGTGCAGCGCGAGGAACAGCCCGTCCTGGCCGTTCTCGGCCACGTCGACCGTGTAGCTCGCCTCCGTCAGCCCCTTGCGGAGGTACGACGCCATCTTGGGTTCGTCTTCGACTATCAGTATCCGCATGGTGGAGCAGGCCGTTCGTGATTCCAGCCGGTCAGTGTAACGCGTGAGCTTACGGCGCAGCGCGTGCGCGAAAGATGACCGCCGGATGACGGAATTGTCATGAAGCGTGCGCGCGATGCGTCGCCGTACTTCATGAAAATTCGGTCATGTTTCGGCCATGTCGTCGTCACGCCGGCGGCGATAAGCTGCGGCCGTCTTGTATCCGGAGCGCGTCGTCGCGGCGCCGCTCCCGTTCATCCGCTCACGGTCTGCCTGATTCCGCATCCATGTCGTACTGGCGCAAATTCATCCTCGTCGTGCTGCTGGCGCTGTGCGTGCCGATCCAGTCGTTCGCGACCGCGTCGACGCCATGCGCGGGTGCTGCCGTGCCGCATGCGGGGCCCGGCGTCGATGCCCAGGCCGCGTCGCATGCGATGCCGGGCGCGCACGGCGAGCGGCATCAGCACGACGACCACGCACGCCATGCGACGCCTTGTTCCGCCTGCGGGTCCTGCTGTTTCGGCTCGGGTATGGCGGAGGTGCCTGCCGTGTCCGCTACGTCGGACGTCGGCCTCGCGATCGTCTCGTCCGCACCGTCGACGGTCGTCGTGTCGTTTTTGACCGGCGGCATCGACCGGCCGCCACGCCGGATTCCCGTCTAATCCGTGCCCGCGGCCGACCGGCCGCGATCCGCAAACCGTGCTGGCGAACGCGCGACGTCCGCCGCACGACTCACGACGAGAAACATCCATGCGATTGATTACTGCGGCGCTGCTTGGCGCGGCGGCGCTCGTGCCGTCGCTCGCGCCCGCGCAAACCGCCTTTCCCGATCCGGCCGACGCGGCCGCGTCGGTGCCGGACGTCACGGTGACGTCCGCGTTCGACGGCTACGTGCCGTATCGGGACGACGCAGGCCCGGGCTGGAAGCAACTGAACCGGGACGTGATGGCGCGGCCCGCGAAGGGAAACACCACCGGACACGCGAAACCCGGACATGCGGCGGGCGGCTCGGCCCATTCGATGCACGGAGGGGCCGCGCAATGACGAGACTTGCGATTTCACCGCGAATCGGCGCGACGGTGCTCGTGCTGGCATTCCTCGCCGGCTGCACGACGTTCTCGAAGGACGGCGGCTTCGACGCCGTGTCGTCCGTCGCATCGGAGCGCATCGGGAAGGACGCCGTCATCGTCAGGACCGACGCCGACCGCGCGGCCGTCGACAAGCGGACGAAGGAACTGCTCGAGAAACCGCTGTCGATGGACGACGCGGTGCAGCTCGCGCTGCTGAACAACCGTGGCCTGCAGGCGTCGTACGCGGAACTCGGGCTGTCGGAGGCCGATCTCGTGCAGGCCGGCCGGCTGCCGAACCCGCGCTTTTCGTTCAGCCGCACGCGGGCCGGCGACGGCGAACTGAGCCTCGGCCGCACGTTCTCGGCCAACGTGTTCGCGCTGCTGACGCTGCCGCTCGCGACGAACATCGAACGCCGCCGCTTCGAGCAGACCCGGCTCGAAACCGCCGACGCGATGCTGAAGGTCGCGGCCGACGCGCGCCGCGCGTATGTCGAAGCCGTCGCCGCCGAACAGGCCGCGAATTATGCGCGACAGGTCCGCGACGCCGCGAGCGCCGGCGCCGAGCTCGCGCAGCGCATGCGCCAGGCCGGCAACTTCAGCCGGCTCGACTATGCACGCGAGCAGGCATTCCATGCGGATGCCGTCGCGCAGCAGGCGAAGGCGCAGCAGCAGGCCGTGGCCGCGCGCGAGAAGCTCACGCGCGCGATGGGGCTGTGGGGCGAGCGCACGCGGTACGCGCTGCCTGAGCGCTTGCCCGACCTGCCGAAGGCACGCCCCGATCTGCCCGATCTCGAACGCTACGCGATGAGCAATCGCCTCGACATCCAGGCCGCGAAGCTGCAGACGCAGGGCGTCGCGTCGTCGCTCGGGCTCAGCAAGGCGACGCGCTTCGTCAACGCGGTCGATCTCGGCTACGTGAACAACTACGAGACCGGCAAGGGGCACGAGCACGGCTACGAGATCAGCGTCGAGATTCCGCTGTTCGACTGGGGCGGCGCGAAGGTCGCGCGGGCCGAGGCCGTCTACATGCAGTCGGCGAACCGGCTCGCGCAGACGGCCATCGACGCGCGCTCGGACGTGCGCGAATCGTACGCGGCGTACACGACGAGCTACGACGTCGCGAAGCACTATCGCGACGAAGTCGTGCCGCTGCGCAAGACGATCTCGGACGAACTGCTGCTGCGCTACAACGGGATGCTCGCGAGCGTGTTCGAGCTGTTGAGCGATGCGCGCGAACAGGTCGGCGCGGTCAACGGCTACATCGACGCGCTGAAGGATTACTGGCTCGCCGAAACCGATCTGCAGGCGGCCGTCGGCGGCCGGCTGCCGACCGCGCAGCCGACGCAGCGCGCGGACGCGCCCGCTGCACCCACGACCGACGCTGCGCCGCAGCCGGCTTCTTCACCCGTGGCGCAACCGGCGCCCGCAACGCATCCGGAAGGTTATTGACATGGTGTCCCGTCGACAATTTCTCAGCGGCTCGGGCGCCGCGCTGCTCGGTGCGGCGATGGTCAGCAAGGCCGGCGCGGCGTCGCTGCCCGACGCGCCCACGATGGCGAAGGCCGGCACGCAGCCCCCGCTCGTGCCGCCCAACGGCCGCCCGTACACGCCCGTCGCGACGCTGAACGGCTGGACGCTGCCGTGGCGAATGAAGAACGGCTGGAAGGAATTCCACCTGACGGCCGAGCCCGTCGTTCGCGAGATGGCGCCCGGGATGAACGCGAACCTGTGGGGCTACAACGGCCAGTCGCCGGGCCCGACGATCGAGGCCGTCGAAGGCGACAAGGTCCGGATCTTCGTGACGAACCGGTTGCCCGAGCACACGACGATCCATTGGCACGGGCTGCGGCTGCCCAACGGGATGGACGGCGTCGGCGGCCTCACGCAGCCGCACATTCCGCCCGGCAAGACCTTCGTCTACGAGTTCCAGCTGGAGGCGCACGGCACGTTCATGTATCACCCGCACGCCGACGAGATGGTGCAGATGGCGATGGGGATGATGGGCATGTTCATCGTGCATCCGAAGGATCGCGCGACGATGCCGGTCGATCGCGACTTCGTCTTTCTGCTCGCCGCGTACGACATCGATCCGGGCAGCTACACGCCGCGCGTGAACGAGATGACCGACTTCAACATGTGGACGTTCAACTCGCGCGTGTTCCCGGGCATCGACCCGCTGCCGGTGCGGGCGGGCGACCGCGTTCGGATTCGTTTCGGCAACCTGACGATGACGAACCATCCGATCCACCTGCACGGCTACAGCTTCGAGGTGGCCGGCACCGACGGCGGCTGGATTCCGCCGGCGGCGCGCTGGCCGGAGGTGACGGCCGATGTCGCGGTCGGCCAGATGCGCGCGATCGAGTTCACCGCCGATCGTCCGGGCGACTGGGCGTTCCATTGCCACAAGTCGCATCACACGATGAATGCGATGGGTCATCAGGTGCCGAACCTGATCGGCGTGCCGCAGAAGGATCTCGCGAAGAAGATCGGCAAGCTCGTGCCCGACTACATGGCGATGGGCAGCACGGGCGGCGCGATGGGCGGCATGGAAATGCCGCTGCCCGACAACACGCTGCCGATGATGACGGGCACCGGCCCGTTCGGGCCGCTGGAGATGGGCGGCATGTTCACGGTGCTGAAGGTCCGGCAGGGCCTCGGCCGCAACGATTATCGCGATCCGGGCTGGTTCCGGCATCCGAAGGGCACCGTCGCTTACGAATACACCGGCGAATTGCCGGACGGTTGAGCCGCGGGCAGCATGCGGCGGCCGTGATGACGCGGCCGCCGGTTTTCGTTTCATTCACTCAGGAGCACGCACGATGAAGAAGGAACTGGTTTCGATCGCAACGGGTTGCATGCTGGCGTTTTCCGCCGCGTCATACGCGGCCGGCGACATGGCAGGCATGGACATGAGCGGCGGCGCGATGCAGGGCGCCGCCGCGAAGCACGAGATGTCGCACGGCGAGATCCGCAAGATCGACACGGGCGCCGGCAAGCTGACGATCAAGCATGGCCCGCTGGACAACCTCGGGATGGACGCGATGACGATGGCGTTCAAGGTGAAGGACCCGGCGATGCTGTCGCAGGTGAAGGTGGGCGACAAGGTCGACTTCGTCGTCGAGGACGTGGGCGGCGCGTTGACCGTCGTCGAGCTGAAGAAGCCGTGACGCCGGGCATGACCATGAAGATCACCCCCCTCGGGCGGTTGGCCGCCCTCGCCGCGGCCGGCGCGATCGCCGCCGCCGTGCCGGCCGCGGCATTCGCGCACGGCAAGCTGGAAAGCGCCGCACCGGCGACGGGCAGCGCGGTCGACACCGCGCCCGACACGTTGCGGCTGACGTTCAACGAAGACCTCGAACCGGCGTTCAGCTCGGTGAAGGTGTCGGACGCGAACGGCAATGCCGTCGCGCACGAAAAGGCGAAAGTCGATGCGTCGAACCCGCGCGTGATGACCGTCGCGATACCCAAGCTTGCGCCCGGCGCGTACACGGTGCAGTGGGTGGCGATGACGGCCGACGCGCATCGCACCAAGGGCGCCTATTCGTTCAGGGTGAAGGGGTGAACGAGGGCTTCGTCGGCCTTTTGAGGCTCGTGTCGGTGGCGATCCAGAACACCGGATTCGCCGTCATCGTCGGTGCGCTGCTCGGCAGCCACTGGCTCGCGCGCGGCGAGTCGGTGTGGCAGCGCGGCATCGCGCGGCGTCTCGTCGCGACGCTGCGCATCGCGTCCAGCGTGTCGCTGCTCGCGAGCGTCACCGCGTTCTGGGCGCATTGCGCGCTGATGAGCGACGTGTCGATGCTGGACGCGTGGCCGTCCGTCCGCGCGATGCTCGCCGGCACCGGCTTCGGTCACGCGTGGCTGGCCGGCGCGGTGTTCACGGCGGTCGTCGTGCTGCTGTCGTTGTTCCGGCATGCGAACGATACGCGCTTTCCGTTCGCGATGTGGGCCGCGCTCGCGGGCGTCGCACTCGCGCGCAGCAACGGCGGGCATCCGGTCGACGCGGGCCTGTTCAGCGTGCCGGTGTGGGTCGACTGGCTGCATCTGCTGGCGATCAGCGCGTGGGTCGGGCTCGTGTTCGTGACGGCGTTCGGCGTGATGCCGCGTCTTGCCGGCATGCCCGCGAGCGAACGCACGACCGGCGCATCGTTCGTGCAATCGCTGTCCGATGCGTCGACGTATGCGTTGATCGTGCTGTTCGCGACCGGCGCTTACAACGGCTGGCGCGGTGTCGATACGCCCGCGAACCTGCTCGGGTCGACGTACGGACAGATCCTGCTGTTCAAGCTCGCGCTCGTGCTGATCGCGGCGGCGCTCGGCGGACACAACCGGTTCTTCGAGATGCCGAAGCTCCTGGCCGCGCTGAAGGATCCGGCGGCCGCGACGCCGGCCGGCCTGTTGCGACGGTTCGGCGCGGTGTTGCGGATCGAGGCGGTCGTGCTGGCCGGCGTGCTGATGGTGGCCGCGGTGCTCGTGTCGAGCGCGTTGCCGGGGACGGTTTAGCGCCACGGTCGACAGGCGACGCCGGTAACGGGAAATCGTCGGAACAGCGGGGGTTTTGATCAGACGATTTCCCGCTTTTCGACCGGGGTAGCAAAGCTGGATGATTACATCCATCTGTCTTTTGGTTACTAAAAACTGTCACCGAGCGCCGCTAAGCTTTCGCCACCCTCACAACCGGGATTCCCCGTCATGCGCTCGACAATCCGCCTGTTTGCCCCGCTATTGCTGCTGCCCACGCTTGCCGCGCCCGTCTTCGCCGCCACCGCCGCGCCCGTCAGTCCGAACTGCGGCGGCAGCACGACGCCGATCGCCGACATCCAGGGGCCGGGCGCGCCGTCGCCGCTCGCCGGCCAGAACGTGTCGATCGAAGCGGTCGTCACCGCCGATTTCGGCGGCACGGACGGCTTCGGCGGCTTCTTCGTCCAGCAGGCCGACGCGCAGCGCCGCAACCAGCCGGGCGTCTCCGAAGGCCTGTTCGTCTATGCGCCGAAAGTGCGCGCGAAAGCCGGCGATCTCGTGCACGTGACCGGCAAGGTCGAGGAAAAATACGGGCAGACGCAGCTCACGCTGTCGGGCGCGATCGCGGTGTGCGCGAACGGCCAGACGGTCACGCCGGCCACGCTCACGCTGCCGGTCGACAACCCGAACGCGTTCGCCGCATATGAAGGCATGCGCGTGCGCCTGCCGCAGACGCTCACCGTCACCGACAACTACGAACTCGGCCGCTACGGCAGCGTGATGCTGAGCAACGGCCGCCTGCGCACGCCGACGAGCGTGGTGCCGCCGTCGCAGGCGCAGACGCAGATCGATGCGAACGCACGCAACCGGCTGATCCTCGACGACGGCTCGAACAAGCAGAACCCGGCGGCCGTGCCGTATCCGGCGCCGGACCTGTCGGCCGCGAACACGCTGCGCTCGGGCTACACCGTGCGCGACGTCGAAGGCGTGCTCGAGGTGCGCTACGGCGCATGGCGCGTGCAGCCGCTGCCCGGCGCGGCCACGCCGACGTTCGACACGCGTTCGAACCCGCGCACCAACGCGCCGGCGCGCGATCCGAAATCGAACCTGCGCGTCGCGTCGTTCAACGTCCTCAACTACTTCAACGGCAACGGTCTCGGCGGCGGCTTCGACGATCCGAACAACCGCGGCGCGAAGACCTATCAGGAATTCCAGCGTCAGGAAGCGAAGATCGTCAGCGCGCTGAAGGCGCTCGACGCCGACGTGATCGGCCTGATGGAAATCCAGAACAACGGCTACGGCGAACTGAGCGCGGTGCGCCAGCTCGCCGCGAAGCTCGGCAGCCACTGGCGCGTCGTCGATCCGGGCACGTCGCGCCTCGGCGGCGACGCGATCGCGGTCGCGATGATCTACGACAGCCGCGCGGTCGAACCCGTCGGCCGCGCGTCGACGCTCGCGATCGACGACAAGAACCGCCAGCCGCTCGCGCAGTCGTTCCGCCGGATCGGCGGCAAGCAGGCGCTGACGATCGCGGTCAACCACCTGAAGTCGAAGAACTGCCCGGACGCGGCGAACGACGACCGCGACCAGGGCGACGGCCAGGGCTGCTGGAATCCGACGCGCACGCGCGCGGCCGCGAAGCTGGCCGACTGGCTCGCCGGCACGCCGACGGGCATCGCGGGGCAGGGCACGCTGCTGATCGGCGACTTCAACAGCTACACGTATGAAGACCCGATCCGCCTGCTCGAATCGCGCGGCTACCGCAACCTCGTGTCGCGCTGGATCGGCGCCAATGCGTACAGCTACGTGTACAACGGCGAAGCCGGCTACCTCGATCACGCGCTTGCATCGCTGCCGCTCGCGTCGCACGTGAAGGCCGTGCACGAATGGCACATCAACGCGGACGAGCCCCTCGCGCTGCAGTACACTCTCGCGTACAAGTCGGCCGAGCAGCAGAAAACCTTCTACGCGCCGGATGCGTATCGTTCGTCGGACCACGATCCGGTGCTGATCGATATCGCGTTGCCGGGCGGTGGGCGCTGATCGCTGAATCGAGTATCTGAAGTACGGCGTGCGGGCGGCGGTTGCGCCGCTCGCGCTGTCATGCGATCCGGAATGAGCGGCGCGAATGACGGCTTCTTCATCGCGAATGCCTGCGCATGACGCATCAATGCCGTTTGGCGCACTCCATAGTTTCACTCCGGTATCGGGTAAATAATTCCGTTGCGTTTCCCCGAAATAATCGGCATCGGTATTTTATGGACGATGCCGTTTTTTATTCAATGAATCTCACTAAGGAAACACTGATTTATCCGGCTCTGTGGTCATCGCTGACGCAGCCGAGGACGTTGTAGAAGATAGTTCACGGAACGGGTCCACGACGATGAAACGGCAAATGAGCTTTGCGGAAGCGGAAAGCACGGGCAAGAAGCGCATGACTCGGCGCCAGCGTTTCCTGGAAGAGATGGAGAAGCTCGTGCCGTGGTCGCGATTGCTGACG
>NZ_CADFEC010000038.1:0-59463 GCF_902833195.1 Burkholderia sp. BCC1638
CGTCAGCAATCGCGACCACGGCACGAGCTTCTCCATCTCTTCCAGGAAACGCTGGCGCCGAGTCATGCGCTTCTTGCCCGTGCTTTCCGCTTCCGCAAAGCTCATTTGCCGTTTCATCGTCGTGGACCCGTTCCGTGAACTATCTTCTACAACGTCCTCGGCTGCGTCAGCGATGACCACAGAGCCGGATAAATCAGTGTTTCCCTCGGGCGGGAACGGCGGCGATTCAGTATTTGCGGCGATTGACGGCGGCTTGAGGTGAAACAGGAAATTCAAATGAGAATATTTCGTGCGGGACCTATTTTTCCAAGCGGCGGCCATCGCCGCTTGCGGGCATGAAGTATATCGAAGGCGATTCCAACGCGATCAATATCGTAGTTATATGTAGGACTGCAGATACTCTAATCGATTCGATGTCGCGCATGCATTGCGAATTTGTCGCCGATGATCAAGAGGTCTCTCGAGTCGGTCAACCTTAACGGCGAAAGCGTGCATCCGGGCTGTCGCCGCGCGAGATGGAGGTGATCCGGCTTTACTCGTCTGGAATGAGGGAAGCCGCAGATTGCGGAGCGCATGAAGAAAGGCAAGTAGGCCATCAGCGCGGAAGGTTCACGCGATGAAAATTAGGTGTGGCAAACGATGTCGAACTGATCAGATACAAGACGGTTATAGATCTGATCGATGAGGGATGCGCGAGCCGATTTGATATCAGAATTAATCTGGATTCTATACAGATAAGTTATGCGAATTATTAACATATTGAAATGCAGTCCGTATGGGATGCCGATCGTAGCAATCGCGATGTCGCTTGCATCGTCGATTGCCAGCGCGAACATGCTGGTCTATCCGATGTCTGCGTCGATCGGCGGCGGCAAGGAGTCGGCCGCGGAGCTGCGCATCTATTCGAAATCCGATACGACGCAATACGTGAAGGCGATCGCGAAACGCGTGATCGATCCGGCGACGGATCACGAGCGCGAGGAGGCCAGCATGAATTCCGGCGACGACGCAATCGTGATCTCGCCGGCCAAGTTCGCGTTGCCGGCTGGCGGCACACGGCTCGTGCGAGTGATACCGCTGGGCGTGCCGAAAAAGGAAGTGCTGTATCGCGTCTATCTGCAACCGGTGGCGGCACCGTCGGATGACGACTCCGCGGCGAAGGACGATGTGTCCGGCAAGGTCAACTTCAGCCTCGTCTGGGCGCCGCTCGTTCGTGTGCTGCCGAAGACGCCCGTGCCGGATTTCCACGTGTCGAAAGGCGCGCTGGTCAATACCGGCAACGTACGGATCGGTTTGATCGAAGCCGGCGCGTGTCAGTCCGAGCAGGACGCCGCGTCGTGCCAATGGACGAAATTTGACCGCAGTGTCTACCCGGGCCAGCACTTCACGCTGGAGGGGCTGCATTCCGCACCTTATGTGCGAATCCGATATCGAGTGGGGGGAATGACAGATGTACAGCAGAAGATTGTGCACACGCATTCCGCCGACGCGATGAACGCGCCGAGCGCGAGTAACGAGACCCCGATGGGTCATCCCATTGTTTCAACCAACCAGAAGGACTAACCCATGCTGAAATATGTTCCGATCGCTGCCGCCGCCCTGATGTCGATGTCGGCCTACGCCGTTCAGAAGGACATCACCGTCACGGCCAACGTCGACACGACGCTCGAAATGCTGTCGGCGGACGGCTCGGCACTGCCGACCACCATGCAGATGCAATATCTGCCGGGTACCGGTCTTCAGGCCGCTGTAGTGAACACGAAGATCTTCACGAACGACAAGGCGAAGGATCTGCAGATCCGCCTCGCGACTGTTCCGTCGCTGAAGAACCAGACGAGCCCGGGCGCGACGGAAATTCCGTTGTCGGTCAAGCTGGGTGAAACCGAGCTGACCACCACGGCGGCGACGCTGAAGACGGCAGAACTCTTCCCTGGCGAACTGGCACAAGGTTCGAACGTGCTGCCGCTGTCGATCGGTCAGAAGACCGTCGCAGCCGTCACGGCATCCGGCACCTACCAGGGCCTCGTCAGCGTGATCGTCACGCAGAGCGCGGCGTCGGGTAGCTAAGCTCCCCGGCTGTATCGATGGGCGCGCCTGAACGGCGCGCCCTGTTTTTTGTAGTACTCCTCCAAAAAACTTTCACTTTCCCGCATGATTCCATTCGACCTCAAGAAAACCGTTGTCGCATGTCTGAGCGCTCTGTGTGTGACGGACATCGTGTCCGTCGCGCAGGCTGCTTCGACCGTGCCGCCCGGCTTCGAGGACATCATGACGGGGCACGACGAACGCATCAACGTCAACTTTCTGGGCAAGCCGCTCGGCTTGTTCCGCGTGTATGTGACACCGGACACGATCCGTTTCGAGGATCCCGCAGGCCTGTTGCAGGCGCTCGGCTCGCACGTGAATCCGGCGACCGACGTGTCGACGATCGGCGACGCGCTGTCCAAGGCGATGGCGCGCAACGGCAACCTCGCCTGCGCGGGGCAGTCGGGCGTGAACGGCTGCGGGTATGTCGACACCGACAGCGCGGCCGTGATCTACGACGAAAGAGAAGGCAATATCGAGCTGTTCCTGTCGCGCGACTGGCTGAGCACCGAAGAGCGTGACCAGCGGTTTCGCGAGCCGTCGCCGATGACGGAAAACGCGCTGATTCACCAGCAGACGATCAACCTGTCGGGCGGGCGCGGCTACAAGAGCCTGTCCGTGTCGGGCACGGGCGCGCTCGGCATCACGCCGAAGAGTTTCATCGGCGGGAACTGGAATTTCACCCATACGGGCTATTCGAGAGGATCGGACAGCCACGTCCAGCTTCAGGATCTCTACTACCGTCACGATCTCGGAACCGAGCATTACGCGCAGGCCGGCCGGATGGACAACCGCAACCTCGCGAGCGCGCTCGGCGGCAACTTCGGGTTCACGATGCTGCCGGTCGGCACGCTCGACGGCGTGCGCGTCGGCACGACGCTGGCTTATGTGAATCCGGAAGTCGCGCAGCAGGGCACGCCGGTCACGCTGCTGCTACCGCGTGATTCGCGTATCGATGCGTACCGCGGTCAGGAGTTGCTGGGCACGTTCTACATGAAGGCTGGCGTCAATGCGCTCGATACATCCCGCTTTCCGGAAGGCACGTATCCGCTGACGTTGCGCGTGTTCGAGAACGGCGTGCAGGTGCGCACGCAAACGACGCCATTCACGAAGACGGGCGGCGGTGTCAATTCGCGCACACGACAATGGTTCGCGCAGGCCGGCCGCCCGTCCGACCGGGACGCGCCGGACGGCATGACCGCGGCAGCCGGCATACGGATTCCGCTGTTGCGTGACATGGCGCTGACGAGCGGTATCGCGAGCGTCGGCCGGCACGTGTACAACGAAACGGCGCTGGAGTGGCGACACGCGTTCCCGCTCGGCGTGCTCTCGGCCGGCGGTTCGTTCTTCGTCGGGAACGACGGGTCACGCGGCAACACCCAGCAGATTTCGTTCGCCGACGGCGTGTCGTGGAGTGTGTACCGCTATCAGATGCGCGGCGCGGCGTGCAATGGTCCGGCCGTGTCATATCGCGACATCGGCTGCTACGACATGCTGAACGCGACCGTGTCGTTTCCGATGGGCAACTGGTCGGCGATGCTCGGCTATACGTACAACAAGAGCGTCGGGCGGTCGCAGAACTGGCAGCCCGACACACCGGACCGTCCGTGGGCAACGCCTGTCTTCCGTGAGGGTGACCAGGTGTCGCGCGCGCTTCAGGCGTCGCTGTCGCGGTCCTTCACATGGCGCAAGGTCAGCACGAACCTGCGCGTCGGCGCGTACGCGAACCGCAACACCGGTGCCCGCAGCGAGTACGGCGGCTACGTCGGAGTGACGCTGTCGATGGCCGAACCCGCGAAGCAGCCCGGGCGCGCGTCCGCTTACACGTCGGCGGGCGTCGACGTCCGCACGGATCGCAACAGCACGACAACGAACTACACGCTGGACCGAAACTGGAACTGGCAGGGCGACACCTACCGGGAAGTCGCGCTCGGCGTGTCGGGCTATGGCACCGACAGCCTGACCGGCACCATGCAGGGCCGCTGGAAGGGGCGCTACGGCGACGTCGCCGCGTCGGTCGCGAACAGCTACAGCCGTGACAGCGGCGGCAACAATCCGTCGGTGACGGCGAGCTATTCCTCGTCGTTCGCGGTGGCGCGACAGGGCGTATTTCTCGGTGCATCCGCGTCGCAGTCGGATCCGCTGGCGGGTTTCGCCGTCAGGGTCGGCAAGCGCGACGATGCGAGCGGCATGGCGGCCGAGGTGCGCAGCGATTCGAGCGCGAAGATCAAGGTGGGTTTCGGGCAGCGCGCGCTGCTGCCGGTGTCGGCCTTCACGCCGGTGACGACCGAAGTGAACGACGCGGGCGCGCATGCGTCTGCGAGCGCGACGAGCGTGACCGAGGGGCTCGGCAAGCGCACGCTGTTCATGGTTCCGGGGCAGCTCGCGCTGCGCAACGTCGAAGCGAAGGTGACGTACACCTACGTCGGCCAGGCATTCTCGAAGGGTGGCATGCCGCTGTCGGACAGCGTGATTCTCAATGGCACGATGCCGCTGATCGACAACGAAGGCGGCTTTATTGCCGAACTCGACAATAAGGAAAGCGAACTGTTCGTTGTGGACGGGCCGACGCTGATGCGGTGCCCGCTGCACGTGAAGCGCAAGCAGGACGTGCTGATGATGGTGGGCAAGGTGCGCTGCGAAGTGGCCGGGCCGGATGCGCTGCCGGAATCGCTGCGCAAGCAGGCCCGCGTGCGCAAGCTGCTGGAGCATCGCTATGTGATGTCGATGCGGGCGCGGACGACAGGTGTGACCGACGCGGAGCAATGACGCGCACGATCTGTGCCGGCAGGCACCTCACGCTGCCGCTTGCTTTGCCGAAACGATAAGGAAACAGCTACTCAAATGCTTCAGATCAATCGAATTCGCTGTCGGGCAATTGTCCTGGCGGCCGCATTGGGGGCGATCGCGCTTGACGCATCGGCGGCCTCCCAGCAGCCGGCCAACCGCAACGATACGGCGGAAGCTACGCTGGATCGCGCCGCGCCGCAGGGGGACGTCGTGATTTTCGACAACGCTTCGGGAGGTTACGATACGAGCGAGCCCAAAAAATGGGCGAGGAATTCGTGGACTTGCCAATCGGCTACCGACGCGGCGACCGGCGCGTGCAACACATCACCGGCAACAGACGCGACGGGCGAATCGAGCATCATCAAGCTTTCGTTCAAGGAAGAAAAGACCGGTGCCACGGCCGTGCTGAATCTTCACGGACAGTCGGTGCTCACTCGCAGGCTGGATTGCAACAAAAACGTCATTCCGTTAGTATTGTCGATCGCGACAAAGCCAATTAACGAGGCGAACCCCTACTACGTGGCCCAGTGCGACTCCTCAATCGAATGGGATGGCCGCAGTCTCTTCGTCAAGATTCCCGCCGCGGAGCTGAAGAAGCTCCCGTCCGGCGGAACGTGGAAGGCGAATCTTTGGCTGAACCTTAGGCAATGGGCCACCTCAGGTACTCATCCGACGATCGCCGTCTTCAAATCGGCGATCGAGCTGGACGTCACCGACAAGAACAACATCCAGGTCTATCTGCCGGAATACACGAGCGCGACGCCCACCGTCGACCTCAAGCTGCCGAACGGCAGCAGGATGTCGGGCACGTCGAACGTCGACATGTGCCTGTACGACGGCTACAACTCGCAGAGCACGTGGTTCGACGTGTCGGCGAGCGACGGTCTCACGGTCGATCGCCGCGACAAGGGTCAGTATTCGGTGCTGCTCGATAAGGACAAGAGCGGTGCGTACGAATCGCGTATCGACTACAACGTGAGCCTGACGTATGCGGGCAAGAAGATCGCGCTGCCGAACAACGAGACGGTGCGGCTCCAGGGCGTGAACAACAGCGCCGGTCGCTCGGTATCGCTGCCGGGCATTTCGGTGCCGGTCATTTGCACCCCGACGCCGCTGACACTCGAGACGCCGGAATTCCAGTCGGTGTGGAAGCGTCCCGGCAAGTACAGCAACAAGCTGACGATCACGTTTACGCCGTCGTCGGCGAGTCTGTAAGCCAGGCCGTATCGTGCGTCCTGGCCATCGCGTCACCGGCAATCGGCGCGATACTGTGGACGGCGTTGGCTGGGAGTCGCTCTTCGTCGCAGTGGACGATCATGTCCGGATTGCCTACACGGCGATACATCCACGAGAGGCGCGCGACACCGGCCTGCCGCTGATCACGCCCGTCCCATGATCCGCGTGCCGAGCGAGATGCCGAGTTCGGATAGCGAAGCATTGGTCGCGAGCTGGGCGGCTTCCCAGCGCGACAGCGCGGTGTCGAATGCGCTTGCGTGCACGCCACCGCGCAGCGCTTCGGCAAGACCGACGGCATTCTCCGCCGCCTTCGCGACCCCGGCGGCCGTATGCGGTCGCACGAGGCAGGCCGCGTCGCCGAGCAGCACCGCGCGGCCGAACGCCATGCGCTCGACCGCAAGATCGAGGATCGCCTGCGCGAACGGCGCCCGGGTCGCGTCGACGAGCGCGGCGAGCGTCGGCGCGAGCAACCGGCGGCCGGCGTCCACGAGTTCGAGCCGGTTGTCGTCGCGCATCGCGCCGGGCGGCAGCGAGCCGTCGCGCTGCGTGCCGTCCTGCGTGAGAAACAGCGATGGCACGCGATCCTGCTCGAGCCGCCGGTACCAGACCCAGTTCACGCGCCGCTTGCCCGGCTCGATCGCGCCGTCGCGGCCGGGCACCAGGTAGGTCAGGAACAGATGCGCGTTGCCTTGCTGGAACGTGAACCGATCGCGCAGCACCCGCAGCACCGTGTCGGGAAGCGTGTGCTCGTCGACGAGCCCGCGCCAAGCGACGTAGCCCGCATACGCGGGCCGCGCGTCGGACAGCAGCTGGGCGCGCACGGCCGAGCGGCCGCCGTCCGCGCCGACCAGCAGGTCGGCATGCTCGACGCTGCCATCCGCGAAATGCGCGATCACGCGCGCGCCGTCCTGTTCGAACCGCTCGAACGATACGCCGGCGTGCACGACGCCGGCGGGCAGCGCGCGCTTCAGCGCGGTGTAGATCACGTTCCACGCGGTCTGCGCTTGCGGCATGTAAAGGCGCTGCACGATCCGGTCGTGCTCGTCGAGATAGATCCGGTCGACCGAATCGACGCCTGCATCGCGCGGCACCGGCACGCCGCCGAATGCGAACGCGCGCTCGATCGGCGGCTGCAGCACGATGCCGCCGCCGCGGCTGTCGAGGTCGTGCGGCGATTGCTCGAATACCTTGACGCGCCATCCGGCCGCGCGTAGTGCTGTCGCCGTGAACAGCCCGCCCACCGATCCGCCGATGACGATCGCCGACGGGCCCGAAACGTCGCTCATGATTCCCTTCCCCCGATGATTTTTCGCGCGCGGCGACTCAACCTTCCCAGTGCTTCAGGAGGACCGCCGGCCACGCATTCACACGCGCCGGCTGTTCTTCGCGCGCCATGTTGCGCTCGTCTTGGCCGACGGCCGGCCCGCTGCCGGCGTCGACGTCGTGCTGGCGGAAACCGTTCGCGGTGACGGTGCGATGAGCGATCGAAGGCGTGTCGGCGGTCAGGTGACGGTCACCATGCGGTTCGGCCCGCACGCGCCCGGACGCGGGCGCAAATGCCTTTCGAGGATAAGCGAAGCGACCGGCACGCCGGATGAATTGTTCTGAATTCGTCGGGCGGCGCGCGGGGCCGCGCTACACGCGGCGGCGTCGCCGTGCGGCCGCGCCGGCCGCGAGCTGCTTGAGCGTAGCGGGCGTGCCGTGGAGAAACGCGTCGACCAGCCGTTCGATTTCGGTGTCGAGATCGTCGGGCACCGGCAGCCCGTAGACCCACTTGCGAACGCCGAAATAGAAGATGCTCGCGTGCAGGCTCCAGACGAGCTCGATTTCCGCGTTGCGCTGGGCCTCCGTCGCCGGCGTGGCGATGTCGTATTCGTGGCGCAGCTCGCGCAGCACCGGCAGGAACACGCGTTCGCGCAGCCGCGACAGATAGCGCGTGTTGAAGCCCTCGCGGCTGAGCCCCGCGAAGATGAAGGTGCGGATCCATTCGCGCCGCAGGATGGTTTGCGCGTACGCGCGGTAGAACGCGACGAGCCGTTCCTGCAGCGGGACCGTGCGATCCGCGATCATTTTTTCCCAGTCGGGGCTCCACGTGTAGACCTCGTCGTACACGCGATCGATCAGCGCCTCCTTGCTCGGGAAATACCGGTACAGCAGCGGCTGGGTGACGCCGATCTGCCGCGCAAGCTCGCGCGTGCTGCCGGAAAAGCCGTGCGTCGCGAAGTGCTCGATCGCCTTCTCGACGATCTGCCGCTCGCGCGCTTCCGGCGCGAGGCGCCGGCCCGGCGTGACGGCGTTGCCGTCGGCGTCCGTCCCGCGCTCGCGGGCTGGCGTGCTGCGTTTTCTTTCGGTCATGCATCGGCTCCTGATCGCGTGCGCGCTTAAGCTATCGATCGAAAAATAACACGATCGGACCGCGAGGACCGCGCGCGGCGTGCTTGTCGACGCGATGCGGGACCCGTCGCGCAAGTGCCTCGCGTCGCGTCGAGCGCGCCATCCGGCCGGGCGCCCGGGCGTCCTGTTCAGGAAAATTCAGGCCCATCGCCATGACATTAAGACGCGCCTTAACTAGTCTTGCTTCCGAACAGCCGTTTGGACCGGACGCCAGTCGGCACCGCCGGGCCGTTCGGCACAACCGGAGCGGAACATGCGTGATCTGATCTCGCCGGACGCACGCATCGCGTGCGCCGGCGCCACCGTCGCCATCCAGGAGGCCGTGTCATGCCGACGGTAACCGCGGCCGCGGCGCCCGATCACGTGCGCGGCGAGGACGTGTTTCTCGCGTCGATCGCCGGCTACGTCGACACGCTCGGCTTCGTCGCGCTGTTCGGCCTGTTTACCGCGCACGTCACCGGCAACTTCATCCTGATCGGCTCGGGGCTGGCCGGTGTCGGGCAAGGGCTCGCGATCAAATGGCTCGCGTTCCCGGCCTTCATCGCCGGGATCGTCGGCGCGCGCGTGCTCGACCACCGGATGCGTTCGCTGGGCCACGGCCCGCGCGCGCGTTCGCTCTATGCGCTTCAGGCCGTGCTGCTGGCCGGGTTCATGCTGGCCGGCGTGATGGCGTCGCCGATCGCCGACGCCGATGCGCCGCGCACGATCCTGTGCGGTCTGCTCGGCGCCGCGGCAATGGGTGTCCAGAATGCGCACGGCCGGCTGACGGCCCGCTCGGTCGTCGCCAACACGGTGATGACGGGCAACGTCACGCAGGCGGTGATCGATGCGTTCGACTGGCTCGTGCCGCTTGCCGCGCCGGCCGAACGTGACGCCGCGCGCGTGCGGCTGCGGCGCACGCTGCCGCCGGTCGCGGCCTTCGCGATCGGCGCGGGCGCGGGGGCCGCGGCGTACGTATTCGCCGCCTTCTGGGCGCTGGCGCTGCCGCTCGCCACCTTGTGCTTCCTCGCCTATCGATCCGGCCGGCCCGACGACGGGCCGGCATCACGCTGAATCCACGCGCGCCGCACGGCAGCGCTTGCCACTTTCAAGGAGAATTTCGATGATTGCACTGAAGTTGCGACAGGTATTGCGGATGACGGCCGCGTCGACGGCCGTGCTCGGCGCATTGCTGGCGACCGCGCCGGCCCACGCCGACGAGACGCGTCTGCTCGAGACCTCGTCGGCGAAGGTGCCGGCCGTCTCGGTCGGCCCGCAATACGACACGACGCACGTGTGCGTCGCGCCGGCAGACTTCGACCGCTTCACCGACAGCTTCGTCGCCACGTTCGGCGGCAAGAAGTCGCAGCAGGGCGTGTTCCAGGTCACGCCGACGCCGAGCCAGACGATGTCGCAGCTCGTGTTCACGCCGTCCGGCACGATCTCGGTGTTCGGCTTCAAGACGCCGATCCCGTACCCGTTCTGCGAGGAGCGCACCGGCTACCTCGTCACCGACATGGACGTCGCGATGAAGTCGGCGCGCGCGCACGGTGCGGACGTGGTCGTCGACACGTTCCCCGATCCGATCGGCCGCGATGCGATCATCCGCTGGCCGGGCGGCGTGAACATGCAGCTGTACTGGCACACCCAGGCGCCGCACTACGATCCGCTGCAGACCGTGCCGGAAAACCGCGTGTACGTGTCGCCGGAAAGCGCGAGCAAGCTGGTGCACGACTTCGTCGCGTTCTCGCGCGGCAAGGTCGTGTCCGACGTGCGCAAGGCGCCGGGCATCGAGATCGGTCGGCCGAACGACACGTACCGCCGCATCCGCATCGAGTCGGGCTTCGGCAAGATGACCGTGCTGGCCACCGACGGCCATCTGCCTTATCCGTTCGGGCGCGAAATGACGGGCTACGAAGTGGCGGACCTTGCGGCCACGCTGGAGAAGGCGAAGGCCGCCGGCGTGACGGTGCTGGTGCCGACCTTCACGTCGGACGGGCGCGATGCGGCGCTCGTGCAGTTCCCGGGCGGCTACGTCGCCGAGATCCACGCGCGGTCGAAGTGATGGACCGGCGGTCGATGAGGCGGACGTGGCGGGGCGTGTTGCCGGCCGCCGTGCTGGCGGGCGGCGTCGCGACATACGCCGGGACGGCGGCCGGCGCCGAGGAAACCGCGGCGCCGGCCTCGACCACCGCCGCGACGTGCACCGCGAAGCGTCCCGCGGTGCTGTTCAACCGCTGGCAGGAAGACTGGTCGGTACTCGCGAATCCGTGCGTGCCGCGCAAGCCGCTCGACGGGCTGAAGTACATCCCGCTGGGCGGCGACCCGTCGACTTACCTGTCGCTCGGCGCGAACCTGCGCGAGCGCTTCGAGCTGAACAACGCGCCGCTGTTCGGGCTCGGCGCCGCCCACGACGACAACTACGTGATCCAGCGCGCGACGGTGCACGCGGATCTGCGCTATGCCGGGCATTTCCAGGCGTTCGTCCAGTTCGTCGATGCGCGGCCGTACGGCAAGGACACGGTCGGCCCGGTCGACAAGGATCAGCTCGACATCGAGCAGGCGTTCGTCGCGTATGTCGACCAGCTTGGCGGCGGCACGTTCAAGGCGCGCGTCGGCCGGCAGGAAATGGCGTACGACTTGCAGCGGTTCGTGTCGGTGCGCGACGGGCCCAACGTGCGCCAGGCGTTCGACGCGCTGTGGGCGGATTATGAAATCGGCAACTGGCGGCTGATCGGCTATGTGACGCGCCCCGTGCAGTATCGCAACGACGCGGTGTTCGACGACGTGTCGAACCGGCACCTCAGATTCGACGGCGTGCGAATCGAGCACAACGCGGTGGGGCCGGGCGAATTGTCGGGCTACTGGTCGCGCTATACGCGCGACAACGCGCGCTACATCGCGGGGGCCGGCACCGAGCGGCGCGATGTGTTCGACATGCGCTACGCGGGCAAGTCTTCCGGGTTCGATTGGGACGCCGAAGCGATGCTGCAGACCGGGCACATCGGCCAGGACACGATCGGTGCATGGGCGTTCGGCGCGCTGGGCGGCTATACGTTCGCGAAGACGCCGGGCACGCCGCGCATCGGCATCCAGGTCGACGGCGCGTCGGGCGACAAGCATCCCGGCGACGGACGCATGGGCACCTTCAATCCGCTGTTCCCGAACGGCTATTACTTCACGCTGGCCGGCTACACGGGCTACAGCAACCTGATTCACGTAAAGCCGTCGCTGACGTTCAAGCCGGCCGGCAACGTGACGGTGCTGACCGCGGTCGGTTTCCAGTGGCGCGCGACAACGGCCGACGCGATCTACGGGCAAGGGATGCAGGCCGTGCCAGGCACGGTCGGCAAGGGCGGCGCGTGGACCGGCATGTACGCGCAGGCCCGCGTGGACTGGCTCGTCAATGCGAACACGGCGCTGGCGGTCGAGGCGGTGCACTTCCAGCTCGCCGATTCGATTCGCGCGCTGGGCGCGCGCAACGCCGACTATGTCGGCGTGGAGGCGAAGTTCGGCTGGTGACGCGGTGACGCGGTGCGCCGCTCGGCTCAGTGCTGCGCGCCCGCGAGCGTCTCGACGAAGTCGATGAACGCCGTGACGCGCTTCGAGCCGCGCTGATTCGGCAGATACAGCGCGGTGACGACCGAGCGCGCCGCGTCGGGCATGACGTCGTACGCTTCGAACAGCCTGCGCAGACGGCCCGACTGGACGTCGCCGTCGACCAGCCAGTCGGGCAGCAGCGCGATGCCGGCGCCGTCGAGCGCGGCATCGCGCAACACTTCGCTGTGGTTCGACTTCAGCCGTCCGGCGACCAGCACTTTCGTCGTGCCGTGCGCATCGGCGAACGACCACGCCTGCTGGTCGCCGCCGAAGTGAAAGCGCAGGCACTGATGGTCGACCAGTTCGGCCGGGCTACCCGGCGCACCGTGCGCATCGAGGTAGTCGTGGCTCGCGACGACGAAGCGCTGGAAGGTGCCGAGCTGCCGCGCGACGACCTCCGCGGACGGCGCCGCCTCGCCGAGGCGGATCGCGACGTCGATCCGGCCGGCGACGAGATCGACGCGTTCGTCGGTGAGCTGCAGGTCGAGGTCGAGCTTCGGGTAGCGCGCGAGGAAGGCGCCGATGTGCGGCGCGATGCGACGCACGCCGTACGCGACGGGCACCGACACGCGCAGCGGTCCGGACGGCTCGTCGCCGCGATCGGAGACGAGCGCGTCGGCTTCCGCGAGTTCCTCCAGCAGCCGCTTGGCCCGCGCGTAGTACACGGAGCCGGCATCGGACAGCGTGACCTGGCGCGTCGTGCGGTTCAGCAGCACGGTGCCGAGCGATGCCTCGAGCGCATCCACCGCGCGCACCACCGACGAGGCCGCGAGATCGAGACGCCGCCCCGCGCTCGAGAAGCCGCCGGCTTCCGCTACTTCCACGAACGCGCGCAGCGCGGAGAATTTGTCCATGTCGTTGCCTTTGTGCATGCCGCAACGATGCGTTGCGTGCCGCTCGCATTCTATCGCCGGCCGGCAAGCGCTATCTTCGAGACTGCAATCAACAGGAGAGCGCAATGAATTCCGTCGAAGTCACGATCACCTACGACCTCATCTGCCCGTGGTGCTGGATCGCCGAGCGCAGGCTCGCGGAGGCGATCGACGAAGCCGGGCTCGCTGGCGACGTGAAGGTCCGGTTCGTGCCGTTCGAACTGAACCCGACGATGCCGGCCGCGGGCATGGACCGCAAGGCGTATCGCAGCGCGAAGTTCGGCAGCTGGGCGCGCTCCCAGGCACTCGACGCGCAGGTGGCCGACGCCGGCCGCGCGGCGGGCCTCGTGTTCGATCATGCGCGGATCGCGCGCACGCCGAACACCCGGCTCGCGCACCGGCTCGTCTGGTTCGCGCAGCAGCGCGGCGGCGCGGCCGCGCTCGTCGATGCGCTGTTCGCCGCGTACTTCCGCGACGGCCGCGACATCGGCGATGCGAATGTGCTGGTGGAGCTTGCGGCGGGTGCCGGTCTGGCCGGCGACGCGGTGCGGGCGTTCCTCGCCTCTGACGAAGGGCTCGACGCGGTGATCGCGCTCGAGGCCGATGCGGTGCGCGCGGGCGTCGCGTCGGTGCCGTCGACGCGGATCGGAGCCACGGTCGTCAGCGGCGCGCAGCCGGCCGCCGTGTTTCGCGATGCGTTGCTCGCCGCGCACCGCGCGCATCATCCGGTCGCATGAATCCGGCCCGCAGCCGCGGCGCGTCGATTTTCAGAACGTTTCATATTCGGCTCAGGATTATTGCGAAACCGAACGGTACGCTCCATGTTGCGCGCATTTCGTCTGCTGGAGCGGCAGGCGCCGCGCGACGTCGACACGCAACCGTGGAACTCGGACATGAACACACTGAACCGGCGCATGCGCGCGTTGCGCTCCGACGCCATGCTGCTCGCCGCATGGTGCGTCGGCCTTCTCGCCTCGGGCGCGTTTGCCGCCGGGCCGGGCGAGGGTGTCAGCGCGACATGCCGCGCCGCCATGCGCCGGGAGGATGGCCGACGATGCGCGCGAAGAGGCGGTTCAGGTGACTCTGGTCGGCGAAGCCGCACGCGGCCGCGATTTCCGCGAGCGTCATGTCGGTCGTCTCGATCAGCTCACGGGCGCGCATCACGCGCTGCTCCAGCAGCCATTGATGCGGCGTGCGCCCTGTCGTGCGCGAGAACGCGCGGATGAAATATCCGCGCGACAGATCGCATTCGTTCGCGACTTCCTCGATCGATACGCCGAGGTTCGCCTTCTCCATCAGCAGTTCCTTGGCGAGCGCCGTCTTGGCCGGCGACAGCAGGCCCTTGCGCTGCAGGTCGCGCGCATGCGCACTGCCGTACTGGCACGCGAGATGCGTGCCGATCGCGACGCCCATCTGCTCGACGAACAGCGTGTTCAGCGCACCCGGCACGTCGAGGCTGTCGGCGACCGCGTGCGCGAGGTGGCCGAGCACCGCGTCCTGCACGTCGGGCGCGCAGGTCAGGCCGGCGATTTCGGTGCCGTCGTGCTCACGGCCGAGATGGCCGAGGTAGCTGTGCGACAGCTCGATCAGCATGAAGTCGAACTTGCCGTACAGGTCGGCGCGGAAATTCCGGGAAAAGTCGCGAATGTAGATGGAGTTGTGCTGAAACCGTCGCTCGGATTTGCCCGTGCCGCCATAGATCGTGCGCCGGTGCCCGCCGTTCAGCGATACGCCGATCAGGAAGCCGCGATCGCTGGCGGCCATCTCGATGCGCTCGAATTGTTCGTCGCGCATGCATTTGCGATGGAGGGTCAGGCCGCCGGCCGACCTTTCAATATCCTTGGAAAGCAGGCTCGACATGCATCCGAGCGTGTCTTTCGGTGGCGCCGCGGCGGGCGCGACGAGGGCATCTGACATGATGGAGCGTCCTTCGAGGGGTACGGCGCGCGAGCATTCTTGCGCGCAGTTTATACGGCGCGCCCGACAGGCCCACTGTAACTTGAATAAATGTCCGCTTGCTGATGAAAAATGCGTCGGCCGGGCCGGTTCATTGTGCCAGCACGCGAACGATTTCGCCGTCGCGCGAACGGCCTGCGGAGACAGCGGGCCGAATGATACTGCCCCATTCGGGTTCTCGCCGCCCGCGTGTCCGCCGCGTGCCGTCACGGCGGGCGCGAGTGCATTTTCATTCAAGATTTTTCTTTATGCGGCGTTTAGACTCGGCCCACTTTTTGACATTTCGTGCCCCGCGTGCCGCGCAGGCCCGGTGCGGGCTTCCGCCCCGGTGAACCGTGCGTTCACATGGCGGTCATCGTGGGGAACCTGGAGGCGGCCATGATCCAGATCGGGAATTTGTCGGTGGATTTCGAGCAGCGCGACATTCGCCATCACGGCGCGTCGCTGCGGATTGGCGCGCGCGCGCTCGACATACTGGAAGTACTGCATCGCGCGAACGGATCCCTCGTGTCGAAGGACGACATCATGGACGCGGTATGGCCGGGCCTGATCGTCGAGGAGAACCGGCTGCAGGTGCACGTCGCGACGCTGCGCAAGGCGCTGGGCCCGAACCGCGATCTGATCAAGACCGTGCCGGGCCGAGGCTACCTGCTGATCGCGCATCCGCCGGTCGCGCACACCGTGGCGCCGCCCGCGCCCGACGTGGCGCACGATACCGAAGCAACCTCCCATCCGGTGCCGCTCGTCGGGCGTCAAACCGAGATCGGGCAGATCGTCGACATGCTCGAACGGGTGCCGGTCGTCACGCTCGTCGGCGCGGGCGGCATCGGCAAGACGAGCCTCGCCGCGCGCGTCGCGCATGAATTGCGCGCGCGCTCGGGTGAGCGCGTGCTGTTCGTCGAACTGGCGTGTGCGACGACGCGCGACGACGTGCTGCGCGCGATTGCCACCGAACTCGGGCTCGACGCGGACGGCGTGCCTGCCGTCGAGCGGATCGGCGATGCATTCGCCGCGTCGCGCGGCCTGCTCGTGCTCGACAACGCGGAGCACGTCGTCGATCTGGTGGCCGACCTGGTCGAAACGCTGACGTCGCACAGCGCGGCGCTGCGCGTGCTCGTGACGAGTCGCGAGCCGCTTCATATTTCGGTCGAAGCCGTGTTTCGCGTGAGCCCGCTGGCGGTGCCGGACGGGCGCGCATCCGTCGACGAGATCGTGCGCCATTCCGCCGTCGAGCTGTTTCTGGCGCGGATTCGCGCCGCCACGCCCGATTGCGCGGTCGATGCGGCTGGCCTCAGGTTGATCGGCGATATCTGCCGGCGCCTCGACGGGTTGCCGCTCGCCATCGAGCTTGCGGCCGCGCGCGTCGCGACGCTCGGGCTCGAGGTCGTCGCGGCGCGTCTCGACGACAGGCTGAACCTGCTGACGGGCGGGCTACGGTCGGCCTTGCCGCGCCACCAGACGTTGCGGGCCACGTTCGACTGGAGCTACGTGTTGCTGGATGCGGCTGCCCGGTCGCTGTTGCGCCGCATGGCCTGCTTCATCGGTCCGTTTACGTTCGATGCCGCGCGCGACGTCGCGATGGACCCGGGCATGCCGGCCGCCGAGATAGTCGCGCTGCTCGGCGAGCTGGTTGCGAAGTCGCTGGTCGCCGTCGAATTCAACGGCGCGCAGGCGCGCTACCGGCTGACCGAATCGACCCGCGCGTACGCGCTCGAGAAACTGCACAACGAAGGCGAATTCGACGCGGTCGCCGCACGTCATGCGCGTTACGAACACGAGCAGGCGGAAGCACGAATACTGGCCCAGGCACAGCCCGCGCACGCCGCGGGCCTGCGTCCCGACGCAGATGTGGCGCCGCTTCGCGAACGCGCGGCGGCCGGGCCGCAGGCCGCGGAAATCGACGGGCTGGCGCAGGCGTTGCTCGAGCCGGCGCGCATGCGCGAATGTTCGCTACCCGCGCGACGCGCACTCGACGCGCTCGACGCCGGCGCGCCGGAGGCTGTCGACGCCGCGCGCGAGATGCGCCTGCGCGCGGCCTATGCGGCTGCACTGCTGCATACCGACGGCGATACGCACACGGCCGCCGCGATGTGGGACAGGACGCTCGGTCTCGCGGGCCGGGTCGGCGACGACGCGTTCGACGCGCGCGCGCTGGTCGGGCTGTGGAACACCATGCTGACGCGCGCCGACATTCATGAATCGCTGCGCTATGCGACGCGCTTCGAGCGGGCCGCGCAGCGGCGGGGCGACCCGTCGCAACGGCTGCTGGCGAGTGCGATGGTCGCGACCTCGCTGCATTACTTCGGCGAGCATGCGCAGGCGCGCGAGCGGCTCGAGGCGGCGACCGCCGAGCTGGCCGACGCGGGTGAACCGCCGTGCGCCGAAGCCGCACTGGGCATCGACGTCGCGACGCTCGGCCGGACGATGCTGATGCGGCTCGTCTGGATCCAGGGCGATCCGGATTACGCGATGCGGCTGTCGGCGCAGGCGGTCGAATGCGCGCGCCGCAGCGGCTCGGGGCTGGCGTTGTGCGTCGTGCTCGGTGCCGCGGCCGTGCCGATTGCGTTGCGCTATGGCGATCACGATGCGATCTCCGACCATCTCGCGACGCTGCGCGCGACCGCCGACGCGAACGGCTTCGACATCTGGCGAAGCCATGCCGAATGTCTCGCCGGGCGGTTCGACATGCAGGCAGGCCATCCGGGCGCCGGCCTCGCGCGCCTCGAGCCCGCGCTGCGACGCATCGAAGCGAGCGGGTTCCGGCGGCTGCTCGCGCCGCTGGTCGTTGCCTACGCGGAAGGGCTGACGCGCACCGGCCGTGCGGCCGACGCATGCACGAAGCTCGACGCGACGCTCGCGCGCTGCCGCGCGCACGGCGAGCATCTGTTCGTGCCCGAACTGCTGCGCGCGCGCGGGCTGGCGACGCTCGAACAGGCCCGCGCCGCCGATCCGGATCGCGCGGCCGCGTGCGAAGCGGACGGGCAGCATCATCTGTTGACGGCG
Source organism: Burkholderia sp. BCC1638 (assembly GCF_902833195.1). NCBI lineage: Bacteria > Pseudomonadati > Pseudomonadota > Betaproteobacteria > Burkholderiales > Burkholderiaceae > Burkholderia > Burkholderia sp. BCC1638. The sequence goes on from NZ_CADFEC010000038.1 coordinate 17,916, forward strand.
ATCCAGACGGCGAACGCGCAAGGCGCCGCGATGTGGGCGCTGCGCGGCACGCTGGACCTGGCCGATCACCTGATCGAGCGCGGGCGCATCGCGCAGGCATCGTCGCTGGTGGCCGACCTGTCGGGGCAGATCGACCCGCAATCGCGCGCGTTCGACGTCCGGCGGCTGGCGCGTCTGCAGAACTTCGTTCGCCAGGAGACCAACGCGTCGACCAGCCCGACGCGCGCGCGACGCGAGGCGGCGGATGCGATGCAGTCGGCGGCGTGACGGCGCGCGGGCCGATCGTTCAATGTTCAAGGAGGAAGGGATGGTCGGTGGATCGTCAAACCGGATGCATGCCGCGTGCGGCCGCATGCCGGCTTTCGGCGCGGACGGGGGGGCCTGACGGTGCTCGAGACGACGGCATCCGCCGAAGCGGCGGACCTCATCGTATACAACGGCAAGATCGCGACGCAGGACGCGCGGCAGTCGTTCGTGACCGCGCTCGCGGTCAAGGACGGCCGGATTCTCGCAACGGGCAGCGGGCACGACGTGATGCGCCACGCGCGCGACGGCACGCTGCGCATCGACCTGAACGGCCGCACCGTGATCCCGGGGCTGAACGATTCGCACCTGCACGCGATTCGCGGCGGCCTGAACTTCAACCTGGAACTGCGCTGGGACGGCGTGCCGACGCTCGCCGACGCGTTGTGCATGCTGCGTCGCCAGGTGCTGCGCACGCCGGCGCCGCACTGGGTGCGCGTGGTCGGCGGCTGGACCGAATTCCAGTTCGCGGAAAAGCGCGGGCCGACGGTGGCCGAGCTCAACGCGATCGCGCCCGACACGCCGGTCTTCATCCTGCACCTCGGTGACAGCGCGCTGCTGAACGCGGCCGCGCTGCGTGCGATCGGCTACGGCCGCGACACGGGCGATCCGCCCGGCGGCGAGATCCAGCGCGATCGCCTCGGCAGGCCGACCGGCATGCTGATCGCGCGCCCGGACATGGGCGTCCTGCATGCGGCGCTCGAGCGCGGCCCGAAGCTGGACCACGACGAGCAGATGAATTCGATGCGTCAGTTCATGCGCGAACTGAACCGCCTCGGCGTGACGAGCGCGATCGATGCCGGTGGCGATTTCCAGTCCTATCCGGACGACTACGGCGCGATCATGGCGCTCGCGCAGCGCGGTGAAATGACGGTGCGCATCGCGTACAGCCTGTTCGTGCAGCACGCCGGAGGCGAGATCGACGACTACGCGCAGTGGGTGACGCTGGCGAAACCCGGCGACGGCGACGCGTTCCTGCGCATGAACGGCGCGGGCGAACTGCTCGTGTATTCCGCGGCCGATTTCGGCAATTTTCTCGAGCCGCGCCCCGATCTGCCGGAAGCGCTCGAGACGGAACTGGCCGCCGTGGTGCGGCTGCTGGTGCGGCACCGCTGGCCGTTCCGGCTGCACGCGACGTACGACGAATCGATCGGCCGTTTCCTGAACGTGCTCGAAGCCGTGCACCGCGAGGTGCCGTTCGACGGACTGCGCTGGTTCCTCGACCACTGCGAGACGATCTCGGATGCGAACATCGCGCGCATCGCCGCGCTGGGCGGAGGCGTGACCGTTCAGCATCGGATGGCGTACCAGGGCGAGTATTTCATCGCGCGCTACGGCGCGGAAGCGGCCGCGCGCACGCCGCCGATCCGCGCGATGCTGGCGGCCGGGCTGCCGGTCGGCGCGGGCACCGATGCGACGCGCATCGCGAGCTACAACCCGTTCCTGTCGCTGTACTGGATGGTGTCCGGGCGCACCGTGGGCGGTACGGCGCTCTATCCCGAGTGCAACCGGCTCAGCCGCATGGAGGCGCTGCGCCGCTACACGGTGGGCAGCGCGTGGTTCTCGAACGAAGACGATCGCAAGGGCGCGCTCGTGCCGGGCCAGTATGCGGATTTCGCGGTGCTGACGGACGACTATTTCACGATCGACGAGTCGCAGATCAAGTCGCTGGCGTCGGTGCTGACGGTCGTCGACGGCAAGGTCGTGCACGCCGACGACGAGTTCGAATCGCTGGCGCCGCCGCCGCTGCCGGTCAGCCCTGCGTGGTCGCCGGTGGTCGAGTTCGGCGGCTTCGCGCGGCGTGGCTGGACGGCCGCGATGCCGAAGCGCGCGGCGGCCGACGGCCACGCGGATGCGCGCGCTGCGCGCGGTCATGCGGGCCGTTTCGCGCAGCGCCTGCAGGCGGCCGCGCGGGAGGTCGTCGAGCAGTGCGAAGGATTGGTCTGCCACGGTGCCGCCTTTTAGGACGGCATGGGTCGGCGGGCGGAATGGCGGTGCCGGTGCGTACCGCGCGGCGAATGGATAATTTTGTGCCCCGGCAACGGGCAGAAGGAGACGAGATGAGTGCTGCGCACACGTGTGCACGGGCCGACGACGAAGTTGCCGGCGTTCGCATTCCCCGGACGCCGATGACGATCGAGGCCGTCGAGGCCGCATGCGCGTCGCTGCCGCGCGTGATCGCCGATCATGCATGCCGGGTGTTCGTCCTCGCGTCGCTCGCCGCGCGCCGTGCCGGCGAGACGCTCGATGCCGATGCGCTGTACGTGGCCGCGATGTACGCGAACATGGGCTTGAGCCCGGCCTACTCCCGCTCGACCGAACGCTACGAGATCGACAGCGCCGATGCCGCGCAGGCGTTCCTGTCGCGCCACCAGATTCTGCAGCAGCTGCGCGACGAGGTGTGGTGCGCGATCGCGCTGCATACGACGCCCGGCGTGGCCGCGCGCATGTCGCCGCTCGCGCGTGCGCTGGCGTTCGCCGTGTCGACCGACCTGATGGCTACGGGCTTCGACGCGTATTCGGCGGACGAGCGCCGCGCGCTGCTCGCCGCCTACCCGCGCGGCGAAGGATTCGGCGATGCGTTCCTCGACGCGCTCGCGCGCGGTGTCGCGCACCGGCCGGCGTCGACCTTCGGCACGTGGAGCGCGGACGTGCTCGATCGGGCCGATCCGGATTTTCGCCGGCCGAATTTCTGCGGCCGTGTGCTCGGTTCGCGCTGGCAGGACACCTGAGCGTATTCTTCGCGATCCGAACGATCGGGCCGGTCGCGGCGGCAGCGGGGGCTGCCGCCGGCGCAGTGCGTGGCCGGTCAGGCGGTCAGGCCCGCCGCGTCGTGACGCGCGTAGTCGACGTATCCCGCGCGGTCGCCGCCATACCAGCCGACCGTCTTCGGCGCGGCGAGCGGCGCATTCGCCGCGATCCGCTCGACGAGGTCGGGGTTCGCGATGTATGCGCGCGCGAACGCGACGAGATCGGCATCGCCCGCGTCGATCAGCGCATTCGCGGCGTCCGGCGCGATGCCGCCGTTGACGATCAGCGTGCCGCGGTACGCGTCGCGCGTGTTGGCGACGATGCGCGGCAGGTCGGGCTCGCCGCTCCAGCCGTTGGTGTCCGCCGCGTGCACGTAGGCGACGCCGGCTTCGTCGAGCATGCGCCCGACGTAGGCGTAGGTCGCATCCGGATCCGCGTCGCGCACGTTGTTGTACTTCGCGTACGGCGAGATGCGCACGCCCACGCGATCGAGCGGCAGCACGCCGCCGACGGCGTCGACGATTTCCTCGAGGAAGCGCGCGCGGTTCGCGAGCGAGCCGCCGTAGCGGTCGTCGCGGCGGTTCAGCGTCGACGACAGGAACTGGTGCGGCAGGTAGCCGTTGGCCGCGTGAATCTCGACGCCGTCGAAGCCGGCCGCCTTCGCCCGAAGCGCCGCCTGGCGGAATTCCTCGACCGTCGCGGCGACCTCGTCGGTCGTCATCGCGCGCGACGGCGTCGCATGAATCTTCGTGTAGTAGCCGTTCTGCAACTGCGCCCACACCTGCAACTGTTCGAGATCGTCGTTGACGCCGGACGGCGACAGCGGCGCCGCGCCGCCGAGCAGCGTCAGCGAACTGACCCGGCCGCCGTGCCACAGCTGCGCGAAGATGCGACCGCCGTTGGCATGGACCGCGTCGGTGACCTGCTTCCAGCCGGCCGCCTGCTCGTCGGTGACAAGCCCCGGCGTGAGTTCGAACGCCGCGGAGGCCGGGCTGACGTTGGTCGCTTCGGTGACGATCAGGCCGGCGGACGCGCGCTGGGCGTAGTACTCGGTCATGAGCGCGGTCGGCAGGCCGCGCGACGGCGCGCGAGAACGCGTCATCGGGCCCATCACGATACGGTTGGGAAGCGGCAGGCCGCGCAGATCGTAGTGGCTGAGCAAGGTGGACATGATGGATTCCTTGTGCGTGGGGCAGGGCGCCGCCGCGAATCGTCCGGCTGCGGCCGGTGCAGCGGCTGGCCCTGCGGGAAGTCGGAGATGACGTGCCGGCAGCGTTCCGTTGCGCGAGAAGCCCGAGCGGCATTCGCGCGTGAACCGGTGCCGGCGCCGGTTCAGGCCTGTGCGTGGCGTTCCGCGTGCGGCCGCCCGATCACGAGGTAGTGGGCGAGCGCGACGATCGGGAACACGCCGGCGACGGCGGCGACGAGCGGCCAGCCGCCATGCTCGTACAACGGGCTGGCGAGCGCGGAGCCGATGGCGCCGCCGACGAAGATGCTCGTCATGTACAGCGCGTTCAGGCGGTTGCGGCTCGCCGCATGCAGCGCATAGATCTCGCGCTGGCCGAGCACCATGTTCATCTGCACCGCGAAGTCGAGCACGATGCCGGTGACGACGAGGCCGTACAGCCCGGCGCCGTGCACCAGCGCGACCGCATACGACAAGGCGCCTGCGACCAGTGCGATCAGCGTGGCCCGCACCGTGTGGCCGGCATCCGCGAGGCGGCCGGCGACGGGCGCCGACGTCGCGCCGATCGCGCCGACCAGTGCGAACAGGCCGATGGCCGATTGCGACAGGCCGTAGTGACGCGTGAGCTCGACCGGCACGGCGGTCCAGAACAGGCTGAACGACGCGAACATCAGGCCCTGGTAGAACGCGCGATGGCGCAGCACCGGCATCGTGCGCACGAGATGCAGCAGCGAGCCGATCAGTTCGAAATAGGTCGCGCGATGATCGGGCTGGCGCGACGGGATCGTCAGCGCGAGCACGGCCGTCACGAGCGTCATCAGCACGGCGGCGGCCGCGAACACGAAGCGCCAGCCGAACGCGTCGGCCACCACGCTCGACAGCGGACGCGCGAGCAGGATGCCGAGCAGCAGCCCGCTCATGATCGTGCCGACCACGCGGCCGCGCGAATGATCGGGCGCCAGGTGCGCGGCGAGCGGCACGAGGATCTGCACGGCGACCGAGCTGAAGCCGATCAGCAGCGAGATCGCGAGGAACGGCCCGGGCGTATGCACCATCGCCGCGGCCGCGAGGCTCGCGATCGACACGACGGCGGTCGTGATCATCAGCTTGCGGTTCTCGAGCAGGTCGCCGAGCGGCACGATGAAGAACAGGCCGAATGCGTAGCCGATCTGCGTCAGCGACACGATGAGGCTCGCGGTTTCGCCGGACATGTGCAGGCTGGGTGCGATGAGTTCGGTGATCGGCTGCGCGTAGTACAGGTTCGCGACGATCGCGCCGCAACTGAACGCGAACAGCAGGATGAGGCCCTGCGTGAGCTTGGTCGCGTGCCCGTGGGCAGCGAGCGGGGTGGATTCTGCTGACATGATCGACTCCTTGAAAGAGATGTCGGGAGCCCGTTCTTCGGGCGGGCGGTGCGATTGCCGATGCGGCGAAACGACAGCCGCCGCATTGCCGTCAAGATTATTGATCGATCGATAACAAGGGAATACGCCCGCTGCGCAATCGAGCATTGCGTGGCGCGCAAAGGGGGCGGATCGCGCGTGGAATCATGCGCGGGCGCCGCGCGGCAGCGTCGGCACGAGCGTGAAGCGGGCCACCGGCGCGGATATCGCGGCTCGCGAAGCCCATGAACCAGTCTGGATCGCGCGGACTGAATTGTCCTGAAACGCCGCTTTAAATCATTTGATTCATGCGGCGCGCGACGAGGGTGTCGCTGTCAGCCGCGCTTGCCCTGCAGCGTCGGAATCTCCGCGAACTGGCCCGCGAGCCAGTCGACGAAGAGCTTGAGCTTGACCGGCGTATGCCGGTTGGGCGGATACAGGATCGAGATCGGCCGGGGCGGCGGGTTGAAATCGGTCAGCACTTCGCGCAGACGCCCCGATTTCAGGTACGGCTCGACCAGGTACAGCGACGTCTTGATCAGGCCGATCCCCGCGAGGCCGCATTCGATGTAGGTGTCGGCGTCGTTCACCGCGACCGTGCCGCACATCTGCACGATGCGCGGTTCGCCGTCGACGACGAAATCCCACGGACGCGGCCGGCCCGTATCGGCCGAGATGTGACTGACCGCGACGTGCTGCGCCAGGTCGTCCACCGTTTCGGGGGCGCCGCATCGTTCGAGATAGGCGGGGGCCGCGCAGGTGCAGGTGGTGAGGCTGCCGATCCGTTTCGCGACCATGCCCGAATCGTCGAGCGCGCCGATGCGCACGACGCAATCGACGCCTTCGCCGATCAGGTCGATCTGCCGGTCGGTCACGCCGAGTTCGACCGAGATGCCCGGATTGGCGGCGAGAAACTCCGGCAGCGCGGGCACCATGATCTGCTTCGCCATGGCCGGCGGCAGGTTCACCTTCAGGCGGCCGCGCGGCACGTTGCGCGCCTGCGAGACGGCCGCTTCCATGTCGTCGATCTCACGCAGCACGCCGACGCAGCGTTCGTAATAGGCCTGCCCGTCCTCGGTCAACGAGATGCGGCGCGTCGTGCGGTTCAGCAGCCGGCAGCCGAGATGCCGTTCGAGCGTGCTCAGCAGCGCGGACACGCGCGGCGTCGTGAGTCCGGTCGTGTCCGACGCGCGCGTGAAGCTGCCCGTCTCGACGATGCGCGTGAACACGCGCATCGAAAGCAAGGTATCCATCGTTCAGAAATCTCCAGCCTGTCGATTGTCGGCGCCGGTGCGTGCCGGCGCGATCGGTTGTGATCCGCAGCTATGCGTCGATGCGTTTCCTGAGCGAATCGCCGGCGAACGGCATTTCGCGCATGCGCTGCCCGGTCGCGTCGAAGATCGCATTGGCCAGCGCGCCGGCGGTCGGCCCCATCGACGCCTCGGCCGCGCCGAGAAACGGCGCGCCGGGGCGATTGATCAGGTGCACCTTCACGCTTTGCGGCGCGGCCGGGAAACGCAGGATCGGATAGCTGCTCCAGTCGAAACTGCGAATGCGCTGCGTATCGTATTTCAACGCCTCGTACAGCGTCCAGCTCGCGGCCTGCACGATGCCGCCCTCGATCTGGTTGCGGATGCCGTCGGGCGACACGATCTGGCCGGCGTCGACGGCGACTTCCGCACGGTCGAGCGTCACGTGGCCCGTCTCCGGCACGACCGTGACCTCGACCGCGATCGCGACGTAACCCATCAGGTTCTTGTATTTGCCGAACGCGAAGCCGACGCCGCGATTGCGTGCACGCGGCGGCCGCGGCCAGCCGAATCTGGTCGCGGCGAGCTGGATCACCTGGCGCGCGCGGTGATCCTCCATGTGGCGCAGGCGGAATTCGACCGGATCGACGCCGGCGGCGTGCGCCAGTTCGTCCATGAAGCTTTCGATGGCCCAGACGTTCGTGTGCGCGCCGAGCGAGCGCATCGCGGAAGTCTGCAGCGGCATCGTCGGCGAGAAGTTGTTGACGATGTGCATGTTCGGCAGCGCGTACAGCGGGATCGCATTGCGATCGCCGCCGCCCTCGGGCTGCAGCATCGGCGTCGACGGCGCGGACACGAACGGCGGCTCGAGCATGCGGGCGGGCAGAAGCCGGCCGGCGTTGACGATGCGCTCGTTGTGCGAACTGCTCCACAGCGCGTACTTCCAGTCGACGATGCGGCCGCCCGCATCGAGCGATGCGCTGAGCTCGGTGACCATCGCCGGCGTGAAGTGGTCCCACGTATGTTCCTGCTCGCGCATCCACTGCACGCGGATCGGCTTGCCGGGCATCGCGGCCGCGATCAGCGCCGCATGCGCGGCCGCGTCGTCCGCGCCGTTGTGCCCGTAGCAGCCGGAGCCCTCGGTGTGGATGCAGCGCACGTTCGCCTTCGGCATCGACAGCATTTCCGCGAGCGCGTCGCGCAGCGGATAAACGCCCTGCGAGTGGGTCCACACGGTCAGCGTGCCGTTCTCGAGATGGGCGACCGAACACGATGGCCCGATCGAGCCGTGCAGCAGATAGTTCTTCAGGAACGTGGCGGAGAGCGTCTTCGTCGCCGGCGCGCTCGGCGCGTGCGTGTTGGCGATCTCGATGCGTTGGGTCGCAATCCGCTTCAGGTCTGCGTGGACCGTCTCGCGACCGGGCAGCGTTCGGCCGCCGGACCAGCGACAACCGGCGGCCAGCGCGCGCTGCGCGAGCACCGCCTGCCATTCCCCCTGGGCGACGACGGCGAGCATGCTGCCGTTGCGCACGATCCGCACGACGCCCGGCATCTTCAGGATCGCGGCTTCGTCGAACGACAGCAGTTTCGCGTCGTACACCGGCGGCATCACGACCCGCGCATGCAGCATGCCGGGCAGCGTCATGTCCTGCACGTAGCTGACGCCGCCCGTGACCTTGTTCGGAATGTCCACGCGCGGCAGCGACGTGCCGATCACGGCGAACGTGGCCGGCGGTTTCAGCGGCGACGTCGGCGTGGCGTTGCGGTGCAGGTCGACGGTGCGCACCGCGTCGGCGTAGCGCATCGTGCGGCCGTCCGGCGCCTTGATGACGGCGTCGGCGACGGTCAGCGTGCGCGGATCGACGCCGAACTGCTTCGCCGCGCCGTCGACCAGCAGACCGCGAACCTGCGCGGCGGCGTTCAGCAGCGCGGAGCCGCTGTCCGCCATCGTGTGGCTGCCGGCCGTCAGGCCCTCGTCGGGCGACGCGCCGGTGTCGGCGGTCAGGAACGTGATCAGTGAGGGCTTCATGTTCAGCTCCTCGGCGGCCACCTGCAGCAAGGCGGTGCGCACGCCGGTGCCGAGCTCGACCTTGCCGGTAAACACGGTGACCTTGCCGTCGGGCGCGATCTTGATCCACGCGTCCAGCAGCGGGTTGGTCTTCAGGCTGCCGGCCAGCGTTTCGGTGGCCTTGGCGACGTGGACGGCGGCGCCTTCGTCCGCGATCACGACCTCGGCGAGCGCGCGCGCGGCGGGCGCGAGGGTGAACGCGACGAAGAGCGCGCCGGAAACCATGAAGTGCCGGCGGCCTTCGTCGATGTCGTCGGGTGCGTTCATCAGATTTCCTTGTTGATCATGACGGGCGCGGCGGACGGTTCCGGCTCCGGCATCCCCGCGACCTGGCGTACGGCCGCCAGGATCCGCATGTGGGTGCCGCAACGGCACAGGTTCGGTTCCATGTGGGCGCGCAGCTCGCGCTCGGTCGGCTTCGGGTTGCGTTCGAGCAGCGCCTGCGCGCGCATGATCATGCCCGCGATGCAGTAACCGCACTGCGCCGCCTGATGATCGATGAACGCCTGCTGCAGCTTGCCGGGATGCTCGGCGGTGCCGAGGCTTTCCAGGGTCCTGACGCGACGCTCGCCGAGCGCGGCGACCGGGATCAGGCACGAGAACATCGGCTTGTCGTCGACGATCACGGTGCACGCGCCGCATTGCCCGAGGCCGCAGCCGAACTTCGCGCCGTGCAGGTGCAGGTCGTTGCGCAGCGCGTACAGGAGCGGCGTTGAGGGATCGATGTCGAGCGTGTGTCGCACGCCATTCACGGTGAGGGCGATCATTGCGCGCGGTCCTCCTTTCTGAGCTTCGCGGCGAGGGTGTCGACGCCGGTCCATTCGGCGCGATCGGAATATGTTTCGCGGAGATAGGCGGCGAGATCCGCGATCTGCCCGTCGTCGTACTGGTCGATATAGGACGGCATGTAGTTCAGCGTGTCCTCGCCGTGCCAGCCGATACCGTTGAACATCATCTGGATCGCGTTGCGCGGCGTGTCGGCGGCGATCGCCGTGCTGAACGCGAGCGTCGGCCGTTCGCCGATCGACTGCATCGGCGACGCCGGCCCGTGGCACTGCGCGCACGACGCCTGGAACAGCACCGCGCCGCGTTGTCCGGCGGGCGTCGTCGGGCCGTGTCCCGCGCCGGCGGTTGCCGGACGGGCGGCGGCCGGCTTCTGGATGGACAGGATGTACGCGGCGATCGCCTCGACGTCCTCCACCGGCACCGTCGCGAGATCGCGCGTGACCGGCAGCATCGGTCCGGCGGCCGCGCCATGCTCGCTCGCGCGGCCGGTGCGCAGGTACGTGACCAGTTGCGCCTGCGTCCACGGCCGGACCGCGTGACCGAGCGTATTGAGCGGCGGCGCTTCCCAGCCGTCGACGATGCCGCCGTCGAACGCCTTGCCGGCCTGTTCGCCGCCGATCGCATTGAGCGGCGAATGGCACGACGCGCAGTGCCCGAGGCCGTCGACGAGCGCCTTGCCGCGATTCCATTGCGCGGATTGCGACGGGTCGGGCTGGTACGCGCCCTCGCGCAGGAACAGCACGTTCCAGAACGCGACCAGCGGCCGGAAGTTGAGCGGGAAGATCAGGTCGTTCGCCGGCGTCTTCGTCTGGACCGGTTCGCGCGTCATCAGATACGCGTATGCGGCCGCGATGTCCTGGTCGGACATTCGCGTGAAATGGATGTACGGAAACGCCGGGTACAGCGGATGGCCGTCGCGGGCGATGCCGCTGCGCAGCGCGCGCGCGAATGCCGCCTGCGACCAGCGGCCGATGCCCGTGTCGGCATCCGGCGTGATGTTGGTCGCGTAGATCGTGCCGAACGGCGTCGCGAGCGGCAGGCCGCCGGCGAACGGCTTGCCGTCCTTCGCGGTGTGACAGACGACGCAGTCGCCGAGCGCGACGACGCGCGCGCCTGCGCGAATGAGCTGCGGATCGAACGACGCGCGCGCGGGCGGATCGATCGGCGCGATCGACGGCCGGAACATGATGCCGATCGCGACCGCGAGGCCGACGACCGCGACACCTGCCGCGCCGAACCAGAGACGTTTGTGCTTCATGCGCGCTCCCGGCGAGCCGGTTCGTTCGGCGTCGTGCAGTTGGCGTGGCAATGGAAAGGGCGTCGGCCGTGCGGTTCGCCCGATGCGGCGCGGATCCGCTTGCCGTGACAGGCGGGCCGGCGCGTGCCGGCAACGGCGGTTGCGGCCGGGGCCGGCGGATGGCGATGGCGCATGGCCGACCGGTTCGGCCATGACGAGCCGGGCCGGCGATGGCGATTCGCGGCGGAGTTCATGTCGTCGTTCCAGAAGGTGGGATTGCGCGCGGGGCGTGGCCCGTGCGGCGGATGATGGGGGCAGTCTACGCGGGGGGCGGCGCCGTTACCTGAAACCGCGCTGAAACGTTCTGAACGCAGGCGGCGGGCATCGCGTGCGGTTCCGTCGTGCGCCGCGGCGCATTGCGGACCATCGTGTCGGCGTTGGCGACATCGATTCCGTCATCGCCGGCCAGCATGTCAAAGCGGTGTGCCGAGGCCGAACGCGGCCGCGAGTTGCGGCCCCTTCGCGAGCAACGCGGTCACTTCCTCACGCCGTCGCACCGACCATCGCGCGAGACGTTCGACGACGTCGGCCGCGTCGGCCGGCAGCGCTTCGGCGAGCGACACCGCATCGCTCGCCGCTTTCGACGTGCCGGAGGCCGTATGCGGGCGCACGGTGCAGGCCGCATCGCCGATCAGCGCCACGCGGCCGTTGACGAAGCCGGGGCTCAGCGCGTCGACGATCGCCTGGTTGAACGGCGCGCGCGTCGCGAGCACCAGTTGCGACAACGATGCCGGCAATCGTTCTTCCGCCAGTTGCCGCAGCGCGCCGACGGTCTCATCCGCAAGCATCCCCGGATGCACGGATGCATGATGGACGTTGCCGTCACGATCGGTCAGGTGGCGGCGCAGCGCCGTGCGGTCGGCTTCGTTGCGATACCACAGCCAGTTGAAACGGCGCGCGCCCGGCGCGAGCGAGCCGTCGAGCGCGGGAATCAGGAACGCCATGAACAGCTCGCCCGGCGCCTTGTGAAGCGTCATGTTCTCGACCAATGGCGCAATCGCGGCGGCGTCGAAATCGGCTTCGTCGACGATGCCGCGCCACGCGAGATAGCCCGCGAACGACGGCGCGTAGCCGGGAAACAGGCGCGTGCGCAGGGTCGAGCCCGCTCCGTCGGCCGCAATCAGCACGTCCGCGCGGATGCGTTCGTCGCCCAGGAGAACGTCGACGCCGTCGGCGTCCTGCTCGAAGCCGCTGACCGCGCGGCCGTAACGGATGCGTCCGGGCGGCAGCGTCTCGCACAGCGAGCGGTACACGGCGTCCCACGACGAGAACGGCAGCATTTCGGGTTCGTCCCGCGTGACGCTGCCGTCGCGATCGATCCAGCGCCGCCGATGCGTCGGCACGCTGATCATCTGCCGGCAATGACGGCCATGCTGTTCGAGGAACGCCATCATCCGGCGCAGCACGGCCACGCCGCCGCCCTGACCGCGTAGCGGCGACGGCGAGCGCTCGTAGACCGTTACGTCGTGCCCGATGCAGTCGAGCGTCAGCGCGGCCGCGAGACCGGCGATCGACCCGCCGGCAATGATTATTTTCATCGTGCGTGACTCCATGTTCGAAAGACGGCACCGCCGGCCGCTTGCCCGCCCGCGTGCCGACGCGCGTGGTGCCGACGGTTCGCCGGATGATGCCATGTGCGTCGGCGGGCTGCGCCGATCGTGCAGGCGCGGCCGGTCGCATGCGTTTTCGCTGGCCGGCCCGCGCGCTAGATGCGCAGCAGCCTGCCCGCATTGCCGCCGAGGATCATCGAACGCTGTTCCGCCGTCAGGTCGACGCGATCGAGAAAGCGGACCGGTTGTTCGTAGCCCATGTCGAAGCAGTAGTCGCTGCCGAGCACGAGCCGATCGACGCCGACGTTCGCGATCAGGAAGTCCAGCACGGGCCCGGAATGGGACACCGTGTCGTAGCTGAAGCGCCGCAGATAGCTGCTCGGCTTCTGCGCGAGCCGGCGCGTTTCGGGGCGCACGGTCCAGCCCGCGTCGAGGCGTCCCGCGACGATCGGCAACGCACCGCCTGCATGCGGCAACGTGAAGTGCAGGTCCGGATGGCGATCGAGCACGCCGCCGAGGATCAGATGCGCGGCCGCGATCGCCGTATCGAACGGATTGCCGAGCAGATTGCTCAGGTAGAAATCGCCGAGCCGCGCGCCGCCGACCGTTTGCTGCGGATGCAGGAACACGGGCAGGTTCAGTTGCGCGATGCGCGCGAAGACCGGCGCGAACAACGGATCGTCGAGATCGCGGTTGTCGATGTTGGTGCCCATGTACACGCCGCGCACGCCTGGCAACTGCGCGGCGCGTTCGAGTTCGTCGATCGCGTCGGTCGCGTTCAGCATCGGCAGCGTCGCGAGTACGACGAATCGTGCCGGATGCCGCTGGTAGACGCGCGACGCGGCCGAGTTCCAGTCGCGCGCGAGCTTCGCATTGAACGGCCGGTCGCCCCAATACGCCATCGGCACGCTGAGCGACAGCGCCTGAACGTCGACGCCGGACGCATCCATGTCCCTGAGCCGCGCGTCGACGTCGATGAACTTCATCGGCAGCGGCCCGAGGCCGCCGGCGGGCGTGCGGAACGTGAACGATGCGTCGTCGCACGTGAACGACCCGCCGAAGCGCTTGCCCTCGCCGCCGACCAGATCGCAAAAGCTTTCGGGGTAGTAGTGCGCGTGGACGTCGATCGCGCGCGGCCTCGGCAGCGACGGGGCGGTCGATGCGGCCGGGGCGTTCGCGGTTTCGGCGGCCGATGCCGAACGGCCGGCCACGGCCGTGCCGGCAAGCGCGGCAAACGCGCCGAGCAGGCGTCGCCGGGCCGGCGACGGGCAGCAGGTGCAGGTCAGCGTGGCGTGTCTCATGCGGATATCGACTCCTCGAATCGTGCGGCTCCGCCGCGTTGCGAGATGCCCGTTGTGATGCCCGTTTCGCACGCGACGAGCTGGGTGTCGAACTGCGCGCGCTCATGTCGCGCACGGGCCGAGCGATCGGTGACGGAGAACAGGACGACGCCGGCGAACGCCGCCGCCATCGAGAACAGTGCCGGATATTCGTACGGATAGACCGCATGCGCATGACCGAGCACCGTCACCCACACGGTCGGGCTCAGCACCGTAAGCGTGACGGCGGTGGCGAGCCCGAGCAGGCCGCCCAGTACCGCGCCGCGCGTCGTCAGCCCGCGCCAGTAGATCGAGAGCAGCAGCACCGGGAAGTTCGAGCTCGCCGCGATCGAGAACGTGAGGCTGACGATGAACGCGATGTTCTGCTTCTCGAACGCGATGCCGAGCAGGATCGCGAGCACGCCGAGCACCACGGTCGTCGCGCGCGCCACGCGCATTTCCTCGCGGTCGGACGCGCGCCCGCGGCGCAGCACGTTCGCGTAGAGGTCGTGCGAGATCGCCGACGAACCCGCGAGCGTGAGTCCGGCGACCACGGCCAGGATGGTCGAGAACGCGACCGCGCAGATGAAGCCGAGGAACACGTTGCCGCCGACCGCATGCGCGAGGTGGATCGCCACCATGTTGGCGCCGCCCGTCACGGCGCCGGACGCATCGTGGTACTGCCGGTCCGGCGCGACCAGCGCGATGGTGCCGAAGCCGATGATCACGATCAGCATGTAGCCGATACCGACGATGCCGGTCGCATGCAGGATGCTCTTGCGGGCCGCCTTGACGTCGCCGACCGTGAAGAAGCGCATCAGGATGTGCGGCAGACCCGCCGTGCCGAAGATCAGCGCGAGGCCGAGCGACACGGCCGAGACCGGATCGGAGACCAGGCCGCCCGGATGCAGGATCGCCGCATGCTTCGGATGCACGCTCACGGCCTGCGCGAACAGCGCGTCGAGGCTGAAGCCGAAACGGCCGAGCACCATGAACGCCATGAACGCCGCGCCGGCGAGCAGCAGCACGGCCTTGACGATCTGGATCCAGGTAGTCGCGAGCATCCCGCCGAAGAAGACGTAGACGACCATCAGCACGCCGACGACCAGCACCGCGACCGTGTAGTCGAGACCGAACAGCAGTTCGACCAGCTTGCCCGCGCCGACCATCTGCGACACCAGATAGAGCAGCACGATGACGATCGAGCTCGACGCCGCGAAGGCGCGGATCGGCCGTTGCCGCAGGCGATAGGACACGACGTCGGCGAGCGTGTATTTGCCGAGATTGCGCAGCGGCTCGGCGATCAGGAACAGGATGATCGGCCAGCTCGCGAGAAAGCCGACCGAATAGATCAGGCCGTCGTAGCCGCTCGTGAACACCAGCGCGGAGATGCCGAGCAGCGACGCCGCCGACATGTAGTCGCCGGCGATCGCCCAGCCGTTCTGCAGCGCGGTGATCCGGCCGCCGGCCGCGTAGTGGTCGGCCACGCTGTGGTTCTTGCGCGCGGCCCAGCGCGTGATGACGAGCGTCGACGCGACGAACAGCAGGAACATGCCGATCGCGACCGGGTTGTGCCCGTGCGCGAGCGCCGCGGGGCTGGCCGCGAACGCCGGCGCCGCGCCGACGGCGGCGATCGATGCGAGGAGCAGGCGTTTCATTGCGCGTCTCCGTCACGAATGGACGCGACGAGCGCGTCGTGGACCGAGTTGGCCTGGAACACGTACAGCGCGACCAGCGCGAACGTGACGACGAACATGCCGAAGCCGACCGGGATGCCCCACGGCGTCGGCCGGCCCGGCATGATCGGCTGGCCGAGCAGCGTCGGCGAAAACGCCAGCGTCAGGATGAACGCGAAATACAGGGCGAGCATGACGAGCGTCAGCGACCAGGCGAGCAGCCTTCTGCGCCTGACGAGCGTGCGAAAACGGGCATCGCGCAGCAGCGGATGCGGGGCCTGCGCCGGCGAGTCCGGATCGGGCGCGGTGCCGGCGGTGGCCGGAAGCGTGTGGTTCACGGTGTCTCCTCGATGGATCGAATGTCGTGGCGGGGCGTGAGCGTCGCGCGTGTCGTGCGCGGCGTCCGCCGTTGCCGGGCTCAGACGTGCGGCGGCACGGCGGTTTCCCGCATCACGACTTCCGGCGTTCGATAGCGCTCGGCCATTTCGCGCTCGGTGTCGTTTTTCAGTTGCGCCTGCATGTAGGCGCCGAGATGGCGCGCGTGCTGCACGATCGCGGCGCCGAACGCCGTGCGCGTTTCGCTGTATTCGCTCAGTGCGTCGAGCGTGTCGGCGCGCGTGGCGAGTGACTCGACGAGCGCGAGCGCATCGCCGGCGGCCTTGGTGACGCCCATTCCGCAATGCGGCCGCGCGACGAACGCGGCATCGCCGAGCAGCGCGATCCGGCCGAACGCCATGCGTGGCACTTCGAGGTCGTAGATCGGCTGGAACAGCGGCTGCGTCGCGCGCGACACGACTTCCGCGAACTGCGGCGCGAGCAGCGCGTGGGCCGCGTCCTCGAGATCGGCGAGGACGTCGCGCCGGATCAGCGTCGGCGGAATGCCGCCCGCCCACAGCTTGCCGGTCTCGTCGGTCAGCAGGTTCGGGAGGTCGATTTCCTCGCTCGTCGCGCGATACCAGACGAAGTTGTAGCGGCGCTCGCCGGGCAGCGTGCTGTTGCCCTGGCCGGCGACCGGATAGCCGAGGATCTGTTCGCGCGGCGGCAGGCCGAATGCGAACTTGTCGAACAGGGTCGCGTGGGTTGCGTCCGACAGCGCGGCTTCGTCGACCAGCCCGCGCCACGCGACGTAGCCCGCGTATTGAAGCCGTGCGTCCGGCACGAGCCATTCGCGAATCGCGGAGCGGAATCCGTCGGCCGCGACGACGAGGTCGGCGTGCACGATCGAGCCGTCGGACAGCGTGACGGACGCGTGCGCCGGGCCGTCCGAGACGTCGGTCACGACGGCGCCCGGGTGATAGTGCTGATCAGGCAGCGCCGCGCGCAGCACGTGATACATCTTGCTCCACGCGGTAAGCGTCTGCGGCAGCCGGCGCGCCGACGCCACGGCGCCGTCCTGCGACAGCGTGATGCGCGACTCGACCTTGACGCCGATCGATTCGTCGATGCGCACGCCCGCGGCGCGCATCACGTCGAACAGTTCCGGATGCGTGACGATGCCGGCGCCGCGGCCCGACAGCGCCTCGGGCACCCGCTCGTACACGTCCACGTCCCAGCCGTTGCGCAGCAGGAGGTTCGCGGCGAACAGGCCGCCCAGCGAGCCGCCGACGATGACGGCCTTGCGGTGGGTTGAAGTGACGTCGTTCATGTCAGTCTCCGATGGATGCGCGGGCCGCTGCGGCCGCGTCGGGAAGCGCCAGGCCCTCGACCTCGGCGGCAGGGAAGTTGAGTTCGATCGTCACGCCGGACGGATCCTCGATGAAGACCTGGTGCAGCCCGAGGCTCGGCACCGTGCGGTCGCGCCACGGGATGTTCTCGGCGCGCAGCGTATGCCACGTCGCCTCGACGCCGGTCGCGAGGAACGCGATGTGATCGACGGTGCCCGTGCCGCTGGCCGACAGCGCCTTGTCGCCGAGATAGGCCGCGAGCCCGTCCGGGTTGGCCGGATCGACGCCGATGATGTGAACGATTCCGTAGTCGGCTTCGTCGCCGCCCTTGTAGAGCCACGCGCCCGGAAAGTCGAACGGCGGGCGATAGCCGCGTTTGAAGCCGAGCACGCGTTCATAGAACCGGCACGATTTTTCGAGGTCGAGCGTGCGGATCGAGTAGTGCGCGAGTCTGGATACAGGCATGGGACACCTCGTGTTTATCGGGCGATAAGTTATCGTTCGATAAATTCTAGTGGAAAAGATCGGCAGGACAAAGCCGCGATCGAGCGGTGTTTACCCGTGGTCGGAAAAGGTGCCGGATGCCGCCACGCGATGCGTTACGACGCGATCTCGCCGGCCATGACGTCGTCCGCGTAGCACCATACCCAGCGCTCGCCCGGCTCGATCGAACGGGCGAGCGGGTGGCCGGTTTCGTGGAAATGCCGGCTCGCATGGCGATTCGGCGACGAGTCGCAACAACCGACCTGCCCGCAGCTCAGGCACAGGCGCAAATGCACCCACCGGCTGCCGGACTTCACGCATTCCTCGCAGTAGTCCTTGTCCGTGTTCAGCACGCGTGCTTCGCCGAGGTGAGTGCAGGTCGTGGCCATCTTTCGCTCCGATGCCGGCGCCGCAGAGCGCTCGCAGCGCGGCCGGCACGAAGCTGCGAGCGGAGGTGGACAGGCTTCATTGTGGACGGTCGCGGTGCGAGCGGACCTTAATTCTTATGAAGCGCGGCGGCGTGAAGGCGATGACGACGTACAGTCGCAAGTACGGCCGACATGAAATACGGCACCGCGGTCACCTGGAGGTTTCATGACGCAGTCTCAGCAGGTCAAGGTCATCGGTTTGCCGAACAGAAAGGAGGCCTACGCAATTCGCGACTTCCTGAAGCGCGGCGTGGTCAAGTACGCGTGGTGCGAGCTGACGTCCGACACCGACTGCATGCGCGAGCTGGGCATCGCGCCGCTGCGCGACATCCGGCTGCCGGCCGTCGTCTTTCCGGACGGCACGTGCCTCTACCAGCCGACGCTGCCGGAGATCGCCGCCAAGCTCGGCTGGGTCGCCCGGCCGCGCTTCGTCGAGTACGACGTGTCGATCTACGGCGCCGGCCCGGCGGGCTTGTCGGCCGCTGTCTATGCGGCGTCGGAAGGGCTGCGGGCCGTCGTGATCGAGCGCGATGCGGTCGGCGGACAGGCGGGGACCAGTTCGCTGATCGAGAACTACATGGGCTTCCCGGACGGCATACCGGGCGCCGAACTGACCGAGCGTGCGCGCCAGCAGGCGGTCAAGTTCGGCGTCGAGCTGCTGATGATGCGCGAGGGCGTGCATGCGACGTTCGTCGACGGCAAGATTCGCGTCGACCTGGCCGACGGCTCGATCCTGACCGCGCGCGCGAATATCTGTGCGACCGGCATCGAATACCGCAGCCTCGGTTTGCCGGACGAACAGCAGTTTCTCAACGCAGGCCTGTTCTACGGCGCGGGATCGAGCGAAGCGTCGATGTGCGAGGGCAAGCACGTGTTCATCGTCGGCGGCGGAAATTCGGCCGGCCAGGCCGTGATGAACTTCGCACGGCACGCACGCGAAGTCACGATGATCGTCCGCGGTGCGTCGCTCGCGGCGACGCTGTCGCGCTATCTGATCGACCGGATCGAACGCATGCCGAACGTGACCGTCCGCTACGGCACGACCGTCGACGCGCTGCAGGGCGACGATCGACTCGAGGCGATCGTGCTGCGCACGGAAGACGGCACGCGGGAAGTGCTGCCGGCCACGCACCTGTTCGTCTGCATCGGCGGTGCGCCGAACACCGAATGGGCAAGGGATACGAGCATCATCCGCAACGAGGGCGGTTATCTGGTCACCGGCAGCGATCTTTACGACTGTCCGGCATTCGAGCGTGTGTGGCCGCTCGAGCGCCGGCCGTACTTTCTGGAAACGAGCGTGCCGGGTTCGTTCGCGGCGGGCGACGTCCGGTCGGGTTCGGTCAAGCGGGTGGCGTCGGCGGTCGGCGAGGGGGCGATGGCCGTGACCTTCGTCCATCGATTCCTGAGCGAGGACGCGCACCGTCAGGGCTGAACCCGAGCCATGCGTTTGCCGCCGATATCAGCGCGGCGTCGACACCGGC
The DNA here is from genome assembly GCF_902833195.1 of Burkholderia sp. BCC1638. Lineage (NCBI taxonomy): Bacteria > Pseudomonadati > Pseudomonadota > Betaproteobacteria > Burkholderiales > Burkholderiaceae > Burkholderia > Burkholderia sp. BCC1638. The sequence continues at coordinate 37,540 of NZ_CADFEC010000038.1, forward strand.
AGCCGGAACGTCATGACGGTACCGTGCCCGTCGCGTGGCGCGGCCTCGAGCGTGCCGCCATGCGCTTCGATGATCGAGCGGCAGATCGCGAGGCCCATCCCCATGCCGTGCGATTTCGTCGTGAAGAACGGGTCGAAGATCTGGTTCGCGATGTCCGCGTCGATGCCGGCGCCGCGATCGGCAATGCGGACGACCGCGTGGCCGTCGCCGACCTGCGATGTGATTTCGAGTTCGCGCGGCGCGATGAGTCCGTCCATCGCGTCGAGTGCATTGGTGACGAGGTTCAGGATCACCTGCTGAATCTGGGTGCGGTCGGCCATCGCGTGCACGCCGTCGCAGTGCAGGTCGACGCGCAGCACCACATGCTTCGCGTCGATTTCCGTCTCGGTGAGACGCAGCATGTCGCGAATCAGGTCGTCGATCGCGACGGGCGCGAGCGCGGGCGGTGCCTGGCGCGCGAGCGATCGCAACGCGCGGACGATGTCGGCCGCACGCACGCCGGACGCACGGATGTCCTCGAGACTCGCGAGCGCCTCGCCGAGATCGGGTTGCGGGCCGCGTAACCAGCGCAGGCATGCGCCGACGCTCGACACGATGCTCGTCAGCGGCTGATTGATCTCGTGCGCGATCGATGCGGCCAGTTCGCCCATCACCGTCATGTGCGCGGTGCGCGCGAGCTCGGTGCGCGCGTGCCGCAGCTCGGCCTCGGTCTCGACCCGGCGGGCGTTCTCGTCGATCAGTTCCGCATAGAGCCGCGCGGATTCGAGCGCGTTGGCAGCCTGCGGTGCGAGCACTTCCAGCATCGCGATGCGCCGCGGCGAGAACACGCCGTTGCTCAGTGCATTCTCGAGATACAGCACGCCGATCAGCGTGCCCTGTTTCAATAGCGGCAGGCAGAACAACGAGCGCGTCGGGTGCGCGCGCAGGCTGTCGACGTGGTCGGGAACGCCATCGCGCTGCGCATTCGCGAGCACGATCGGCTTGCGCGTCCGCGCAACGGTGTTCAGGATCGACAGCGGCACGTCCTGTTCGGTCGGTTCGCCGCGGGCGATGTCGACGATCACGTCGCTGCCCGCGATGCGCGCCACCGCCTCGATGGTCAGCCGGTCGCGCCGGGCGAGCAGCAGCAGGCCATGACGCGCGCCGGCGTACACGAGCATGTTGCGCATCAGCGTCTGGATCAGGCGCTCCAGCACGATTTCCTCGGACAGCGAGTGGGCCACACGCATCGCGAGCGCGAAATCGAGATCCTCGCACGCGGGCGCGGCCGGGCCGCCCGGCGACGCATCCATCACGAGGAACGGATGCTGCGCTTCCATCGCAAGGGTCTTGCCGGTCGCGCCCCAGCGCCGGTAGCACGCATGGGCGAGCCGCAACTGATGGCGGGCGTGGCCGGCGAGCCCGAGCGACGCGGCATGCTCCGCGGCCCGTTCGTGCGCGAGCGCCTGTTCGTGCACGAAACCGCGTTCCGCCGCGAGGCCGGCGGACGTTTCGTACTGCTGCATCGCGACGACATGCTCGCCGCGTACGCGCGCGAATTCGGCGTCGATCAGCGCGAGCTTGTTGAGAAACGTACCCGGATTTCGCTCGCTCCACGCCGCGAATCTGGCACGCTGCGGCGCGAAGCGCTCGAGCAGGCGATCGGGCCGCGTTGCGCCGTCGTCGGCGGCGATGCCGGCCAGCACGCTGAACAGGTGGAAATCGGCAAGCATGATGTGCGCGGGCGTCGACCACGCACTCGATGCGGCCGCCTCGAGCGATGCGCGTGCCGTCGCCGCATCGCCGAAGATGAACGCCGCCTGGCCGACGAGCACGTCGGTCCAGAACGCGAGGACCGACATCGGGGTCCGGGTCGACGCGCGGGTCCGCCACGTGCCGATCCGCCGGTCCTGGCCGAACTGCAGCGCGTCGATGAATTCCGATTGGGTGGAGACGAGGTCGACGATGTCGTCGTAGTGCGTGCCGCGCGCGATTTCCAGCAGCGGGTCGATTTCGTCGCGGATCGTGGGCAGCGCTTCACCCATCGACAGCAGATCGCTGACGATGTGGTTGCAGCTGTAGCACATCCAGCGCAGCTCGGCGCTCGCATTGCCCGCCGCTTTCGCATCGCGTGCGCGTTCGAGTGCGTAGGACAGCGGCTGCGTCCAGACGCTCACCTGGTCGAGCGCGATCAGCGTGGCGGAGCGATAGCGCTCGAAGCCGTGGCGATCGACCAGCGCGAGCGCGACCTTGGCGAATTCGAAGCCGTCTTTATACGCGTCGTGATGCTCGGCGATGCTGACGCCGTACCACGCGAGCCCCTGCACCGACGCGGCGGTGACACCGTGGCGCAGCGTCAGCCGCACCATCGTCGCGAAATGCAGCAGCATCAGCCCGCCGCTCGGATAGAACATCGCGGCTTCGAGCGCGGTCAGCAGCGCCATCGCGGCTTCGACGCGCGTGTCGGTCATCATGGGCAGGTCGACCAGATCGGCGATGGCGCGGCCGTCGAGCGCCGTGTGCACGGCCTCGCAGGCCGCCGCGAGATCGGCCTCGGCCGGCTCGGCGGGCAGCTCGACGCCGAGCAGCGCCAGCCCGGCCAGCGCGACGTCGATGGCTTGCCGGTAGTGCGACTCGACCGTGAGCTGCGCGGCCTTCAGCCGATGCGCCTCGGCCCGGTCGGCGGGCGTGCGCGTCCGCGCCATGAGCATGTCGATCGCGTCGGCCGCCTGCGCGGTTTCGCCGATCGCGAGCAGCAGGCCGCCGCGCAGTATGCCGATCCGGCTTGCGAGACCGTAGTGTCGCGACCACGCATGCGGGCCGAGCAACGATTGCGCCAGCGCCAGGAACGACAACGCGCGATCGCGCGCGGCGGCCGTGGCGGCGGCCGCCGCGGCGTCGGTCAGCGCGCCCGCGAACGCAAGCGCGAGCGCGTCGTCGAGCGGCACGTCTTTCGCCAGTTCGATCTGGGCAGCGAGCGCGAGCAAGGATTCGGGCGACGGCGCGTTCGCGCGTGCCAGCATCGCGGCGGCGATCCGGGCGTGGCGCAGCGCGCGCTCCGGGCTCCCCGTGAGCGCGTAGACGGCCTCGAGGATGCGATCGTGCGTGAAGCGCCAGCGGTCGCCGGAGAGCGACACGAGGCCCATCTGGCGCGCCGGGTCCAGCCAGAAGCGGAGTTCGGCCAGCGTCTTGCCGGCGGCGGCGCGCAACAGCGCTTCGTCGGTGTCGATGCCGATACAGGCCATCAGCGCCAGCAGCGTTCTCGACTCATGCGGCAAGCGCTGCATCCGGATCGCGAGCAGGCTCACGACATTCTCGGTCTGGTGGTGCGCGTCGATGTCGCCCGCGTTCCATTGCCACGTTTGCCGCACCGGATCGTAGCCGAGCAGCTGCTCGTCGATTAGCGTGCGCAGCAGCTGCTGGATGTGGAAGGGATTGCCGCCCGTCCTGCGATGCACGATGTCGCCGAGCCCGGACAATCGGTCCGGCGCTTCCCCGAGCATGCCGGACAGCATGCGCGTGACGTCGGGCGCGCCGAGCGGCGCGAGCGTCAACGACGACAGGCGGCCGCGATCGATCTGCTGGAGGAAGCGACGGAACGCCGGCGGGTAGTCGTGCGACGGCCCGCTCCGGTAACCGGCGACGATGCAGAAATGCGCCGGCGGATCGAGCACGATCGATGCGAGAAACGCGAGCGTCGCGTCATCGGCCCACTGGATGTCGTCCAGCGTCATGACGAGCGGTTCGGCCGGCGCCGCGAACGCGCGGAATGCATTCACGACGATCTGGCAGAGATGAAATGCCGGAATCGCATCGGTGTGGTCGAACGCGACGGGCTCGACATCGAGGAGCCACGCGGTTTCCGGGAAGATCGCGGAAAGGACGCTGGCCTGACGGCCCACGCGGTCGCGCAGCCGCGCGGCGATCACCGCGATTTCGTCGTCGCGCCTGGCCAGCGCGCTGCCGAACAGCGCGCGCAATGCCTGCAGCACGGGCGCATACGGCCGCGCGGGCTGGAACTGATCGACCTTGGCCGACGTGCACCAGGCGGTGTCGGACGCCGCGCGCGCATGGCGGATGAAGTGTTCGGCGAGCGCGGTCTTGCCGACACCGGCCGGCCCGTCGATCAGGACGACGGCCGTCTCGCCGGTGCGCATGACGGCGTCCAGGCTCCCCTCGAGCACGTGAATTTCAGCGTCGCGGCCGACCGGCAGGTCGGGCGCGTGCAGACCGGCGAACGGATCGCGGCCGCCGAGCGCGAAGGGCTCGACGCGGCCCGCTGCCCGCCAGTCGTGCAGGATCCGCTCGAGATCGTGCTGCACCGTTTCACAGGACGGGTAGCGATCGGCGGGCTCCTTGGCGATCAGCTTCAGGATCAGATCGTTCAGGATGGCGGGCACGTCGCCGCGAAACGCCGCGGGCGGCGACGGTTGTATCGCGACGTGCGCGTGGACCCAATCGGACGTCGACGCGGCCTTGTACGGCATCGCGCCGGTCAGCAGGCGGAACAGCGTGATGCCGAACGCGTACAGGTCGGCACGCTCGTCGACGGATGCGCCTTCCGAGACTTCCGGCGCCGCGTATGCGGCGAAATCCGTGCGCATCGTGCCCGCCGCCGCTTTTTTCGTGCCGCGCTCCCGGGCATGGGCGAACGCGCGGAGCATGACCGTGCCGTCCGGTGCGATGACGAAACTGGCCGGCTGGAGATCGCCGTGCAGCCAGCCGTGCCGATGCAGTTCGCCGAGCGCGCGTGCGGCGCCGATCGCGCTTTCGAGGAAGACGTCGAGCGGTAGTCGCCCGTCCGTCAGCGTGTCGAACGCACGCACGTCCAGGCGCGGATAGACGAGCACCGGGCCGTCGGCCGCGCGGATCAGCGCCGTCGGCGTGAGCGCCCGGGCCGGTTCCAGGAGCCCGGCCAACGCGTATTCCTGCTCGAACTGCCGGCAGCGCTGATCGGATACCCAGCCGGTCTGGCACGCCGACCACACATCCCCCGTTGCAGCGTCGGTCAGGTCGAACGTCAGGACGTCGCCCGAGCGCACCACGTTCGACAGGCGGGCGCGCGCGAGCCAGTCGGCATCCATTCGATTCAAGTCGTCCGGGTCACGCAAGGGCTGATTCACGGTTGGGGCAGGCTGGGTGGAGCAGGTCGGAAACGGCTCGCGATGCGGGATCGGCCGGGCTCGGTCGCGCACGTCCGGGCGGCGACCCGTGCATTGTCCGACAGCCCGGCGGATTTTGCAGGACCCCCTGCGCCCCGGGGACCGGCCCATGCCGGACTAAACCTATGGATAATGTTCGCGGCGCCGGTTGCGACCTACGATACGGTCGAGCCTTCCGGCCTGCCTTGGCACGGCCGGACGGGCAACCCAGGAGTGCGTCGTCTCGCGAGGCGGCGCAAGGTGCCACGCAGCATAAGCGAGTGCGGATCATGTACACGTTCGGGCAGGTGACGGTTTCCCTTGAATGCCGCGAGGTCTGCGTCGACGGGCAGCCCCGGTATATCGGCGCCCGGGCATTCGAGATCCTCGAGCTGCTGGTGAAGGCGGCCGGCCGGCTGGTGTCGAAGGACGAGATCATGCAGGCCGTGTGGCCGCACACGGTCGTGGTCGAGAACAACATCCAGGTTCACATCTCGACGCTGCGCAAGCTGTTCGGCGGCAAGCACGGGTGGATCCGGACCGAATCGGGTCGCGGCTACCGGCTCGCGCCACCGGCGGACCGGACGCATGACGATCGCCTGCCGATCGCCTTCGAATCGGCGGGCGCGGCCCGCACGAGCGCCGCGCCGCGCAAATGTCCGATGATTGGTCGTGAGACGGAAGCGGCCGAGCTGCACGAGCTGCTCGAGCGCGAGGCGCTCGTCACGCTGGTCGGCCCCGGCGGCGTCGGCAAGACGCATCTGGCGCTGGAGGTCGCGACGGCCTGGTCGGCGGCGCGCGGGATCGAGATGGCCCGGGTCGATCTGGCCGGCCTGCAGGCCGGCGCGACGCCGGCATCCGCGGTGCTGGGCGCGCTCGACCTGCCGGGCGGCGCGACCGCGGGGCCCGCCGATGTCGTGCGGGCGATCGGCGAGCAGCGCGTCGTGCTGGTGTTCGACAACGCCGAGCCGTACGTCGACGATCTGGCGGATCTGAGCGAAGCGATCGCGGACGCGAATCCTGGCGCGATACTCGTCGTGACGAGCCGGGAGCCGTTGCGCGTCGCGGGCGAGCGGGTCTATCGCGTCGGTCCGCTGTCGGTGCCGCCGGCCGGCGCGAACGCCGGCGATATCGTCGCGAGCGGCGCGGTCCGGATGTTCCTGGCGCGCGCGCGTGCGATGGGGACGGACCTTCCGTGCGATGCGAAGACCCTCGACGCGATCGCGACCATCTGCCGCCGCCTGAGCGGCCTGCCGCTCGCGCTCGAGCTCGGGGCGGCCCGTGTCGCATCGCTCGGCATCCAGGGGCTGGCGGCGGATCTCGACAAGTCCGTGCTGTCGCTGTCCGGCGGCCTGCGCACGGCCCACCCGCGGCAGCAGACCCTCAGGGCCACCATCGAGTGGAGCTACCGGTTGCTCGACGACATGGAGCGCACGGTGCTGTGCCGTCTCGCGGTGTTTCCGGATGCGTTCCGGCTCGACGCGGCCTGCGCGCTCGCCGCCTGTGACGAACTGGGTTCGGAGGAGGTGCTGGACGCGCTCGTCGGCCTTGCATCGAAATCGCTTCTGGTCGTCCATTCGGTCGGGCTGTCGAAGCGTTACTCGCTGCTCGAGGTCGTGCGCGCATACGCGCTCGAGAAACTGGCGGAGTCGGGCGAGGCCGGGCGCCTCCATGCGCGGTGCGCGTCGTTCGCGGCCGACGCGATCGCGAACACGCCGCACCCCGCGCCGGCCGACGCGTCGGCGCAACCCATGCTGCTTGCCGGGTCGTGGGCGTGAACCCCGGGCCGCACGGCGATGTTCTCGACTGACACAATTTTCCGGTTCTTATTTCATGGCCCTTGTTTGCATCATCGATGACGATGCGTCGGTCCGAAAGAGTCTTGTCAGCCTGCTGAAATCGGCGGGCCATACCGCATTGCCGTTCCCGTCTGGCGAGGAATTCCTCGCGGCCGGCCCGCTGGACGACGCGGCGTGCGTGCTGCTCGACCTGAAGATGAAAGGGATGGGCGGTCTCGACGTCCAGCGCCTGCTGGCACAACGCAACGCGGCGCTTCCGGTCATCCTGATGTCGGCGCACGGCGACGACGAGTCGGTCCGCCGGGCGCTCGCGCAAGGCGCGGTCGCGTTCCTGCGCAAGCCGTTTCCATCTGACGACATGCTCAACCTGATCGATCAGGTCGCATCCGGCGCACCGCCCGCTTGATCGGCCCACCGGCCGTCACGTCGCGCGTTCAGGCGTAGCCGCCCGAATTTTTCTCGGTTTATCATTCGATAATGAAGCGGATGACTACTCAGGGAATGCGATGGCGAGCACGCCGGATATGACTTCGAACCGCAACCAGAGCGCGGGCGATCCTGCGCCGATCGTCTATGTGGTCGACGACGACGAAACGCTGCGGCGCGCACTGAGCGCGCTGTTGCGCTCGGCGGGATTTCGCGTCGAGACGTTCGCGACGTCGCGCGCGTTCCTCGCCTTCGAGCGGCCCGACGTGCCGAGCTGCCTGATCCTCGACGTGCGTCTTGCCGACGAGAGCGGGCTCGCCGTTCAGGAGGAAGCGGTGCGCGCGGGCCTGAACGTGCCGATCCTGTTCATGACGGGTTACGGCGACGTACCGACCACCGTGAAGGCCATGAAGGGCGGCGCGCTCGATTTCCTGACGAAGCCGTTCGACGACGAGACGATGCTCGATGCGGTCGGCCGCGCGCTGGCCCGCGACGGCGAACGCCTCGTTCGCGAGCGAGCGCTGGATGCGGTGCGGCAGGCTTATGCATCGTTGACGCCGCGCGAACGCGAGGTCATGAGCCACGTGATCGCGGGCCTGATGAACAAGCAGATCGCGTCGAATCTCGGGCTGCAGGAAATCACAGTGAAGGTGCATCGTGCGCAGGTGATGAAGAAGATGCAGGTCCGCACGCTGCCGGATCTCGTGCGCCAGGCCGAGGCGCTCGGTGTGCGTCCGGCCGGCGCGGGCGACTGAGCGGGCGCGCCGGCCCGTTCGACGCGACGGCATCGGCGCGCGCCAGCGACGGCGCAACGCACGTTCAGGCATCTTCAGAACAGCCCGGCGCGATGCGCGTCGCCCGCCGGCGCCGACGCCGGCGGCGTCCACCCGCCGCCCAGCGCGCGCACGAGACCGACCGTCGCGATGGCCAGCGCCTGGCGGCTGTGAATCAGCTGGCGCTGCGCGCTCAATGCATCGCGGTCCGCGTCGATGACTTCCAGATAGCTGACGTAGCCGTGCGCGTAACGGCTCAGCGACAAACGCGCCGCCGCCTCGGTGGCGCGCGCCGCGCCGTCGTAGCGCACGATCCGCTCCTTCTGCGCGGCGATGTCGTTGAGCGCATCCTGAACCTCGCGCAGCGCGCCGAGCGCGGTCGCGCGATAGTTCGCGTCGGCGACGTCGGCGCCCGCCGTCGCGGCGGCCACCGCGGCGTCGCGCTTGCCGCCGTCGAACAGCGTTTCGGCGACACTCGCACCGAGTCCCCACAGCGAACTGTTGCGATCGAGAAACGTGCCGAGATCGCGGCTGGCAAAACCGCCCTGCGCGGTCAGCGTCAAGGTCGGCAGCCACGCGGTGCGGGCGACGCCGATATCGAGCGATGCCGCGTCGACACGGCGCGCGGCCGCGTAGACGTCCGGCCGTTGCGCGAGCAGGGTCGACGGCAGGCCGGGCGGCACGTCCGGTACGCGAACGGCAGATGCGGTCGGCGCGACGGCGAATGCGGTCGGCGACACGCCGGTCAGCACGGCGAGCGCGTCGACGAGGTTTTCGCGCAGTCGCCTGCTGTCCGCGAGATCGGCGCGTGCCGTATCGAGATCGGCCGACGCGCGCAGCGCGTCGAGATCGCTCGCCGCGCCGGCCCGCACGCGCGCGGCGATCACGTCGAGCGCGGTGCGCCGCAGCTCGATCGCGCGCGCGAGCGTCGCGAGATCCTGTTCGACGAAATGGAGCGTCAGGTAGTCGGCCGCGACCTCGGTCGCGACGCGCAGGCGCACCGCCGCGCGATCGGCATCCGCCTGCAGCACGTTCTGCCGGCCGATCTCGGCGTCGCCGCGCAGGCGCCCCCACAGATCGACTTCGTAGCTCGCGTTGAACGGCACCGACCAGTTGTGCATCGTGCGTTTCGGCAATGCGTTGTCAACCGTGCCCGACACGCGCGCGCGGCTGAACGACGGCGCGACGCCGACGGTGGGCGCCAACGCGGCTTCGCGCACGCCGAGCAGCGCCTGCGCCTGATCGACGCGCGCCGCGGCGGCGCGGATGTCGGGATTGCCGGCGAGCGCGGCATCGACGAGCGCGACGAGCGGCGGTGCGTCGAACCACGCGGGCCACTCGGCGAGCGGCGGTGCGGGCTCGTGCGCCGCATCCGCGTGGCGAAACCGGTCGGACCCGACCGGCACGGGCGCGAGCGGCCGCGGCGCGATCGTGCACGCGCTGAGCAAGCCGGCGGCGAACAGGGCGGCGATGCGGATCATGGCCGAGTGCGCTCGCGCTGCAGCGTGACGACGACCGACAGGCCGGGCCGGATGCGCGGCTCGCTCGACGCCTGGCCGTCGAGCAGGATCTTGACGGGCACCCGCTGCGTGACCTTCGTGAAGTTGCCGGTCGCATTGTCGGGCGGCAACAGGGCAAACTGTCCGCCGGTCGCGGGCGACAGGCTGTCGACGTGTCCGCTGAAGGTCCGGTCCGGCAGCGCGTCGAAGCGCAACTGCACGACGTCGCCGGTGCGCACGTGCCGCAGCTGGGTCTCGCGAAAGTTCGCGACCACCCACGGGTGCGGCTCGACGAGCGTCAGCAGCGCCTGGCCGGGCGCGACGTGTTCGCCGGTCTCGACGGTTTTCTTGCCGACGTAGCCGTCCGACGGTGCGACGACCGTCGTGTATTGCAACTGAAGCTCCGCGTCGCGCAGCTCGGCGTCGTTCTGGTTCGACACGGCGGCGGCGGCCTGCCACGCGGCCTGCGCGCCGCGCTGCTGCGCGTCGGCCGCGGCGACGCGCGCGCGGGCGGAAGTGCGCGCCGCGTTGGCCGCATCGAATTCCTGCTGCGACAACCCGCGCGGCGTTTCGCGCGTCAGCTCGCGTGCGCGTGCGTAATCGAGTTCGGCCTTCTCGGCGTCCGCATGCGCCGACACGCGCGTCGCCTCGGCTTGCTCGACCAGCGCCTTCGCGCGGCTCGCGTCGGCATGTGCCTGCGCGACGCGCGCCCGCTGCAGCGCGACGCGCACGTCGAAGTCGCGCGGGTCGAGGCGGACGAGCGGCTCGCCCGCGTGCACGAAGCGGTTGTCGTCCACCAGCACGCGCTCGACGGTGCCCGCCACGCGCGGCGAGATCACGTGCAGGTGCCCTGTCACGTAGGCGTCGTCGGTGCCGCGCTCATGCGCATCGAATTCGTAGACGAGCAGCGCGACGAGCAGCAGTGCACAACCGGCGATCAGGACGATCGGCCACTTGCGTGAGCGCGCGGCGGGCGGGGACGGTGCGTCCGGCGGGTTCGGGGTCATGGTCGGGATACTCCATCGAACAGACGATTTTTTTCGCATCGCGCTATGCTTGCGCGAGCCTCATGTGTGGAAACCACTCGACGATGAACACCACGTTCGCCCCCGGCGGCGCGACACCGGGGCCGGCCGCCGCGCCAGCCACCGACATACCGACGTTTCGTTCGATCGCCGCGATCGCGTCCGTGCTGCTCGGCGCGATCATCGCGACGCTGACGTCGCGCATCACGTCGCTCGGGCTCGCCGACGTGCGCGGCGCGCTCGGCGTCGGGTTCGACGAAGGCGCGTGGATCAACACGGCGTTCACCGCATCGCAGATGTTCGTCGGCCCGCTCGCGATCGCGGCGGCCTTCGTGTTCGGCACGCGCCGCGTGCTGCTGGCGGGCGCGTCGGTGTTTCTCGTCGTCGAAAGCGTGCTGCCGCTGTGCACGAACTTCGGCACGTTCATCGTGTTCCAGAGCCTCGCCGGCTTCGCGTCCGGCGTGTTCGTGCCGCTGACCGTCGGCTTCGTCGTCCGCACGCTGCCGCCGCGGCTCATTCCGTTCGGCATCGCCGCGTATGCGATGAACCTCGAGATGTCGCTGAACCTGTCTGCGACGCTCGAAGGTTGGTACAGCGAACATTTGAGCTGGCGCTGGCTGTTCTGGCAGAACGCGCTGCTGACGCTTCCGTTCATCGTGTGCCTGCTGCTGTCGCTGTCGAACGAGCCGATCAAGCGTTTCGCGTCCGGTATGGACGCACGCGGCATGCTGCTCGGCGCCGGCGGATTCACGTGCCTGTGCATCGCGCTCGATCAGGGCGAACGGCTGTTCTGGTTCCAGTCGCCGTTGATCGTCGCGCTGCTGTGCATCGGCATCCTGATGGTTGCCGCGTTCCTGATTCACGAGCTCACGTCCCGGCGGGCCGGGATCGATCTCGGCTACCTCGCGCGGCCCAACATCGCATGGCTGATCGTGCTCGTCGGCCTCGTGCGCTTTACCGTGCTCAATACGAGCTTCATCCCGTCGGTATTTCTCGCGAGCACCTACGGGCTGCGTCCGCTGCAGATCGGCGATACGCTGCGCTGGATCGCGATTCCGCAACTGCTGTTCGCGCCGTGCGTCGCGTGGCTGCTGCAGCGTGTCGATCCGCGCCGGCTGATCGTGGCCGGCTTCCTGATGGTGGCGGTTGCGTTCGCGCTCGGCGCGCGTCTCACGTCCGCCTGGGCCGAACCCGATTTCATCCCGTCGCAGTTGCTCCAGGCGCTCGGGCAGACGATGGCGCTCACGTCGGTCATCTACTTCTTCGGCAAGCACGTGACGGCCGAGCACGCGCTGACGTTCGGCGCCGTCGTGCAGACGACGCGCCTGCTGAGCGGGCAGCTCGGCACGACGTCGATCGCGGTGATCCAGCGCATCATGGAAGCTACCCATTCGAATCTCGTCGGTCTGCATGTCACGCTGTCGGATCCGCAAACGCTCGACCGCCTGCGGGCCGGCGCGGCGTCACTCGTGTCGCACGGCGCCACCTTCGCGGCAGGCGACCAGGCGGCCTATGCGCTGCTCGACCGGGCGGTCCGGGTCCAGGCGACCACGCTCGCGCTGGCCGACAATTTCCGGGTCGCGATGGCGGTTGCGGTTGCGGGGGTGATGATCGGCATGCTGCTCAGGCCGGCGCGCGCGCCGTAAGCACCCGCCATCGCGCAGCGACGATCTTCGCGATCGCGCTCGCCGCAACGAGATGGTGCCGGCCTGAAAAATCCTGAATCGTGCTGAAGCGCGCCGGCGCAACGGCCGGACGCGCCGTGCCGCGACGCTTACGCCTTCAGGAACGCGAGCAGTTCGGCATTGATCAGATCGGCATTGACGACGCACATCCCGTGCGATCCGCCGGGAATTACCTTCAGCTGCGCGTGCTTCACGATCTTCGCGGACAACCGCGCCGAATCGTCGATCGGCACGATCTGGTCGTCGTCGCCGTGCAGGATCAGCGTCGGGACGTCGATCTTCTTCAGGTCCTCGGTGTAGTCGACCTCGGAGAATTCCTTGATGCACAGATACTGGCCGTGCACGCCGCCCATCATGCCCTGCGCCCAGAATGCGTCGATCGTACCTTGCGACGCCTTGGCGTTCGGGCGGTTGTAGCCGAAGAACGGCACGGCGAGATCCTTGTAGAACTGCGAACGGTTTTCGGCGACGTTCTTGCGGATGCCGTCGAATACGTCCATCGGCAGGCCGCCCGGGTTGGACGCCGATTTCACCATCTGCGGCGGAACCGCGCCGATCAGCACGGCCTTCGACACGCGCTTCGTGCCGTGGCGCCCGATGTAGTGCGCGACTTCGCCGCCGCCGGTGGAGTGGCCGACGAGCGTGGCTTCGCGCAGGTCCAGCGCATTCATCAGCGCCGCCAGATCGTCCGCATACGTGTCCATGTCGTTGCCTTGCGACGGCTGGCTGGAGCGGCCGTGACCGCGCCGGTCGTGCGCGATCACGCGGAAGCCGTGCTGCACGAGGAACAGCATCTGCGCGTCCCACGCATCGGCGCACAGCGGCCAGCCGTGCGAGAAGACGACCGGGCGGCCGCTGCCCCAGTCCTTGAAGTAAATCTGCGTACCGTCTTTCGTGGTGATCGTGTTCATCGCATGGGCTCCTTGATGGGCGGAAGCGGCGTGTTTGGGCGCGGCGGCGGCAGCGGCGGCCGGCAGCGTGGCGGCGGCAACGGCGGTCGCGCCGGCCAGCAACATGTCTCGGCGACGCGCCGAGGGAACGGCGTCGATATCTGCGGGACGCATGGGAACTCCTTGAACGTGCGGTGGAACGGTGCCGCGCTGGTTGGTTGGGTCGGATCTGCCCGCCTGCGGCGATCGCGCCGGCAGCCGGCATGCGTTCGCGTTCGCGCCCGCGGGCGCGCAACGTAGCGAACGAATGCGGACAGGAGCCTATCGCGCGGCCGCGCGTCCTGTACTGAAATCGCGCTGAATTGTCATGAACGCGGCCGCGGCGCGTGTCGCGCGACGCATGAACCGACCGGTCAGAAAAATTAAGCCTGGCATCAAGACTCTTTAGCGGCGGCCCGCTATCGTCAAGGTCAGGTCATCGTGTCGCGGATCGTGCCAGTTCGCGGCGGCGGATGACGACCGCGATGTGCCCGGGTGTGATGCGTCCGGCCCGTCGCCATTTGCCTGGATACGTTGCCATGAACGCCTTCAATCGCTGGGAACACGTGATGACACTGCTCGACCCGTCGCCCGCAGTGAGTCGCAATGCGTTGTCGCAGCTTCGCGACGCGGACGCCGCGCGCCGCCGCCATCGTGACGAGGCGCCGCCCGCGTCGAGCGGCGATGCGCGCCGCCGATGCGCGATCGTCGCGGTCGAGCGGCAGACCGATTCATCGGTGTTGATATCGTGGAGCGATCCGACGCGCTGTCGCTACGACGAGCAGCGCTGGATCAGCGCCAAGTCGCGCAGCGCCGGGCGCTGCGCGCTGACCGGCACGACGATTCGCACCGGCGACGCGATCTACAAACCGCAATGGCGCGGCGCCAAGCGCCCCGCGAACTATCGGGAGGCGATCCTCGCGTCCGAGCTGGACCGGTTCATCGTCAGACTGCCCCGTTCATGACCGTGACGGGCACGGCCGGCCGCGCTCAGTCCGCCCATTTCGACCCGAGCACCAGGCCGCAGAAATTTGTCCGACGATAGTCCGGGTCGCAACGCTCGAGCGCGTCGGCGCATACGTTGCCGAACGCGGTTTCGGGGCGATGCGCGGTGCCCGCGGCGAGCGCTTCGAGGAACAACTCCTTGAAGCACGGGCCTCGCGGCCACGCGTTCGTGATCTCGTTGCGTTCAGCGCAGCTCACCTCGTCGAGATGGCGCGCGAAGAGATCCGTCTCGATGCCGGCGCCGAGCAATGCGGTCAGCGGCGTCATGTGAGGATGAAGGCCGAAGGACGTGTGCAGCGCGATCGCGCGCCATACCTCGGCCGCGTCTTCGGCGGCAACGCCGTATCCGCCGAGGAATGCGCGCGCGACGTTCGCGCCGTCGATTTCGTAGCGCCGGTGCGAGTCGCGGTGGCCTTCGGTCAGTCCGATGTCGTGGAATAGCGCGGCGACGTACAGGAGCTCGGCATCGAAGGCGATGCCGCGACGCGTGCCGATGACAGATGCAAACGCGAACACGCGCATCGCATGCCGGAACAGGAGTTCAGGCTCGCTGGCCCGCACGATCGCGGCCGCTTCGCGCGCGATCGCGCTGTCGGGAATCAGGATGCCGGCGATACGGTGGCCCATGGTCGCCTCCTCGCGGCGTGACGGTGGTTGTCCGGTGCCCATCGTCTCGCGCCGCGCCGCCGAATGTCTTGAGCGCGGCCTGAATCATTCTGAAAGGAAAAATCGCCCGACCGGCGGGATGGAAATCGGTTCCGCCAAAATGCCGCGAGTCATCTTTTCCGGAACATTAACGCAATTCATTCGATTCGCCACGGCAAACGACGGGTTGCCAAAGCGAAGCCGGAATAACCGGGTTTTGCTGCCGGAAAAGAATTCATCGGTAAATCACTATTTCGCGTATCGGCGGTGCTGCCGGACGCCGTGATGCGAGATCCTGCGCGTGTGCGAGAACAAATGCCGTCCCGTCGGCGGTGTTCGCGAATTTCATCGATTCAAAAAATTTGTTCATTGGGTTCTGATAATTTGAATCATTGTTCGAAGCGAATGCCGTAGCATTGGCACGGTAGCGGTGTCATTTCCGACAGGGCATCGACGAATGGAAACGATTAAGAATTCACATGATCCGGATTGGAACGCTTCACGTCTTTCTCGACAGACGTGAAATTCGCTCGAACGGCAAACTGCTGAGAATCGGCAGTCGCGCATTCGAAATTCTCGAACTCCTGATTCGGGCGAACGGCGCATTGGTATCGAAGGACGAGATCATGCAGCGCGTGTGGCCGCACACGGTCGTGGAGGAAAACAACCTGCAGGTGCATGTCGCCGCGTTGCGCAAGGCGCTGGGCGGCGACCGGAACCTGATCGTCACGGTGCCGGGGCGCGGCTACCGGCTGGTGGGCGGGCAAGCCGAGCGCGCGGCGCCCGTGCGTCCCGCGACGTCGCGGCTGGCGCAGGCCCCGACGGAACTCATCGGCCGGGAACAGACGGTCGCCGAGGTCCTGGCCGCGCTCGACACCGCACGCGTCGTGACGCTGGTCGGCGCCGGCGGCATCGGCAAGACGCGGGTTGCGCTGGAAGCGGCCATGCGCGCCGAGGCGAGCTTTCCGGACGGCGCCGCGTTCGTGTCGCTCGCCACGGTGGCGTGCCCGCAGTTCGTGCCCGACGCGCTGGCCGACGCATTCGAGCTCGCGCAGCCGGCGGGATCGCTGACGCTCGAGGCGGTGCTCGCCAGCGTCGCACATCGGCGGATGTTGCTGGTGCTCGACAATTGCGAACATCTGCTCGACGCCGCGGCGCGGATCGCGACCGCGCTGACCGAGGCGGATGCCGGCCTTCGCGTGCTCGCGACGAGCCGCGAGGCGCTGCGCATCCAGGGCGAGCGACTGTGTCCGGTTCTGCCGCTCGAGGTGCCCGACGAGGGCGCGGACGAACGTGCGATCGTGGGCGCGAGCGCCGTGCAGCTGTTCTCGGCGCGCGCCCGCGCCGCCGACCCGCGCTTTCCGCTCGACGAACGCAGCCTGACGCTGATGGCGTCGGTCTGCCGGCGTCTCGACGGCCTGCCGCTCGCGATCGAACTGGCCGCGGCCCGCGCGGCCGTGCTCGGCATCGACGTGCTCGCCGCGCATCTCGACGACCATTTCCGGTTGCTGACCGGCGGTTTTCGCACGGCGTTGCCGCGTCATCAGACGTTGCAGGCGATGTATGACTGGAGCTACCGCCTGCTCGGCGACGCGGAACGTCTGCTGTTGCGCTGGCTCGGCGTGTTCCGGGACGGCTTCTCGATCGACGCGGTGCGGGAGATCGTCGGCACGAAGGGGCTGGCCGGCGCGGACCTGCTCGACACGATCGCCGGCCTGGTGTCGAAATCGCTGCTGAGCCTGGAGAGCACGCACGGCGCGCCGCGCTACCGGCTGCTGACGACGACGCGCGCCTATGCGCTCCAGCAACTCGAGAACAACGGCGAATGCGCGGCCGCGGCGCTTGCGCATGCGAACTACTTCCACACGCTGTTCAGGCTCGCGCCCATCGACGATGGCGGGCAGCTCGCCGAATCGCGGCTCGACGTGATCCGGCGCGAGCTCGGCAATCTGCGTGCGGCGCTTGACTGGGCGTTTTCGCCGAACGGAGACGTGCAGGTCGGCATCGCGCTGGCGGCGGTCGCGGTTCCGTGCCTGTTCGACCTGTCGCTCGTGGACGAATGTCGCGAACGGGCGCGCACGGCGCTCGACGCGATGCGCGATCTCGACGACACACCGGAGCACGCCGACGCGCGCGTGCGGCTGCTGGCCGCGTATGCGGCGGCGCTCGCTCATACGTCGCGGCCGACGCAGGTCGCGCACGACGCTTGGTCGGCCGTGCATGCGCTCGGGTTCGAGGCGGGCGAGGCCGAGGTGTCGCCGCGCGACGCGTAGCGCCCGTGTGCCGACGGCACATTCAGAACATTTCAGGCCGAATACAGGACCTGGCCGGCCGGCGCGTCTACATTGCATGCGCGGGGACTGTCCGCTCATCGCTGTCGCGACGCCACTGACTGCCGGCGCAGGGTCCCCGCCCGTCGCGAAGCGCGCCCTCAGCCCATTCCAGCATGCCGAACCTGTCCGACACGGTCGCCTACGGCGCGCCGATCGTTCTTGCCGACCTGATTGCCTGGCGGCTGCTTGGGGCCGGCCGTTCGACGACGAAGGCGATCTGGCGCTGCGCGTCGTTCGCCGCGTTGACTTATGCGCTGTTCTCGACCGGCGTGAGCCCGCTCGCGGTGCCGTCGTCGCCCGACCGCCTCGACCGCCTTGCGATCCAGGCAATCGCCGTCGCGTGGTGGCTGCAGTGCGCGCTGGTGTTCAGTCTGATGCTCGATCATCTGCTGCTGCCGCGTGCGTGGCGCAACCAGCGGCTGTTTCATGACATCGCGGCGGGCGCCGTGTTCGGTGCCGCGGCCGTCGCGGCGTTGGGCTACGTCCTCGGGTTGCCGCTGAGCGGGGTGGTCGCGACGTCGGGCGCCGTGGCGGTCATCCTCGGTCTCGCGCTCCAGAACACGCTGAACGACGTGTTCTCGGGCCTGGTCCTGAATACCACGCAGCCGTTTCGCCTCGGCGACACCGTGTCGATCGGCGAGCTCGAAGGTCGCATCGTCGAAAGCAACTGGCGCGCGACCAAGATGATCAACAGCCTCGGCAATCTGGTCGTCGTGCCGAACAGCGCGGCGGCCAAGGCCACGATCGTCAACCTGAGCGAGCCCGCGAGCGTGCACGGCGTGACGCTGACGATCGAGATCGATCCCGGCGTGCGGCCCGCCGTGGTCGTCGATGCGCTCGATCGCGCCGCCGCGAGTTCGCTCGACGTGCTGACGCGCCCCGCGCCGGTCTCGGTCGTCAAGGCGTTCCGGACCAACTCGATCGAATACGAGCTCATCTGTTACGTCGACACGTTGCAGAAGAAGATCGAGGTCCGCAACCGCCTCTACGATCTGACCCATCGGCACCTGGCCGCCGCGGACGTCGCGTTGCGCCCGCTTGCCGGGACCGTCGCGGAGCATCGTCCGGTTTCGCGGGGGCAGCGCCTGTTGCGTGCGGTCGAACTCTTCCGGCAGCTCGACGACGCGGATCTGGCGGTGCTGGCCGACGCGCTGGCGTCACGCGTGTTCCACAAGGGGGAGGTGATCTACGCGTCGAATGCCGATGCGCGGCTGCTGACCATCGTCGGCAGCGGCGTCGCGTCGGTGTTCGTGCCGGGCGCGGCCGGCGACATCGAAGTCAGGCGCATGGCGCCCGGCGACGCGATCGGCCAGTCCGTCGTGCTCGCCGGCACGCGGCTTCATGCGAGCGTCTACGCGGTGACCGCCGTGACGGCGTATCAATTGAGCAGCCGCGACCTGTCCCCGCTGATCGCCAGGAAGCCCGAACTGGGAAGGCTGATGTGCGAATCGCTGACCGAGCACATCGCGACCGAGGAAAGGATGCTGATCCCGCCGGCCGCGAAGGCTCACGCGTCGTTCAATCTGATCGAGTGGCTCGAGAAGGAGATGAAGCGCCTGCACGATGCGTTCGGCTGACGCGGCGTCATGGCGTGCGGCCGCGGAATCAGGCAAGCGCGGTGAACCGGTCGACGAGGTCGGGGCGATCGAGTTGCTCGACCCACCAGTGCAGTGCGCGTCCGGCTTCGTCGCCGCGCCACGCGATATAGCAATGGGTCGTGTCGCGCATGCCGGTCACCTGGCGCGCGACGAGTCTGCCTTGCGCGATCGCGCGTGCCGCGATGCAGTCCGGGAGCGTGCCCACCGCGAGTCCCTCGCATTGCGCGGCCAGTTTCGCGGCGAGCGTCGGCACCGCGAGATACGGTTGCCCGGCATCGACGGCGACCGAACGCGGCTGCAGTTCGCGGGAGGTATCGGAGATCACCGCGCCGCGATGCTCGACGACCGACGCCATCGACAGAGGCTCCGGCAGCGCCGCGAGCGGATGGTCGGGGGCGACCGCGAACACGTGCCTGAGCGTGCCGATCGGCCGCGTCACGATGTCGGGCAGCTCCGGCGGTTCGCCCGACGCGCCGACGACCAGATCGGCGCGGCGCGAAATCAGCGCATCCCAGGTGCCGCCGAGCACTTCGGTGGAGAGTCGCAGCCGCGTGTCCATCTCGAGACCGTAGAACGCATGCACGTACGGCCACATCGCCTCGAAGGGCAGGATCTCGTCGACGCAGATGCGGACCTCGGTTTCCCAGCCTTGCTGCGCGCGCTGCGCCTTGCGTTCGAGCTGTTCGGCGGCATGCAGAAGCCGACGGCCTTCCTCGACGACGACGCGGCCCGCGTGCGTGAGCCGCGCCCGGCGTCCGCTGCGGTCGAACAAGGCGACGTCGAGGTCGCTCTCGAGCTTTTGTACGAGGTAAGTCAGCGCGGACGGTACGCGGTGCAGCAGTTCCGCGGCTTCGGCGAACGTACCGGTGCGGTCGATCGCGTCCAGTGCTTCGAGCGCTTCGAAGGACAGCTTCATGGCGAATTCCACGGGGGAAGGGCATCGGGCTGTCATGTTAGCGTCAAGCGGCACCGAATCCAATACGGATCGGGGCGAGGCATCGCCCGACGTGCCGGAAAACGCGCAAGCGTGCGCGCCGACGCGCGTTGCCGCATCCGGTCAACGCATGCCGGTCAGGTCGGCGTCGATTCGCGGCGCTTCGTGGCAGCGTCGGACGCGTGCGCGCCGGGCAGCGCGCCGAACATGTGCTGGCTGCACTTCGCGTCGCTCCACGCGGTTCCGAGGCGGATTCCGCCGACCATCCGCCGCGCGACGGGAAGAATCTGTTCGCCGACCAGAATGCCGAGCAGGCCAATCAGGGCGACGGTCGGCGGCGCCGGCGATTGCACGCCGATCAGCGCGTAGACGATGCCGGCGAGCATGCCGGCGAAAAGCGAAGCAGTGTACGGTTTCATGGAATTGGAATGGAGTGACGACCGGGTGAAAAATCTGGATAACTACCGATCTGGCGTCGATCCGAAAGTCTCGGTTCAGCCTATCAGGTCTGTGCGTTCGTCACGTGTCGATTCAACCAAATTCAGATCTCTTAAGCCTGAATTTCGAGGGTCGCGATGATCAGAACGATTAATTGGCGTGATCGCGAATTTGCGTATTGAATGATGCGGGCTGGCTGTCGAACCTCCCGACACAGCGCATCGGACGCCTCGCGGATTCGTCGGCGAGGCGAGCCTCACTTTTCTCCGCGTCAAAGGACATCACCGCCATGAGCAACCCGAAGCTTGAAGTACTCACTCCGCACAACAGCCAGCTGATCTTCATCGACCAGCAGCCGCAGATGGCGTTCGGCGTTCAGTCGATCGATCGCCAGACGCTGAAGAACAACGTCGTCGGTCTCGCGAAGGCCGCGAAGGTATTCAACATCCCGACCACGATCACGACCGTCGAAAGCACCAGCTTCTCGGGTCACACCTATCCCGAACTGCTCGACGTGTTCCCGAACCAGAAGACGCTCGAACGCACGTCGATGAACTCGTGGGACGACCAGAAGGTGCGCGACGCGCTGGCCGCGAACGGCCGCAAGAAGGTGGTCGTGTCGGGCCTGTGGACGGAAGTCTGCAACACGACGTTCGCGCTCTGCGCGATGCTCGAAGGCGACTACGAGATCTACATGGTCGCCGACGCATCGGGCGGCACGACGCAGGCCGCGCACGACTTCGCGATGCAGCGGATGGTGCAGGCGGGCGTCGTGCCGGTCACCTGGCAGCAAGTGCTGCTCGAATGGCAGCGCGACTGGGCGCACCGCGAGACGTACGACGCCGTGATGGCGATCGCGAAGGAACATTCGGGCGCGTACGGCATGGGCGTCGACTACGCGTACACGATGGTCCACAAGGCTGCGCAGCGCACCGCGACGCCGCACGAGTCGATCCCGGCCGTCCCGGCGAAGTAAGCGCGGACAGTCCTCGACTGTCGCTGCCGAAGCGGCGTGCCCGATCCGGACGCGCCGCATCGGCGATGCGTCGACGCGGACGGCGAACCGTGATGATTCACGATGCCGTCCGCCCGGCGTTTGCCAGGACATAGGGCCTGCATTTCAACTTGTCCGGGAGATTGATCGTATGGAACCTTATCTGGTTTCCCTTGGTGCGGGCGTGCTGATCGGTGTCATCTACAGCGCAATCAAGGTCCGCTCTCCCGCGCCGCCGCTGATCGCACTGGTCGGGTTGCTCGGCATGGTGATCGGCGTGCAGGCCATTCCCACCCTCAAACAGCTCTTTGGCTTCTGATCGAAGCGAGGTGATGCACATGACCGCAACCGGGACCCAACCGGATCTGATCCTCCATAACGGAAGATTCACGACCCTCGACCGCACGAACCCCGTCGCGACTTCCGTCGCGATCAAGGATGGCCGCTTCGTCGCGGTCGGCAGCGACGCGGACGTGATGCCGCTCGCGGGCCGCGCGACGAAGGTGGTCGACCTCGACGGCCGCGGCGTGCTGCCGGGCCTGATCGACAACCACTGCCACGTGATTCGCGGCGGCCTGAACTACAACATGGAGCTCCGCTGGGACGGCGTGCCTTCGCTCGCCGTCGCGATGGAGATGCTCAAGCGTCAGGTCGCGATCACGCCCGCGCCGCAGTGGGTGCGCGTGGTCGGCGGCTTCACCGAACATCAGTTCGTGGAGAA
>NZ_CADFEC010000039.1:0-48607 GCF_902833195.1 Burkholderia sp. BCC1638
CGTGCACCAGCATGCGCATGCGAGCGCGTGGGGCAGCGCATTGCCGACGTCGGACGCGAAGGGCTTCTGGGGCGCGTTCGGCTGTTCGTGCTGGGCGGTCTGACATGTCGACGACAACCGGTCGGCGACGGGTCGAGAGTGACCGGGATCGCCTGAACCGCTGCACCATTCGATGAAACAACAAGGACATCCGTTATGAACTTTCTTCGTTCCGCGTTGCTGGCGCTTGCGATTGCCAGCGGCCTCGTCGCCGCGCCTGCCGCGTTCGCGAAACCGCCCGTGCCGCCCGCCGTCGCGCCCACGGTGGCCGTCGGTCCGCAGTACGATACGACGCACGTGTGCGTGGCACCGGAAGACTTCGACCGCTTCACCGACAGCTTCGTCGCGACATTCGGCGGCAGCAAGTCGAAGCAGGGCGTGTTCCAGGTCACGCCGACACCGAGCCAGACGATGTCGCAGCTCGTGTTGACGCCCGTCGGCACGATCTCGGTGTTCGGCTTCAAGACACCGATCCCGTATCCGTTCTGCGCGGAGCGCACCGGCTATCTCGTCACGGACATGGACGTCGCCGTGAAGTCGGCGCGCGAGCATGGCGCCGACGTGATCGTCGACACGTTCCCGGATCCCATCGGCCGTGATGCGGTCATTGCGTGGGCGGGCGGCGTGAAGATGCAGCTCTACTGGCACACGCAGACGCCGAACTACGATGCGCTGCAGACGATCCCCGAAAACCGCGTCTACGTGTCGCCGCAAAGCGTACGCAAGTTCGTGCACGACTTCGTCAAGTTCTCGAAGGGCAAGGTGGTGTCGGACAACTTGAAGGCGCCGGGCATCGAGATCGGCCGTCCGAACGACACGTATCGCCGCATCCGCATCGAGTCGGGCTTCGGCAAGATGACCGTGCTCGTGACCGACGGCCATCTGCCTTATCCGTTCGGGCGCGAGATGACCGGCTACGAAGTGCCCGATCTCGCCGCGACGCTGAAGAAGGCCGAAGCCGCGGGCGCGACCGTGCTCGTGCCGCCGTTCGCGGCGGATGGGCGCGACGCTGCACTCGTGCAGTTCCCGGGTGGCTATGTCGCCGAGATTCACGCGAGCGTGACGCGATGAAGCACGAAGACACGATTCTTGCCGCGGTGGCCGGCTTCGTCGACACGCTGAGCTTCGTCGCGCTGTTCGGGCTGTTCACTGCACACGTGACCGGCAACTTCGTGCTGATCGGCGCGGGCATCGCGGGCTTCGGCCAGGGTGTCGTGCTGAAGCTCAGCGTGTTTCCCGCGTTCGTGTGCGGCGTGATCGCGGCGAGCCTGATCGCGCGGTCGATGTCCGGGCGACCCGCGTGGCAAGGTGCGCGCGCGCTGCACGCGGTGCAGGCGGTGCTGCTGCTCGGCTTCTGCGCGGCCGGCGTGTGGGCGACGCCCGTCACGCAGCCGGACGCCTTGCCGGCGCTCGTGGCCGGCATTGTCGGCACGTTCGCGATGGGCGTCCAGAATGCGCATCCGCGCGTGATTTCGCGCGCGGGCGGCGTGCCGAATACGGTGATGACGGGCAACGTGACGCAAGCGATCCTCGACGTCGTCGACCTGCTGTCGGCCGGCACGTCCGACGCCGCGCGCGCGGCGGCACGGGCGCGCTTCGGCAAGATGCTGCCGGCGATCGTCGCGTTCGCGCTCGGCGCGGCGGGCGGTGCGCTCGGGTTCCGCCATGTCGGATTCCTGGCGCTGCTCGTGCCCGTCGGCGCGCTTGCGATCCTTGCACTGTGTGCGGCGCAAGCGGCCGGACCCGCCACGCAGGAGCGCGCATGATCGCGCGGGCGCGGGGGAGACAAGGGAGGCGCCACGGCCGCCGCTTCGAGCGGGCCGCGCGCGTGTCGATCGTCGCGGGTCTGCTGCTCGCGGGCGCCGACGCGGCGTTCGCGGAATCGGCGGCGACATCCACGTCGACATCGACATCCGGTGACGCAACCGCCTCGACCTGCACGGTGAAGCGGCCGACGGTGCTGTTCAACCGCTGGCAGGAAGACTGGTCGGTGCTGGCGAATCCGTGCGTGCCGCGCGCGCCGCTCGACGGGCTCAAATACATTCCGCTCGGCAATGATCCGGCATCCTATCTATCGCTCGGCGTGAACCTGCGCGAGCGGCTGGAGACCAACGACGCGCCGCTGTTCGGGATCGGCTCCGCGCAATCGGACACCTACCTGATCCAGCGCGTCGAAGTGCATGCCGATGCGCATCTGGGCCAGCACTGGCAGTTCTTCGTGCAGTTGCAGGACGATCGCGCATTCGGCAAGAACACGATCTCGCCGGTCGACCGGAATCCGCTCGATCTCGAACAGGCATTCGCGACCTACACGGGCGCGCTCGGCGGCGGCACGTTCAAGTTTCGCGTCGGCCGGCAGGAAATGGCGTTCGACTTGCAGCGCTTCATCGCCACGCGCGACGGTCCGAACGTGCGGCAGGCGTTCGATGCAGTGTGGGCTGACTACGAATATCAAAAGTGGCGCTTCATCGCGTATGCGACGCAGCCCGTGCAGAACCGCACGGTGTCCGCGTTCGACGACGTGTCGAACCGCGACCTCACGTTCAGCGGCGTGCGCTTCGAGCGGCAGTCGGTCGGGCCGGGCGATCTGTCGGGCTACTGGTCGCGCTACAACCGCAGCAACGCGCGTTTTCTCGATGCGAGCGGCCCCGAGCATCGCGACGTGTGGGACTTGCGCTACACGGGCACGCAGGGCCGCTTCGACTGGGATTTCGAGACGATGCTGCAGACGGGGACGGTCGGTAACGACACGATCGGTGCGTGGGCCGTCGGCTCGATCGCCGGCTACAAGCTCGATGCGCCGTGGTCGCCGCGCATCGCGCTGCAGTTCGATGCGGCATCGGGCGACCGGCATCCGCACGACGGCCGCGTCGGTACCTTCAATCCGCTGTTTCCGAACGGCTATTACTTCACGCTGGCCGGCTACACGGGCTATTCGAACCTGATCCACGTGAAGCCGTCGGTGACGCTGAAGCCGTCGCCGAACCTGTCGCTGCTCGGTGCGCTCGGCTTCCAGTGGCGTGAGACGACCGGCGACGCCGTCTATCAGCAGCCGAACGTCGCGGTGCCCGGCACGGCAGGCAAGGGTGGCCTGTGGACGGGGATGTACGTGCAGCTGCGCGCGGACTGGACGATCGCCGCGAACCTGATCGGTTCGGTCGAGGCCGTGCACTTCCAGGTCGGCGATGCCATCCGGCAGGCCGGCGGGCACAACGCGGACTACGCCGGCGTCGAGCTGAAGTACGGTTGGTGACGCGACCGCGCGGCAACCGCGCGCGTATCAAAAAGGGCGGCCCCGCGGGGCCGCCCTTCGTTCGTCCGGGCCGGCAGCGCGGCCGGCCCGTTCGCCGCGATGCCGTTACAGGTTCGGCGACAGCGCGAGCGCGTTCGTCAGGTCGCCCATCGGCTGCGCGCCATTTGCCTTCAGCGCGTCGTCGCGCTGCTGCAGGCCCGCGAGGCGCGGCAGCGAGAAGCGACGCGTGATGAAGCGCAGGATCGAACCCGTGTCGTATTGCGTATGGTCCACGAAACCCTTCTTCGCGAACGGCGACACGATCAGCGCCGGAATGCGGGTGCCGGGGCCCCAGCGATCGCCGCTCGGCGGTGCGGCGTGATCCCAGAAGCCGCCGTTTTCGTCGTACGTGACGACCACGACCATGTTCTTCCACTGCGGGCTGGCCTGCAGGTGCGCGATCACGTCCGCGATGTGCTGATCGCCGGAGGTGACGTCCGTATACCCCGGGTGCTCGTTCAGGTTGCCCTGCGGCTTGTAGAACGTGACTTGCGGCAGCGCGCCCGCGTCGATCGCCTTGATGAATTCCGCGCCGTTCGCGCCGCCGTCGAGCAGGTGCTGCGCGCGGTTCGCGGTGCCCGGTGCCTGGTTCGCGTAGTAGTTGAACGGCTGATGGTGCGGCTGGAAGTTCGGCGTCGAGAGGTCGGCGCCGTAGATCACGTTCGACGTGCCGTTCTGGCTCGCCTGCAGTGCCTGGCCCCATGCGCCGCTATACCATGCCCACGACACGTTGGCATTGGTCATCAGGTCGCCGATGTTGGTCGCCGTCTGCGGCGGCATCGTCGAGGGGTTGGCCGGGTCGGCGAGCAGCGGGTCGCCGCCCGTCGCGGCCTTGTTGCCGCTCGGCTGGTACGCCGGCTGCATCGTGTTGACACCGTAGAAGTCCGGCGTCAGTGCGCCGTCGTTGACGAACTTCGGCGGGCCGCTCAGCGCGGATGCCGGCGAGTTCGCGGCGACCGCCAGCGACTTGCCGTCGGCGTTCAGGACTGCGATCTTGCCGGCCGCCGGGCTCTTGTCGGCGTTCGCGTAGAACGGCGCGCACGCGCAGATCAGGTACTGGTGGTTCAGGAACGAGCCGCCGAACGCGCCCATGAAGAAGTTGTCGGCGAGCACGTATTGCTGCGCGATCTTCCACAGCGGCAGCTTCGACGGATCCGGCGTGTAGTGGCCCATCGTCAGGCCGCCCGCATCGGTCCATGCGGCATACATGTCGTTCTTGCCGCCGTCGATCTGCATCTGGTCCTGGTAGAAGCGGTGCACGATGTCGCGCGTCGCGATGCTCATCGACTGGTTGAAGCCGTTGGGATCGTCGATCGCGAACGGGGCGTTCGGCAGGTTCGCCGTCATCGCTTCGGTGACCGCGGGCGTGATGCCGGTTGCCGTCAGACCACCCCAGATCTTCGGCAGCGTCGCCATCGTCGAGCCGTCGCGATCCTTCTGCACCGAGTTCGCAGCCGTTGCGTTCTGCAGACCGTTCGCGCCCGGGAAGTTGCCGTAGAGGTTGTCGAAGCTGCGGTTTTCCGCGTAGATCACGACGACGTTCTTCACGGCCGACAGGCCTTGCTGCGTGACATCGTCGCCGCCGCAGGCGGTCAGGCTGAGCGCGGCCGCGAGGGCGATCGGCGTGTAGCGAATCCAGGCGTGCTTCTTCATGCGATGTTCTCTCTCATTCGTCGTTTGTCGCGTGTGGGAACCGGGTGGCGTCAGACCGGAGCAGGGGCCACGGGGCACCGACCGGCTGCGCGCATTATCTGGAACCCGTTTGACAGCCGGGTGTAGGGGCGCTTTCAATTGACTGTCGGTCGAACGTCATGCACCGGTCACGGAACTGACATAAGCTCCGGCCGATTGCCCACCGCTACAAGAAGAACGACGATGCACAGCCTTCTGAAATCCCTCGCGTTCGCGCGATCGTTGATCCCTGCCGCGGCGACGCTCGCGCTGATGGGCGGGCTCGCGCCGCTCGCCGGTTGCGATGCGCGGCCCGGCGCGAACGCGCAGGCGGTCTCCGTCGTGTCGGCGGCGCAAGCCGCCCCGGCCGCTCCAGCCGCGCCGGCGGTCGCGCCGGCCGGCCAGCCGCAGACGCGCGCGCAGGTATTCGAGGGCGTGAAGCAGATGACGGCGCTCGGCAAGCAATTGTTCTTCGATCCGTCGCTGTCCGGCTCAGGCAAGCTCGCATGTGCGTCGTGTCATAGCGTCGAGCACGCGTTCGGCCCGCCGAACGCGCTGTCGGTGCAACTCGGCGGCGACGACATGCATCGCATGGGTTTTCGCGCGGTGCCGTCGCTGAAATACGTGCGCGGCATTCCGCCGTTCACCGAGCACTTCCACGATTCACCCGACGAAGGCGACGAAAGCATCGACGCAGGCCCGACCGGCGGATTGACCTGGGACGGTCGCGTCGACACGCGCGATGCGCAGGCGCGCATTCCGCTCACGTCGCCATTCGAGATGAGCAGCTCGCCGGCGCGGGTCGCGCAGGCGGTGCGTGCCGCGCCCTATGCCGATGCGTTCCGCAAGGCGTTCGGCGATCGGGTCCTCGGCGACGACCAGGCAACTTTCGGTGCGGTGCTGCGTGCGCTCGACGCATTCCAGCAGCAGCCTGCATTGTTCGATCCGTACACGAGCAAGTACGACGCGTATCTGGCCGGCCACGCGCAGCTCACGCCTGCCGAGTTGCACGGGCTGCAACTGTTCAACGACGAGAAGAAGGGCAACTGCGCGAGCTGTCACGTGAGCCAGCGCACGCTCGAAGGCGGGCCGCCGCAGTTCAGCGATTTCGGTCTGATCGCGATCGCGGTGCCGCGCAACCGCGCGCTGCCGGTCAATCGCGATCCGCGCTTCCACGATCTCGGCGCGTGCGGCCCCGAGCGCACCGACCTGAAGGGCCGCGACGAATTCTGCGGGCTGTTCCGCACTCCGTCGCTGCGCAACGTCGCGTTGCGCAAGACGTTCTTCCACAACGGCGTGTACCACTCGCTCGAGGACGTGATGCGCTTCTACGTCGAGCGCGACATCCATCCGGAGAAGTTCTATCCGGTCGTGCACGGCAAGGTGCAGGTGTACGACGACCTGCCGAAGCGCTACTGGCCGAACATCAACCGCGAACCGCCGTTCGACCGCAAGCGCGGCGACGCCCCCGCGCTGAACGCGGCCGAGATCAAGGACGTGATCGCGTTCCTGAACACGCTGACCGACGGATATCAACCGGCGGCCACGTCGGCCGCGCGCTAGAACGCGACCCTCGCGGCACGCATGCTATGCTCGCTGGCTGACGGGCGTGGCGCGTGCCGGTGTGCCGGCCGTGCGCCACGCCGTTCGATCGAACATCCAAGGAGAACAACACATGTCGATGCGTGCATCCCTTTCCGTCGTCACGCGCGTGCTGGCCGGCGCCGCGTGCGCAGCCGCGATGCTGCCCGCCCACGCGCAAAGCAACCTCGGCTTCCTGAACGACACGCCGCTGGCCTACTTCAGCAAGGCCGACCGCGCGTCGCTGGCCAAGGCCGTCGTGCAGGCGCGCGACGAAGGCAAGGACGGCGAGACCACGACGTGGCAGAGCAGCGGTCGCGGCACCCAGATCGACGCGAAGCTGACGCCGTCGACGTCCGAGAACGACGGCAAGACCTGCCGCGAAATCGCCACCGACATTTCCGCGAAGGGCCAGACGATGACGCTCAAGCCCGTCTATTGCAAGACCGCCGCGGGCAAGTGGCAGCTGCAGAAGCGCTGAGCGCGCGAGCAATGAAGCGCAGCGGTGCGCCGCGCACGGTTTCGTGCGGCGTCGTGATTCTCGACGGGGCTGGCCGCGTGTTCCTCGCGCACGCGACGGACACCACGCACTGGGATATTCCGAAGGGGCAGGGCGAGCCGGGCGAATCGCCGGCCGACGCGGCGCTGCGGGAGCTGCGCGAGGAAACCGGCATCGAACTCGCGGCGGCGCGGCTGCTCGACTTGGGCCGCTTCGCATACCGTCACGACAAGGACCTGCACCTGTTCGCGGTGCGGGTCGCGGACGACGAGATCGATCCCGCGCACTGCACGTGCACGTCGCTGTTCCCGAGCCGTCGCGACGGCTCGCCGATTCCCGAGATGGACGCATATCGCTGGACCGCGCCCGGCGACGTCGACGCGTATGCGAGCCGCAGCCTCGCGCGGCTGTTTCGCACGACGCTGTCGCTCGCGGATTTGCATCGGCGGCTGGCGGGGGCGTGAGCGCAGCCGCTTCGATCCCGACGATCCCGCGCATGCAATAAAAAAACCGGCCCGAAGGCCGGTTTTTTTTATCGTCACGCGACGCCGGCTCGGCGCCGCGCATGGAGCACGCCGTCAGGCCGGCTTGCCCCAGCTGTCGCGCAGCCCGACGATCCGGTTGAACACGGGCTTGCCCGGTTTCGAATCGACGCGGTCGGCGACGAAATAGCCGTGACGCTCGAACTGGAGGCGCGTTTCCGGCGCGACGTCGCCGGCGCCCGGTTCGACATAGGCCTGCGTGACCTTCTTCGAATCCGGGTTCAGCGCCTCGAGAAAGTTCGCGCCGCCCGCGTCCGGATGCGGCTCCTTGAACAGCCGGTCGTAGATCCGCACTTCGGCCGCCTGCGCATGCTTCACGCTGACCCAGTGGATGTTGCCCTTGACCTTGTAGTTGTTCGCGCCTTCGGTGCCCGACTTGCTGTCCGGGAAGTAGTTGCAGTGCACGGCCGTCACGTTGCCGTCGGCGTCCTTGTCGAAGCCCGTGCATTCGATCACGTAACCGTAGCGCAGGCGCACCTTGTTGCCCGGGAACAAGCGGAAATAGCCCTTCGGCGGGTTCTCGACGAAGTCCTCGCGTTCGATCCACAGCTCGCGCGAGATCGGGAACGTGCGCACGCCGCGCTCCGGGTGATGCGGATGCACGGGGGCCGTGCACGCTTCCTCGAGGTCTTCCGGGTAGTTGTCGATCACGAGCTTCAACGGATCGAGCACGGCGACCGAGCGCGGCGCCTTGTCGTCGAGGTCGTCGCGCAGCGCGCCTTCGAACACGCTCATGTCGATCCACGAATCGACCTTCGTCACGCCGATCCGCTCGCAGAACAGGTGGATGCTTTCCGGCGTGAAGCCGCGGCGGCGGATCCCGACGATGGTCGGCATGCGCGGGTCGTCCCAGCCTTCGACGTGGCCTTCGGTGACGAGCTGCAGCAGCTTGCGCTTGCTGGTGATCGCGTACGTGAGGTTCAGGCGCGAGAATTCGATCTGTTGCGGCAGCGGACGCGTGAACATGCCGGCGTCCGCGAGTTCGTTCAGCACCCAGTCGTACAGCGGGCGGTGATCCTCGAACTCGAGCGTGCACAGCGAGTGCGTGATGCCTTCGAGCGCATCCGAGATGCAGTGCGTGTAGTCGTACATCGGATACACGCACCATGCGTCGCCGGTGCGGTAGTGGTGCGCGTAGCGGATCCGGTAGATCACCGGGTCGCGCATGTTCATGTTCGGCGAAGCCATGTCGATCTTCGCGCGCAGCACGTGCTCGCCTTCCTTGAACTCGCCGGCCTTCATCCGGCGGAACAGGTCGAGGTTTTCGTCGGGCGAACGGTCGCGGAACGGCGACGGCTTGCCGCCTTCGGTCAGCGAGCCGCGGTTCGCGCGCATTTCCTCGGCGCTCTGGCTGTCGACGTACGCCTTGCCGCGCTGGATCAGCAATTCGGCGAATTCGTACAGCTTGTCGTAGTAGTCGCTCGCGAAATACTGGTGATCGACCGCGTCCTTGCGCCAGTCGAAGCCGAGCCAGCGGACCGCGTCGACGATCGAGTCGACGTATTCGACGCTTTCCTTTTCCGGGTTCGTGTCGTCGAAGCGCAGGTGGCACACGCCGCCGTAGTCGCGCGCGACGCTGAAGTTCAGGCAGATGCTCTTGGCATGGCCGATGTGCAGATAGCCGTTCGGCTCGGGCGGAAAGCGCGTCTCGACGCGGCCGCCCCATTTGCCGGTGCGGTTGTCGTCGTCGATGATGTTGCGGATGAAGTTGGAAGCCGCGGGGGCGTCGTTGCGTTCGGTGCTCATGCGGTTGGCGTCAGGTTGTGTCGGCGCGTCGCGCCGGTTTAATCCCGTAATTCTACCTGACCGGGGTCCGTCCCGCGCGGGTTGCGCCACCGGGCGGGCCGGTTCGCGGTGCGGAACCGCAATATCTCGATTGTGTGTCGGCTGTAACACGACGTAAATCGGATTGCCCGGCGCATTCGGCGTTTCCTATGATGGCTTTACCGATTCAATGCCGCCATTCGTATTTTTTGCTGGCGGGAGGACACCAACAATCATGATGAAGAAGACCACTTTTCTCGTTCGTACCGCGGTAATCGTCGCGGCCCTGTCGCAACTCGGCGCATGCGCGATGACGCATACGCAACGTAACGCCGGTATCGGCGCGGCCGCGGGCGGCGCGCTCGGCTACCTGATCACGGGCGGCCCGGTCGGCACGGTTGCCGGCGCCGCGGCAGGCGGCCTGGTCGGCGCCGGCGTGCGCTGATCGAAGCCGGCGCGCGTGAGCGCCGGCTGGTCGTGACGGCGTTGCCGCATCACGGCCCGTTCTTGCTCCGCACATCCATTCCGCGATTCGACAGGCAGCATCAGGGAGGAGCGGGTGTGCGACACTTCGTCGACGTCACATAACGACTTCATTCGTCGACGAACCTTCCATGAGCGATTCTCTCGTTTTCGTGCTGCCGGGCTACGGCAACTCCGGTCCGCTCCACTGGCAAAGCCGCTGGGAGCGCGCCGACGCGCGTTTCGTGCGCGTCGCGATGCCCGACTGGGACCGTGCGTTCCGCAACGGCTGGTGTCTCGCGCTCGACCGCGCGGTCGAGGCCGCACCGGGCCCCGTGACGATCGCCGCGCACAGCCTCGGCACGTTGACCACCGCGTGGTGGGCGACCCGCTACGCGCGGCCGGCCGCGCTCGCGAAGGTGCGCGGCGCGTTGCTCGTCGCGTTGCCCGATCCGGGCGGGCCGGCGTTTCCGGCCGACGCGCACGGTTTCGGGCCGGTGCCGCATGAGCGCCTGCCGTTTCCGACCTGCGTGGTGGCAAGCAGCGACGATCCGTACGGCTCGATCGCGTTCGCGCGCGGCTGCGCGCACGCGTGGGGCAGCACTTTCCATGACCTCGGCCCGCGCGGCCACATCAACGCGGACAGCGGGCTCGGCGACTGGCCCGACGCGCGAGGCTGGCTCGATGCGCTAGCGGCTAACCGCTAGCCGTCGGTCCATCGATCCCGTCAGCTTCCGCCGGTGCACGGGCGCGCCGCCGCGTGCGCCCGAAGGCGTCGCGGCGCGCTCGTCCGGGTCGGTTCAGATCGCCTGCTTCGCCTTCAGCGCCGCAATGCGCGCCTCGTCGTAGCCGAGCATGTCGCGCAGTACGTCTTCCGTCTGCGCGCCGAGCAGCGGCGGGGCGGTGCGCGCGTCGGGCGGCGTCGCGCTCATCCGGATCGGATTGCGCACGAGCTTCACGTCCGCGCCGCACGGGTGCGGCAGCGACACCTGCATCCCGCGCGCGACCACCTGCTCGTTGTCGAACACCTCGTCGAGTTCGTTGATCGGCCCGCACGGCACGCCGGCCGCTTCGAGCGCGCCGATCCAGTCGGCCTTGCCGCGCGTCTTCACCATCTCCGCGAGTATCGGCACCAGCGTGTCGCGATGGCGCACGCGCGACGGGTTGGTCGCGAACCGTTCGTCGTCGGCCAGCTCGGGCCGGCCGCCGGCCTCGACGAACTTGCGGAACTGCCCGTCGTTGCCGACCGCGACGATGATCCAGCCGTCGCGCGTCTGGAACGTCTGGTACGGCACGATGTTCGGATGCGCGTTGCCCCAGCGCACCGGCGGCTTGCCGCTCGCGAGGAAGTTGGTGTTCATGTTCGCGAGCAGCGCGACCTGCACGTCGAGCAGCGCCATGTCGATGTACTGGCCTTCGCCCGTGCGGTCGCGGTGCGCGAGCGCGGCGAGCACCGCGATCGTCGAGTAGAGGCCCGTCGCGAGATCGGCGATCGCGACGCCGGCTTTCTGCGGGCCGCCGCCCGGCTCGCTGTCGCGCTCGCCGGTGATGCTCATGAAGCCGCCGATTCCCTGGACGATGAAGTCGTAGCCCGCGCGGTGCGCGTACGGGCCCGTCTGGCCGAAGCCCGTGACCGAGCAGTAGACGAGATCGGGCTTCACCGCGCGCAGCGATTCGTAATCGAGCCCGTACTTCTTCAACTGCCCGACCTTGTAGTTCTCGAGCACGACGTCGCTCTGCGCGGCGAGCTCGCGCACGATCTGCTGGCCTTCCGGCGTCGCGATGTCGACCGTCACCGAGCGTTTGTTGCGGTTCGCCGCGAGGTAATACGCGGCCTCCGCCGTATCGTCGCCGTTCGCGTCCTTCAGGTACGGCGGCCCCCAGTGGCGCGTGTCGTCGCCCGCGCCGGGGCGCTCGACCTTGATCACGTCCGCGCCGAAGTCGGCGAGCGTCTGCGCGCACCACGGGCCCGCGAGCACGCGGGTCAGGTCAAGCACGCGGATATGGCTCAGGGCACCCATCGTCGAATCGTCTCCTTTCATGGCTCGCCCGGCCGGGGCAAGGCGGATTGGCATGCCGAGCATCTTAAGGCGAATCGGCCGCACGGGTGGCCCAGGCCGGTCGTCCGCCGCGCCGGGCCGCTGCCGTCAGGGCCGCCGATCTGTATCGTATAATCGACCGTTTACGATATTTGCCCGCCGTGCGTCCGCGAGGACGGCCGGCGTTTGAAGCCGTCTCAGCCAGACATTCCCCGCACGCCATGAAAGCTGCCGAAATCCGCGAGAAATTTCTCAAATTCTTCGAATCGAAGGGCCACACGATCGTCCGCTCGTCGAGCCTCGTGCCCGGTAACGACCCCACGCTGATGTTCACGAACTCGGGCATGGTCCAGTTCAAGGACGTGTTCCTCGGCACGGACCCGCGTCCGTACTCGCGCGCCACCACGGCGCAGCGCAGCGTGCGCGCGGGCGGCAAGCACAACGACCTCGAGAACGTCGGCTACACGGCGCGCCACCACACGTTCTTCGAGATGCTCGGCAACTTCTCGTTCGGCGACTACTTCAAGCACGACGCGATCAAGTTCGCGTGGGAGCTGCTGACCACGGTCTACCAGCTGCCGAAGGAAAAGCTGTGGGTCACCGTCTACCAGGAAGACGACGAAGCCTACGACATCTGGGCGAAGGAAGTCGGCGTGCCGACCGAGCGGATCATCCGCATCGGCGACAACAAGGGCGCGCGCTACGCGTCGGACAACTTCTGGACGATGGGCGACACCGGCCCGTGCGGCCCGTGCACGGAAATCTTCTACGACCACGGCCCGGACGTCTGGGGCGGCCCGCCGGGGTCGCCTGAAGAAGACGGCGACCGCTACATCGAGATCTGGAACCTCGTGTTCATGCAGTTCAACCGCGACGCGCAGGGCAACATGACGCGCCTGCCGAAGCAGTCGGTCGACACCGGCATGGGGCTCGAGCGTCTCGCCGCGGTGCTGCAGCACGTGCACAGCAACTACGAGATCGACCTGTTCCAGAACCTGATCAAGGCCGCCGCGCGCGTGACCGAGATCAGCGACCTCACCAACAACTCGCTGAAGGTGATCGCCGATCACATCCGCGCGTGCTCGTTCCTGATCGTCGACGGCGTGATTCCCGGCAACGAAGGCCGCGGCTACGTGCTGCGCCGCATCGTGCGCCGCGCGATCCGCCATGGCTACAAGCTCGGCCGCAAGGGCTCGTTCTTCCACAAGCTGGTGGCCGACCTCGTCGCCGAGATGGGCGCCGCGTATCCGGAACTGAAGGAAGCCGAACAGCGCGTGACGGACGTGCTGCGCCAGGAGGAAGAGCGCTTCTTCGAGACGATCGAGCACGGGATGTCGATCCTCGAGGCCGCGCTGGCGGACGTCGAGGCGAAGGGCGGCAAGGTGCTCGACGGCGAACTCGCGTTCAAGCTGCACGACACCTACGGCTTCCCGCTCGACCTCACGGCCGACGTGTGCCGCGAGCGCGGGATGACGGTCGACGAGCCGGCATTCGACGACGCGATGGCGCGCCAGCGCGAACAGGCGCGTGCGGCCGGCAAGTTCAAGGCCACGCAGGGCCTCGAATACTCGGGCGCGAAGACCACGTTCCACGGCTACGAGGAAATCGCGTTCGACGACGCGAAGGTCGTCGCGCTGTACGTCGACGGTTCGGCCGTCAATGAAGTGAAGCACGGCCAGGATGCGGTCGTCGTGCTCGACCACACGCCGTTCTACGCGGAATCGGGCGGCCAGGTCGGCGACCAGGGCGTGCTCGCGAACGCCGCGACGCGCTTCGCGGTGGCCGACACGCTGAAGGTGCAGGCCGACGTGATCGGCCATCACGGCACGCTCGAACAGGGCACGCTGAAGATCGGCGACGTGCTGCGCGCGGAAATCGACGCGCACCGCCGCGCGCGCACGCAGCGCAACCACTCGGCCACCCACCTGATGCACAAGGCGCTGCGCGAAGTGCTCGGCGCGCACGTGCAACAGAAGGGTTCGCTCGTCGACGCGGAGAAAACCCGCTTCGACTTCGCGCACAACGCGCCGATGACCGACGATGAAATCCGTCGCGTCGAGCAGATCGTCAACAACGAAATCCTCGCGAACGCGCCGGGCATCGTGCGCGTGATGCCGTATGACGAAGCGGTGAAGGGTGGCGCGATGGCGCTGTTCGGCGAGAAGTACGGCGACGAAGTGCGCGTGCTCGACCTCGGCTTCTCGCGCGAACTGTGCGGCGGCACGCACGTGCACCGCACCGGCGACATCGGCTTCTTCAAGATCGTCGTCGAAGGTGGTGTCGCGGCCGGCATCCGCCGCGTCGAGGCGATTACCGGCGACAACGCGGTGCGTTACGTGCAGGAGCTCGACGCCCGCGTGAACGAAGCCGCGGCCGCGCTGAAGGCGCAGCCGTCGGAACTCACGCAGCGCATCGCGCAGGTGCAGGACCAGGTGAAGTCGCTCGAGAAGGAACTGGGTGCGCTGAAGTCGAAGCTCGCGTCGAGCCAGGGTGACGAACTCGCGCAGCAGGCCGTCGAAATCGGCGGCGTGTATGTGCTTGCGGCGACGCTCGACGGCGCCGACGCGAAGACGCTGCGCGAAACGGTCGACAAGCTGAAGGACAAGCTTAAGAGCGCGGCGATCGTGCTGGCGGCCGTCGAAGGCGGCAAGGTCAGCCTGATCGCGGGCGTCACGCCGGATGCGAGCAAGAAGGTCAAGGCCGGCGAGCTCGTGAACTTCGTCGCGCAGCAGGTGGGCGGCAAGGGCGGCGGCCGTCCGGACATGGCGCAGGCAGGCGGCACGGAACCGGCGAATCTGCCGGGCGCGCTGGCAGGCGTCAAGGGCTGGGTCGAAGAGCGTCTTTGATCGGTATGGTTGATGACGCGGTGCGGTCGCACTAACCTCGCCGCATCACACATCGCTTCGCATCAAAAACGACCCGATCGGCACGTTGTGCCGGTCGGGTCGTTTTGCGTTTACCGCGCTTGGGCAGTTGTCACTTAATGTTTGCAATTCTTGACAGGAGGGGGGCGTCGGATTTCCCATTCAGCAACAAATTCGACTGTAAAATCGCGCGAGAGAGCCCATGTCAAATTAATGACAATAAGTAGGGAAAATGTAATAAAGGGGTGAAGATGGACGTGCAAGACATCGTGAGGGCGATTCAAGGGGGCGTGATTCAGCAAGATCGTTTGCTGAAACTCGACACGCCTTTGGGGGACGACGTGCTATTGCCGCAGCGTGTGGCGGGATGGTCACGCATCGGTCGGCATTTTGATTTCACGCTGGATGTCCTATCGGCGCGTAGCGATCTGAAGCTGAAGAAACTGATTGGGCAACCGATCACCCTGTGGCTTCAGCAGGCAAACCAATCCTACCTTCCTCGGCATGGTTACGTTTATTCGGTCCGGCGACTGGGTGCCGAAGGCGGGTTGACCAGCTATCAGATCTGCTTTGCATCGTGGATGCATCTTCTGAAGTTCCGTCGCGACCAGCGCATCTGGCAGGACAAGTCCGTCGATGAAATTCTGAGCGACGTATTCAACACCCACCCACAGGCCAAAGGCCAATTTAAATTCGCGCTCTCAAAGTCGCTGCCGTCGAGATCTTATTGCACCCAGTACGAGGACGACTGGAACTTCGTGCATCGACTGATGGAAGCGGAAGGGCTGTTCGGTATCTGGACGCAGGCCGACGACGGCAAGTCGCATTCGCTGACCATAACCGACCACCTCGATGCTGGCGAGTCGCTCGCTCCGCAGACGGTCCAGTTTTCCCGTTATGGCGCAAACAGCGAAGTGAATGCGCTGGTTTATTGGTCGGGCGTCAGAACTTTGCATAGCGCTGTGTTGACGACGCGCACATTTGATTACAAGAATCCGTCGTCTCTCGCCAATCCGAAAGGCGTCACTTTGCCAACGGTGTCGAACGAGCTGCCCGAACAGTTGGAAGTGTATGAATACAGCGGGCCTTATTCATATCTCGAGCAGGACCGTGGCGATCATCTCGCCAAGGTTCGCATGGAGGAATGGGAGTCGCGAGCGAAGCGGTATCACGGTATCGGCGGTTTGCGCGGAATCGACGCCGGGCGTTGGTTCGAGCTTTCCGGGCACCCCGAGCATGACAAGGATTCCGCTGAGCGGCGCCAGTTCTCGGTAATCGAAACCACGTGGCAGATCGAAAACAATATTCCGGGGGCGAGTCACCACGCGAACTTTCCGCACAGCCTGAAGGAGAGGTTGAGCGAAGCTGCGGAGGGCGGTGACGCGTCGGGTACATTCGTCGTGACGCACGAGGATGGATCCAAAGGTTTTTTCCGGATCGAAGTCGAGGTGCAGCGTAAGTCAGTACCTTATCGCAGCCCGTTTGAACATCAGAGGCCGGTGATGCAAATGCAGACCGCGACAGTGGTCGGCACGCAAGGCCAGGAGGTCTATACAGATCGATTGGGCCGGGTCAAGGTGCAGTTTCACTGGGACCGGATCGGGCAGCGCAATGAGCGCAGTTCGTGCTGGATACGGGTTGCGCAGCCCTGGTCTGCGGCAGGTTTTGGCGGCATCCAGTTGCCGAGAATCGGAGATGAGGTTGTCGTGTCATTTTTCGACGGCGACCCAGATCGGCCGGTGATCACGGCCCGCGTGGGGAATGGCTCGAACCGGCCGCAGTGGAACCTGCCCGATCAACATGCGTTGTCAGGCTTCGTCAGCAAGGAAATTGGTGGCGAACAGAATAATGTCTGGCTGAAGGACGACACGAAGGGGCAGGTACAAACCCAGATTCGCAGTGATCACCTCGAATCCGGTTTGCATATGGGCTACCTCACGCGTGTGAGCGAGCCTGCGGGGCGCGGCGAGAAGCGTGGTGAAGGCGCAGAATTGCGCACCGACGGACATGCCGCGATGCGAGGCGCGCGCGGGTTGCTGTTGTCAACTCACGCCCGTTCGGGTGCCACCGGCGATGCGTTCAACGTCGACGAGGTAAATCTTCAACTAGCGAACGCCCAGGATACGGCTGCCAGCCTTGCCCAGTCGGCACAGTCGGCCGGAGCGCAAGATGGCGAGCAGAAGGCAGTGGTCAGCGCATTGAAGGCGCAGGCAAAGGCCATTCAGGGTGGCGGCACGCTCAAGCAGTTCGAGCAGCCGCATCTAGTTTTGGCCAGCCCGGCAGGCATTGCTGCCAGCGCGGATCAACAGATTCATTTGAGCAGCGGAAAGACGACAGCGATCACGACTGGTGAGCACATGTCGGTTAGTACGGGTGGGGGTTTTTTTGCCAGTGCACGCCGGGCGCTCCGTCTGTTTGCCTATGAAGCAGGCATGCGTTTGGTCGCTGCGGCAGGCGATATCGACGTGAAAGCGTTGAAGGACAGCATCAACCTGCTGGCGAAGCTGAACGTGACCGTTACGGCCACCAAGATTACGATCAGCGCGCAGCAGGAGGTAGAGATCAACGGTGGTGGAAGTTATACGCGATGGTCGGCCGAGCAGATCAAGTTCGGTACGTCTGGCGGCTTCGAGGTGCACTCGGCAAGTCAGACGTTCGTCGGGCCAGACAGCGTGCGTACGCCAACTATCCCGGCGCTGCCACCGGAGAAGGGGCAATTGCATTTTGCGTTGGGAGCATTGCCGGGCGAGGCGCACCAGTACGTGAGCGAGCCCTACGAACTGTACAGAGGGGGCGCGAAGATTGGCGAAGGCGTTACGGATCAGTTCGGCCGTATCGTCGTCAAGGACCATCAGGCCGGCACACCGGCCTATCAGGTCAAGCTCGCCAACGGTGGACAGTTCGATCTGAAAGTGAAGGATGCGCTTCAGAGCGATCCGGATCATATCGAGCAACGCACGAACCGCGGCGAACGGCTGATCTGACCGCCGCGCTGGCGAGCTAAAGAACAAGGAAAAAGAATATGGCGAAGCTTCCTCTCGAATCCCATAACGCAATGGATGTGGCCATCGACGAAGCCGGGCGAATAGCCAAAGGCACCGTTCAATGGTTGCTCGAAACAGATGTCGACGACGACGTGTTGCCGACCACTGGCAACAAGCTGGAATTCTTCGTCTGCGGCGAGGAGGGATTTCGGGCAATTGCCGCGGACATTATGGCGGCGAAGTCCACGGTCGATATTTGTTGCTGGGGATTCGACCCGGGCATGGAGCTTGTGCGCGGGGATGGTCCGGCGTGTTGGATCGGTGATCCTCAGGTCAACACGCCCTTTGCACCCGGAACGTGGCCGCGCGGCACGGTTTACGGCGCTCTTCTCGAAGAGATCACGCAACGCAAGGATAACCCCGTCACCGTCAGATTATTGATCTGGTTCGACCCGCGTGCGTCGCGCAAGCAAAACAGCATGCCTGGATTTACGGATGTTCCAGTGTCGGGGTGGACCAGTCCTGTTCAAAAAAAAGTGCAACAGGCGCCGCCGTACAAAAATGCGAATCGGACCCAGTATTGCATCGACTGGTGGAATCGCAATTTGCCCGACGGCGAGAGCAAGCGCAGCGGCATCCTGACGAAGAATCAGCGGTTGCAGATTGTGCTGCGAAGTATTGCTAGCGCAGATGTCGACGCGTTGATTGCCGCTCCGTTGAAGGAAGACGATCCTCCCAGTACCCACAGCGAGTCGGTTGATTACTATCTCGTCAATGAAAAGAACTTGCTCGAGAACTATCCCACGCACCATCAGAAGCCGATCCTGATCGACTACAGCTACGACGAAGGCAGCAAGGCCGTGGGCTATGTCATGGGTCTGAATTCGGTTACCGACTATTGGGATAGAACGGATCACGCAATCGACGATCCGTTAAGAGAGGAGTGGGTCGGTTCGTACGTTAATGATGAACTGAAGCATGAACAGGAAACACAGGACCCGAACGGGCCACTCAGCACGGCGACATACAGGCATACCAATCCATACCAGGACTACGGATGCCGGGTGGTCGGAAAAACGTTGAAGCGAGTGCATCAGAATTTCGAGCGCGGCTGGTACTTGTTTGCTCCCACCGAATGGAAGACGAATGAGCTACCTACGCTACCTTCGAAGATTCCAAGCTTGCCGGATGACCCGGCGAAGCGAGCGCAGATCGTGCGTACCCAGCCGCATGAGCGGGAGAAGACGATCAAGAGAGTCTACTTTCAGGCGACCAGCTTTGCTCGCAACTATATCTACATGGAGAATCAGTACTTCTTCTATCCGGAGTTTGCGCGACACTTGAAAGAGGAACGGCAGAAATTTCATGATGCATGGAGCAAACTGGCGAACAAGCCACAACCTGACGCGCCCATACTGCATCTGTTTGTCGTCACGCCGCATCCGCAGGATCCGGGCATGATTCCTCGAACTTATGACACACTTGCGGAGCTGGGGCATGCCAACGCCATGAAGGCGCAGGGTGATCTGATGAGAGCCGGCAAGACGGCGCAGGTCTATAAGGATGCCAAAGGGGAAAACACATTCCACCCGCAGAGCCTGAAAGAGCTTGAGGATACGATGGGGCTCAAGGTCAGCATCGCCCGCTTGCGGACCAGTGGCGTGGTGAATCACCAGATGGCCTACCGCGAAATTTACATTCACTCGAAGCTGATGCTTATCGATGATGTCTTCGTCACGGTGGGCAGTGCGAACATGAATCAGCGCAGTATGTCCGTCGACAGCGAGATCAACATCGCGGCGACGGGACACGAGTGGGCTTCGAAGCTTCGCGGACGCGTGTTTTCGTTGCTTTCTGGAGGGGCTACTTCGGGTAGTGGCGACCGAGATCGGGTGCCGGTGGTTTTTGATATTTGGGAGGGGCGAATGAAAGACAATCGCGATATCCAAAAAGCTGGCACCGAGAATTTGCAAGGGTTCATTTTGCCGTTCATCGATCGCCGTGCCGAGACGGTGTTGCACGCTCAGATCGATGTACCGTCGTCAACCAACGCTTCCACGACTGTGTGATCGAGGCCATCTGATGTCGATAATAGCTGTTCTCAGAATTGTTCCGATTGCCATATGCCTGTTTGCGATCAATGTGCAGGCAGAGACGTCAACTCCATCGAACATCAAGTCAACTACTGCCATGTCAGATCTTCCGCGCTACGAAAAACTGCCGCTGTTCGATCCGCATCGAAAGAGCTTCACATGTACTTATCAAGCACAGCATGTGCCGCCGATCGATCCGCAGGCGGAGTTGTGGTTTCAGCAAGCGCTTGCGCTCGATGATCCCGACCTGTATTACCAGAAGCGTGACTACGCGAAGATCTATCAGTTGTACGTCCAGGCGGCTGAACGCGGGCATTGGAAGGCCATGCTCAATGTTGCCTCGCTGATTCGGAGTAACTATCCTGGCGTGCCTCAGCACGATCCTGAGATTGCGATTGAATGGATCGAAAAGGCGATGAAGCTGGGTGTGCCGGATGCCTATGACATGATGGGTGTCTATCACCAGAATGGCTTGGTCAAGGGCGGCGATGCGACCACCGCCTATGCGTTCTTCCAGCGTGCGGCAGACATGGGTAGTCCGTCGGCGATGGCATTTCTCGGAGAAAAGCTCGACGCAACGTATGACGATTCCGATGGGGAATTTTGGGGCAATTTGCCGATCGCGACTCAGATGCTTGAGTGCGCTGTTGCGCAAGGTTACGGAGACGCCGCCGAAGAGTTGTCTTTTGTTTATGCACGTCCAAGAACGACAGACGCAAAACGACGCGCTCTGACGATGCTTCAAGAAGGGGTAAAGCTGGGAAGCGCAAAATGTGCAACGAAGCTGTCTATTGAATTTGACGGGTTCAATCTGACTAATGGTCGAAATCTTCCGGGCAGCATTGACAAAGCACGCGCTGATAGGTATCGCGCACTAAAGGCCGCATTGGAGCGTTATCAAGGGCGTATGAGGCTCCCTAATCTTGATAAAGTCTTGCCGCTGCCGCCAGCAGCTCTTCCCAAGTGGGACGGCAATGCCAAAACGTTGCTCGATGCTGCGAAGGCCGTTACACCATCGCCCAAGTCGCAAAAGGCCGCAGCGCTTGATGGCCGCGCATTTGTCCCGGATGGATATGCCGTTGCTCGATTGGAAGATGGTAATGGGCTGACCGTCACCGGCGACCAACGTGTACCAAAAACAGGCTACTGGCTGGCGTTGTACGGCTCGTCGGCTGAGTCTGATGCTTGGCTGGCAGCGCGTGCCGGACATCCGGAGCGTTTCGAGGCCGGGGAGCAGTTCGAACTCGCGACTCATGACTGGTTGTCGTC
This sequence comes from Burkholderia sp. BCC1638, assembly GCF_902833195.1. NCBI lineage: Bacteria > Pseudomonadati > Pseudomonadota > Betaproteobacteria > Burkholderiales > Burkholderiaceae > Burkholderia > Burkholderia sp. BCC1638. Next base: position 21,100 of record NZ_CADFEC010000039.1, read on the forward strand.
GGATCGCGTGCACTGGCATTACCTTGGCGAGGCTTTCCAGTTGCCGCCGCAACGAGCTGACTTCATTGCTCATCTTGTCGGTGCCGGAATGATGCGGGAAATTCCCGGGCAGCCGTCGCGAGTGCGATGTGCTGGAGAACGGTCATGCCCGGAAACTGGCATATGGGAAGGCCGGATTGCCGAGGCTCATCCCATGGCCAACCTCTATAACCGCTGGGATCAACAAGCTTTCATCGAGCAGGGAAGCCCTTTCCCTGCCCCGAGTGACCGCTTCATCGATATTGCGATGGAAGAGGTCCAATGGACGTATCTGGGTAACCCGAACGACGAAACCGGAATTCCAGGTATCCGCACGATCAGTGTGTAGTCAGAGGAGCGCAGCAACGGCGATGAGACGACGGGCGCCGGGTGAATATGCGGCTGCAGTGGGACGGTAACGTGCAGAGCCTGAGCATCGCCGCGACGTCGCTGGCGCTTTCAACGAACCCCGGTTCCAGGCAAACGCAGTAACTGCGGGTTGCGAGCAGTCGGCACGGCAGGCAATGCTGACTGCTTCAAACCGGCGTCGCCACGCTCGGCTTCACAGCATCCCCCGATTCCCGCGCAGCATCGCCGAGCGCATCGCGCAACGCGGCGAGCGCCGCCGACGCGTAACCGTGCCGCCACGCAAGCAGCGTGTCGATCCCTTCGAGTTCCGCGATCGTATGAGCGGCGACGTTGCCGGTCTCGGGCTGAAGCTCGAGCACCGAGCGCGGCGCGACCGCGATGCCCGCACCGGCCGCGACGCACGCGACGATCGCGTGATACGAACCCAGTTCGAGCACGCGTGCGGGCTTCATCCCGTGCGCCGCATACCATCGCTCGACATACTTCCGGTACGTGCAGCCGCGCTCGAACGCGATCAGCGTCGGCAGGATCACGTCGCGCGGCGTGCGCACCGGCGGATGGCCGCGCGGCGTCAGCAGCACCAGATCCTCGCGGAAGATGGGCACCGTCTCGAACGTGTCGGGCAGCGTGTCCGGCTCGGGCGGCCGCGCGAACAGCGCCGCGTCGATCTCGAAGTCGCGCACCTTGTCGATCAGCCAGCCGGTCGTGCCGGTCACGAGCTCCAGCGACACGTCGGGCCACGCATGGTGATAGCGCGCGAGCACGGTCGGCAGCCGGCTCGCGGCCGTGCTTTCCATCGTGCCGAGCCGCAGCCGCCCGCGCGGCGTGTCCTCGCGCACCGCATCGCGCGCCTCGTCGGCAAGCTCGAGCAGCCGCTCCGCGTACGGCAGCAGCGTGTGCCCGGCCGGCGTCAGCACGAGCCGGCGGCCGTCGCGCACGAACAGCGCCGCGCCGAGTTCCTCCTCGAGCTGCTTGATGCGCGTCGTCACGTTCGATTGCACGCGATTGAGCTTCGCCGCCGCGCGCGTGATGCCGTTCTCGCGCACGACGGCCCGGAAAATCGCCAGCGCCGCCAGGTCCATGTTTCTCTCCGTGCGATGGATGGATTCTCAATTATTCATTTTTAGAGAACATTCGGTCAAGCTACGATACAAGCCATCCGATTCCCGTTCCGGCCGTCGCACAACCCGCGCGGCCCATGCCGCCATGTCCCGTTCCGATGCCCCGAGCGCCGCCGGCGTACACCTGTCCGATCACGCCGACCGCCGCGCCCGCGCGGCCGCGCTCGCCTGCATGATCGGGCTCGCGGTCGCGCTCGGCGTCGGCCGCTTCGCGTTTACACCGCTGCTGCCGCTGATGCTCGCCGACGGTTCGATCGGCCTGAAGGCCGGCAGCTGGCTCGCGTCGGCGAACTACGCGGGCTATTTCGTCGGCGCGGTCAGCTGCGCGGCGGTGCGGGTCGAGCATGCGCGGATGGTGCGCTTCGGGCTTGGCGCCACCGTGCTGCTGACCGCCGCGATGGGCGTCGGTCACCTGCTGCCCGTGTGGCTGGTGGTGCGCTTCGTCGCGGGCGTCGTCAGCGCATGGACGTTCGTGTTCGTGTCGCAATGGGGGCTGCGGCGGCTCGCCGAGCTGCACGCGCCCGAGTGGAGCGGGGTGATCTACGCGGGGCCCGGCGTCGGCATCGTGCTGACGGGCCTGATCGGCAGCGCACTGGCCGGCCATCGCGCGGCGCCCGGCTGGCTCGGTTTCGCGGCGCTGTCTGCGGTGCTGTCGATCGCGATCTGGCGCACGTTCGGCAGCGCGCCGGTGCCGGCGGCGGCAACCGTTTCGTCGGCCGCGCCCGTCCGGCATGCGGCGACGGACGCTGCACCGCACGACGCGCGGCGCCATCGCGCCGACGCCGCATGGCTCGTCGTCCTGTACGGGATGCCGGGCTTCGGCTACATCATCACCGCGACGTTCCTGCCGGTGATCGCGCGCGCCGCGCTGCCGGCCGGCTCGCCGTGGCCGGATCTGTTCTGGCCGATGTTCGGCGCGGCGCTGATCGTCGGCGCGATCGCGGCCGCGCGGCTGCCCGGCCACTGGGACAACCGGCTGCTGCTCGCCGCCGGTTGCGCGACGCAGGCGCTCGGAATCGCAGCGGGGATCGTGTGGCCGAATGCGGCGGGCTTCTCGATCGGCAGCGCGCTGCTCGGCCTGCCGTTCACCGCGATCACGCTGTTTGCGATGCGCGAGGCGCGGCGGCTGCACGGCGAGCGCGCGGCCGGGCTGATGGGCTATGCGACCGCGTCGTACGGGGTCGGGCAGATTCTCGGCCCGCTCGTCGCGGCACCGCTGACCGCGCGCTTCGGGTCGTTCTCGCCGGCGTTGTGGGTCGCGGCGGCTGCCTTGCTCGTCGGTGCCGCCGGCTTCGCGGCGACAGCCGCACGCGGGCGTGCGCAACCGCGCATGCAACCCTGACATCATCGGGGCCGGATCGTCAGCGACGCGGGCAAACTCGCTAGAATGAAGCCTTTCCCGCACCGGGCAGGCGTGCGAGGCGGCTTGCCGGCCGCCGTCGGCGCTTGCCAGATCCTCATCGATGACCATCGCCGACTACCGTTTTTGCCCGCGCTGCGCGCGTCCGCTGACCGGGCGCGCCGATCCCGAACACGAGGGCGGGCGTGTCCGCCAGGCCTGCCCGGACGACGAGTGCGGCTACGTCCATTGGAACAACCCGCTGCCGGTGGTGGCGGCGATCGTCGAGCTCGACGGCAAGATCCTGCTCGCGCGCAATGCGGCCTGGCCGGAGGGGATGTTCGCGCTGATCACCGGTTTCCTCGAGAACGGCGAGACACCCGAGGACGGCATCGCGCGCGAGGTGTTCGAGGAAACCGCGCTGAAGGCCGAGCAGGTCACGCTGGTCGGCGTTTATGAATTCATCCGCAAGAACGAGCTGATCATCGCGTATCACGTGCGCGCATCGGGCACCGTCGCGCTGTCGCCGGAGCTGCTCGAATACCGGCTCGTCGAGCCGCCGTTGCTGCGCCCGTGGCGCGCCGGCACAGGCTACGCGCTGGCCGACTGGATGCGCGCGCGCGGCCTCGATTTCGAATTCGTCGATCGAGCGGGGCAGTGACGGGCCGCGCCGTTCCCGGCACGTCATCCGCCGCGCCGCGCACGGTCGCGACGCGGCAATCCGCCGTTCGCCGCCGCGCCGTTTCGCACGGCCGCCACGCGCCGTCCGCTTCGTCTTCTTCCACCTGACCGCCATCGCCATGTCCGACAAGCCGCAGCCGCGTTCCCGCGACGCCTATCGCCACTTCCTGCCGATCACGACCCGCTGGATGGATAACGACGTCTACGGACACGTGAACAACGTCGTGTACTACAGCTACTTCGACACCGTCGTGAACGAATACCTGATCCGCGCGGGTGTGCTCGACGTCGAGCACGGGCAGACGATCGGGCTCGTGGTCGAGACGCAATGCAACTACTTCGCGCCGCTCGTGTTTCCGCAGTCGGTCGATGCGGGGCTGCGCGTCGCGAAGCTCGGCACGTCGAGCGTGCGCTATGAGATCGGGTTGTTCGCGGCAGGGGAGGCCGCGCCGGCCGCGCAGGGGCATTTCGTGCATGTGTACGTCGATCGCGGCACGCGCCGCCCGGTGCCGCTGCCCGACGCGCTGCGCGCGGCGCTCGAACCGCTCGCCGGCTGACGGGCGCGTGGCGGTGCACGCGTTCGCGCTCCAGGCGTTCAACGGCCTCAGCTACGGGTTGCTGCTGTTCATGCTGTCGGCCGGCCTCACGCTGATCTTCAGCGTGCAGGGCGTGCTCAACTTCGCGCATGCGAGCTTCTACATGCTCGGCGCCTACATCGGATACAGCATCGCGGCCCGCGCGGGTTTCTGGCCCGCGCTCGCGCTCGCGCCGCTCGCGGTCGGGCTGCTCGGTGCCGGCTGCGAGCGCTGGCTGCTGCGCCGCGTACAGCCGCACGGGCACACGAGCGAGCTGCTGCTGACCTTCGGGCTCGCATACTTGATCGGCGAGGGCACGAAACTTTTTTGGGGCCTCGCGCCGCTGCCGGCCCCGGTGCCGCCGCTGTTCGACGGCGCGCCCGTGGCCGTGTTCGGCCTCGCGCTGCCGCGCTACCGGCTCTTCATGATGGCGATGTCCACGGCGATGCTGGTCGCGCTCGGCGTGCTGCTGCGCGCGTCGCGCATCGGGCTCGTCGTGCGCGCCGCGCTCACGCACCGCGCGGCCGTAGAGGCGCTCGGCTACGACGTGCCGCGCATGATGACGGGGCTGTTCGGCGCGGGCACCGCGCTCGCGGCGCTGGCCGGCGTGATCGGCGCGCCGCTCGCGGTGATCGAACCGGCGCTGGCCGAGACCGTCGGGTCGGTCGTGTTCGCGGTCGTCGTGATCGGCGGGCTCGGCTCGCTCGGCGGCGCATTCGTCGCATCGCTCGCGGTCGGCTTCGCGCAGACCTTCGCGGCGGCCAGCGACACGTCGTTGCGCGACCTCGCGCAATGGTCGGGCGTCGCGCTGCCCGACAGCGTCGCCGCCGTGTCGATCGCGCAGCTCGCACCGCTGGTCCCGTACCTGCTGCTCGTCGCGGTGCTGGTCGCCCGTCCGCGCGGCCTGTTCGGCGAGCGTGTCGATGGCTAGCCGCGCACGGGCCGGCGCACTGCGCTGGGTGCTGTTCGCCGCGTGCCTGATCCTGCCGGCGTGGCTGTGGCCGCATGGTGCGGTGCTCGGCTATCTCGCACAGACGGCCGCGCTCGTCGTGCTCGCGCTGTCGTACAACCTGCAGCTCGGCACGACGGGGCTGCTGTCGTTCGGTCATGCCGCGTTCGCGGGCCTTGGCGCATTCGCCGCCGCGCATTGGTTCAATCATGTCGGTGGCCCGTTGCCGTTGTTGCCGCTCGTCGGCGGGGTGGCCGGCGCGGGCTTCGGGTTCGTCGCCGGCCTGCTCGCGACACGCCGCGCGGGCACCGTGTTCGCGATGATCACGCTCGGCCTCGGCGAGTGCGTCGCGGCCGCGGCGTGGAGCGTGCCCGCGTGGTTCGGCGGCCTCGGCGGCGTACCGATCGATCGCGCGAGCGGCACGCCGTTGGGCGGCTGGCATTTCGGCGCGGAAACGCAGGCCTACGCCGTGATTGCCGCGTGGTGCATCGTCTCCGCGGTGGCGATGCACGCGTTGACGCGCACGCCGCTCGCGCGGCTCGCGAACGCGGTGCGCGACAACCCCGCGCGCGTTGCCGCGCTCGGCACCGAGCCGCGTCGCGTGCGGCTCGCAATGGTGACCTGCGCGTCGTTCTTCGCGGGCATTGCCGGCACGCTGACGCTGATCGACGTCGAGATCGCGACGCCCGACAGCGTGTCGATGGCGCGTTCGGCGACCGTGCTGATCGCCGCGGTGATCGGCGGCACCGGCACGTTCTTCGGGCCGGCGGCCGGCGCGGTGGTGCTGACCGCGCTGAGCATCGTCGTCGTGGGCGTGTCGCGCGCATGGGCGCTGTATCTCGGCGTGCTGTTCGTCGCGGTCGTCGTCGCCGCGCCGCGCGGGATCGCGGGCATCGCGCAGACGCTTGCGCTTGCGTCGCGCGGCGACGCGCCGCCGGCCGAGCGCTGGCGCGTGCTGTGCGGCGTTGGCGCATGTGCGTTCTGGGCCGTCGCGATCGTCTGCGCGGCCGAACTGGGCTATGCATGGCGCTTCGCGCAGGACGACGGCGCGGGCATCGCGTTCGGCGCGTGGGGCATCGACGCCGATGCGCCGGCGGGCTGGGTCGTCGCATGCTCGGCGGCCGGCATCGGCACGTTGCTGTGGGGCTGGCGCGCGCGGTTCCAGAACCACGGGCACGGCAAGCGGGAGGACGGGCGATGAACGGTAATGCGATCGCGCTGCACGGGATCGTGCAGCGCTTCGGTGCGCAGACCGTGCTCGACGGCATCGAGCTGAACGTCCCGGCCGGCGAGCGTCACGCGCTGATCGGGCCGAACGGCGCGGGCAAGTCGACGCTGTTCGGCGTGATCGCCGGCGCGACGCGGCCGACGCGCGGGCGCGTCATGCTGCACGGCGTCGAGCTGCGCGGGCGCGGGCCGGTCGTGGCGAGCCGGCTCGGCATCGGCCGCAGTTTCCAGCAGACGAGCGCGTTCGCACGATTGAGTGTGTTCGACAACCTGCGCTGCGCGGCGCTGCATGCGCCGGCCGAGCGGCGGCGCTGGTGGAACCGGCTGCGCGAATCCGCGTCGGTCGATCGCGCGGCCGCGCGCGTGCTGAGCGATATCGGTCTCGATGCGCAGCGCGATACGCCGGCCGGCGAACTCGGCTATGCGGAACAGCGCGCGCTCGATCTCGGCATCGCGCTCGCGAGCGGCGCGCGCACGCTGCTGCTCGACGAACCGACGGCCGGCATGAACCGCGATCAGGCGGCGCGGATGATCGCGCTGATCCGCGCGACGACGCAGGGCCGCACGGTGCTGATGATCGAGCACGACATGGATGCGGTGTTCGGCTTCGCCGAGCGCATCACGGTGCTCGTGCGCGGCGCGGTGGTCGCGACCGGCGCACCCGACGCGATCCGCGCGGACCCGGCCGTGCGTGCGGCCTATCTTGGCGAGGGCGCATGAGCGTGCTGCTCGACATTTGCGGCCTGCGCGCGTGGTACGGAATGCAGCCCGTGCTCGACGGCGTCGATCTCGCGCTCGCGCCGGGCGAGACGCTCGCGCTGCTCGGCCGCAATGGCTCGGGCCGCTCGACGCTCGCGAAGGCCGTGATGGGGCTCGTACGCACAGCGGGCTCGGTGCGCGTCGCCGGCGCCGAATGCGCGGGCGCGCGCACGTTCGAGGTCGCGCGGCGCGGGGTCGCTTACGTGGCTGAAAGCCGCGACGTGTTTCCGCTGCTGAGCGTGCGCGACAACCTGCGGCTCGGGCTGCGCGGCGTGCACGGCGCGGCCGAACGCGCGGCGCTCGACCGGTTGCTCGCGCGCTTTCCGCTGCTGGCCGCGCGGGCGGACGTGAAGGCCGGACGGCTGTCGGGCGGCGAACAGCAGGTGCTCGCGCTGGTGCGCGCGCTCGCCGGCCGCCCGCGCGTGCTGATCGTCGACGAACCGGCCGAAGGGCTCGCGCCGCGCGCGGTCGACGAGGTCGGCGCGTGTCTCGCCGCGCTGCAGGCCGACGGCGTCGCGATCCTGCTGATCGAGCAGCGGCTGCAGCTCGCGCCGCGGCTCGCGCGGCGCGTCGCGGTGATGGGGCGCGGTCGGATCGTCTACGACGGCCCGCTCGACGGGCTCGGCGCCGACGTCGTCAGTGCATGGTTGAGTGCCGGCTGACCGTCCGTCCGCCGATTGTTCGGATAACTCCGCCAGTCAATTCGCATCGAGCCGCTTTATCGCCGCCGCGCGAACCGCCAAGATTGCCAGCAAGGCCGGTGTGCGCCGCGACAGGCGCGATCGGCACCCATCCATCGAAAGTCTTCCGACTGAGGAATGAAATCATGAGCAAGCTGGCAAGCAAGGTAGCGATCGTCACGGGCGGCTCCAAGGGGATCGGCGCCGCGATCGCGAAGGCGCTGGCCGCCGAAGGCGCGGCGGTCGTGGTCAACTACGCGAGCAGCAAGGCCGGTGCCGACGCGGTCGTGAGCGCGATCGTCGAGGCGGGCGGCCGCGCGGTCGCGGTCGGCGGCGACGTGTCGAAGGCAGCGGACGCACAGCGCATCGTCGACACCGCGATCGAGACCTATGGCCGTCTCGACGTGCTGGTCAACAATTCCGGCGTGTACGAATTCGCGCCGATCGAGGCGATCACCGAAGAGCACTACCGCCGGCAATTCGACACGAACGTGTTCGGCGTGCTGCTGACCACGCAGGCTGCCGTCAAGCATCTCGGCGAAGGCGCGAGCATCATCAACATCAGCTCGGTGGTGACGAGCATCACGCCGCCCGCGAGCGCCGTATACAGCGGCACGAAGGGCGCCGTCGACGCGATCACCGGCGTGCTCGCACTCGAGCTCGGCCCGCGCAAGATCCGCGTGAACGCGATCAACCCGGGCATGATCGTGACCGAAGGCACGCACAGCGCGGGCATCATCGGTTCGGATCTCGAGAAGCAGGTGCGCAGCGAAACGCCGCTCGGCCGCCTCGGCGAGCCGGACGACATCGCGTCGGTCGCGGTGTTCCTCGCATCGGACGACTCCCGCTGGCTGACCGGCGAGCGCCTCGTCGCGAGCGGCGGGCTGCACTGATCGCGCGAGTCGGCGCGCGCGGCTACGCGATCATCGCGAGCGCGTTCGCGCCGACATGCCAGCGCAGGCTTTCGACGACGAGTGCGTGATCGCATGCGTCGTCGAGCCCTGCGATCGTCATCGCGCCGACGATGCCGCCGCCAGCAAGCCGCAACGGCACGCCGCCGCCGTCGAGCGCATAGTCGGCGTCCGACAATCCCTGCGACTGCAACGACCAGCCGGCGCGGCGAAAACGCGCGCCGACCTCGAGCGAACTGACGCCGAAACGGAACACCGTGTTCTGTCGTCGGCGGATCGCGTCGCTGTCGTTCGCGCGGCTGCCGTCCAGCGCGCAGTAGAACAGCGGCGCGGCTTCGCCGACGATGCCGACCGCGATCGGCAGCCCGCGGCGCGCCGCGAGATTGACGGCGATGTCGCCGAGCCGGCGCGCGACGTCGGCATCGAAGTGCGACAGCGTTGGAGTCGACGCGGTGTCGCAGAAGGGCGCGGGTGCGAAGCGCGGGAAGGTGGTCGCCATGGCAGCTCCGTGTCGTCGCAAATCCGGCTCACGCGCGTCCTCGTCCTGCGTGTCGCGTGCCAGCCGTCGATCGTTCAGCGCATCAGCGCGTTAGCGCCTCGGTGCCGCGTCGAGCATCCATTCGTGCGCGGGGTCGTTCTTGAACGCCCATGCGCGGCTCGGCCCGGCCATCACGTTCAGGTAATACAGGTTGTAGCCATGCGGCGCGACTACCGGGTGATAGCCGCGCGGCACCATCACCACGTCGTGGTTCTCGACCGCGCACGTTTCGTCGAGGCTGCGATCGTCCGTGTACACGCGCTGAAACGCGAAACCCTGCGGTGGATCGATCCGGTGGTAATAGGTTTCCTCGAGCGACGTTTCGTCCGGCGCCGCGTCGCGATCGTGCTTGTGCGGCGGATAGCTGCTCGAGTGGCTCGCGGGCGTGATCACTTCGACGACGAGCAGGCGATCGGCGGCCGGATTGTCGCCCATCAGGATGTCGCACACGTAGCGCGTGTTGGTGCCTTGCCCGCGCACCGCGCGCCGCATCCGTTCGCCGTCGAGGCGCTGCACGCGCTTGTCGCCGCTCGCGTAAGGCGCGGTGCACAGCGCGACTTCCGCATCGCGCGTTGCGACCAGCGTGACGGTCTTGCCGCCCGGCACGTACAGCGCGTCCGGCGACACTTCCTCGAACACGCTGTCGCGCTTGCCGAGCGCATCGTAGGTTTCGCCGTCGACTTGCGCACGCAGCGTGCCCGTGAGCACGACGACGCACAGTTCGCGCGCGCCGGTATCGAGCGTTTCGGTGTCGCCGGTCCTCAGGCGCAGCGCGCGAAAACCGACGTGTTTCCAGCCGGCCGACTCGGGCGTCACGTTGCAGATTTCGCGGTCGGCGGATGCCTTGACCAGCAGGGGAGAAATCGTCATGGAACGGGGCTCCACAATGGGGTGACAGCGGGGTGACGGGGCTTACGCGCTCAACCGGTCGACGATCGCGCGCAGCGATTCGTAGCCCTTCTTCGCATACTGATAGCTCGGCGCGACGGCCGGGTCCTGCTCGGCCTCGACCACGAGCCAGCCTTCGTAGCCGGCGTCCTTCAGCGTGCGCAGCGTCGCTTCGTAATCGAGCGCGCCGTCGCCCGGCACCGTGAAGGTGCCGTTGATCACGCCGTTCAGGAAGCTCCAGCCGCCGTTGCGCGCCTGCGTGACGACCTGCGGCCGCACGTCCTTGCAGTGCACGTGCACGACGCGCGACACGTGTTTCTTCAGCAGTGCGACCGGATCGGCCGCGCCGCCGAAATACGCGTGGCCCGTGTCGAACAGCAGGAACACCTTCGCCGGATCGGTCAGCGCCATCAGCCGGTCGACGTCGGCGGGCGATTCGACGTATGCGCCCATGTGGTGATGGTAGGCGAGCTTGATCCCGTAGGTCTCGAGCAGGTGCGCGCCGAATGCGTCGAGGCGTGCCGCGTAGCGTCGCCAGGCTTCGTCGTCGACGAAACGCGGACGCTTCGCGACCGGCGTGTCGATGTTGCCCTGGATCGTGCCCGCGCATTCGCCGTACACCACGACCTTCACGTCGTTGAACTGCAGCTTCGTCATGTGCGCGCGGCAGCGCTCGATTTCGGCGGCGAGCGCATCGGCGTCGCTCATGCCGGGTTCGACTTCCGCGAGAAAGCCCGAATACCAGCCCGACACGCATACGAGCCCGAACTCGGCGAGCTTCGCCTTCAGCTCGGGGCCCGTTTTCGGAAACTTGTTGCCGAGCTCGAAGCCCGCATAGCCGATTTCGGCGCCTTCCTTCAGCGCCGTCTCGAGCGGCGTCTCGCCGCCGAGCGACGGCAGGTCGTCGTTCATCCACGACAGGGGATTGATACCGATGCGAACGTTCCAGCTCATGACTTGCTTCCTTGGTTCGATTGTTGTCGTCGCGGGGCGGAGGATTGAAACGGAGAGCGTGTCAGCGCCGCTGCCGGGTTTTCGCGTCGAGATACGCGCGATGCGCATCGCCGACGCCGGCGCGCGCGGACACCTGCGGCACCGCGACTTCCCACCATGCGCCGCCGTCCGCGGTCGTGCGCTCGTGCGTCGTGTCGATCACGATCACCTGGCTCGTCTTCGCCGCGCGCGCACGCTTCATTTCGCTGCGCAGCTCGCCGACGTCGCGCACGTGCACGGCTTCGGCGCCCATCGCGCGCGCATGCATCGCGAAGTCGATCGTCGAGCGTTCGCCGCCTTCGGGTACGCAGTCGTCGAGCATGTTGTTGAAGCTCGCGCCGCCGCAGTTCAGTTGCAGCCGCTCGATGCAGCCGTAGCCGCGGTTGTCGAGGATCACGACGATGATCTTGCGGCCGAGCATCACGGACGTCGCGAGCTCCGCGTTCAGCATCATGTACGAGCCGTCGCCGACGATCACGATCACTTCGCGCTCGGGCCGAGCGAGCTTCGCGCCGAGGCCGCCCGCGACCTCGTAACCCATGCACGAGTACGCGTAGTCCATGTGATAGTTGCCCGGCACGCCGCTGCGCCACAGCTTGTGCAGCTCGGCCGGCAGCGTGCCGGCCGCGCACACGACGAGATCGTCGCGCGCGCTGTCGCGCCCCGCGTCGGCCGCGGAGTCGCGCACCGCGCCGATCACTTCCGCGTCGTACGGCAGCGTGTCCTTCGGCACGCGCGTGGTCAGCTCGGTCACACGCGCGTTCCACGCGGCGGCCTGGTCGCGGTTCGCGGCGGTCCACGCCGCATCCGCCTGCCAGCCCGCGAGCGCGGCCGACAACTGGCCGAGGCCGGTGCGCGCGTCGGCGATCAGTTGCCGGCCGCGTTTCTTGCCCGCATCGAACGGCTGTACGTTCAGGCTCAGCAGCGTCGCGTTGCCGAACAGCGCGTGCGAGCCGGTCGTGAAGTCCTGCAGGCGCGTGCCGACCGCGAACACCACGTCGGCCTGCGCGGCCGCGCGGTTCGCGGCGGGCGAGCCCGTCACGCCGATCGAGCCGAGGTTCAGCGGGTGGTCCCACGCGAGGCTGCCCTTGCCGGCCTGCGATTCGGCGACCGGCACGCCGTGCGTGTCGGCGAACGTGCGCAGCGCGTCCCATGCCTGGCTGTACAGCACGCCGCCGCCGGCGACGATCAGCGGCTTCTTCGCGGCCTTCAGCACGTCCAGCGCGTCCGCGAGTTCGAGCGCGTCGGCGGGCGGCCGGCGCATCCGGATCACCGGCGGCGCGAAGAAATCTTCCGGCCAGTCGTACGCGAAGGTCTGCACGTCCTGCGGCAGCGCGAGGCACACGGGCCCGCACTGCGCGGGGTCGGTCATCACCTGGATCGCGCGCGGCAGCGCGACGAGCAGCTGTTCCGGCGACGTGATCCGGTCGAAGTAGCGCGTCACCGGCCGGAAGCAGTCGTTCGCGCTGACGTCGCCCTGTTCGAAATCCTCGACCTGCTGCAGCACCGGGTCGGGCAACCGCGACACGAACACGTCGCCGGGCAGCAGCAACAGCGGCAGCCGGCCGACGTGCGCGAGCGCGGCGGAGGTCAGCATGTTGGTCGCGCCGGGGCCGATGCTCGACGTCGCGGCCATCATCCGCTGGCGGAAATTCGCTTTCGCGAACGCGACGGCCGCATTCGCCATGCCTTGCTCGTTGTGCGCGCGGAACGTCGGCAGCCGGTCCTTTTCGGCGTGCAGCGCCTCGCCGAGCCCGGCCACGTTGCCGTGCCCGAAGATCGCGAACACGCCGCCGCAATACGGCAGGATTTCGGTGCGGCCGTCCGGCTGGACGACTTCGGCGCGCAGGGCGGCCAGGTAGCGCACGAGCGCCTGGCTGACGGTCAGTCTCACGGTGGTGGTCATCGTCTGTCGATCAGGAGGAGTCGGGTGGTCATCACGGACATCTGCATCAGGCTGCCGCCGCGGCGCGCGCGGCGGCACGGCGGCCGAGCCAGGCGTCGACCAGCTGCGAGAAATTGCCGGCCACTTCGTCGATCAGCGCCTGGTCGTCGATCCGGCCGGCGAGCCAGTGCAGCGACGCGTCGGCCCACAGCGTACGGCCGACCATGAAGCCCTTGACGATCGGGTTGGTCGCCGAGCGGAAACTGTCGACGAGATACTGCAACGGCTGGTTCAGCCCGAGGATCACCGCGCCGCGGCAGTACGGATCGCGCTCGGCTACGAGCGCTTCGAGCCGCGCCCAGCCGTCGGCGCTCATCGGCGCGAGCTTCCACCACTCGGGCATCACGCCGAGGTTGTAGAAGCGCGCGACCGTGCGCAGCACCGCGTCGTCCTCGGTGCCGGCCGGCGTGACCGCGCGCGGCGGAATGATTTCCAGCAGCAGCTCGTTGCCGCTCGCGCGCGTGGCTTCCCACAGCTCCAGCACGCGCTGCTCCTGCGCGACGCGCAGGTCGACGTCGTCGTCGGGGTGGTAGTGGACGAGGCACTTCACGACCTGCTCGGTCGGCCAGTGCGTGAGCGACGAGCCGACCGAGCGCGTGTCGTCGAAGCACAGCGGCCGCGAGCCGGGCAATTCGACCGGGCGCCCGACCCACCAGCCGCGGCCGGTGGCCGACGCGAGCGCGTCGCTGCCGTACGCACCGCCGTCGATCAGCACGCCGACGTGGCCTTCGATATGGCGATCGCGTTCGACCTGTTCGGCCGCGCGCACGAGCAGGCGCTTCAGCGTCTTGATCCGCGTCTCGTCCGCGCCGGCCTGCACCGCGAGTTCGTAGAACTGGCTGCGATGGTCGAACGCCATCACGCACAGGTCGTCCCATTCGCGGCGCGGCACCGTCACGCGATGCAGGTGCGCGAGCGTGCGATCGGCGTCCACCCGCGGATTGCGGCTGCCGCCGAACCAGTGCGCGAGTTCGGCCGGCGTCGGCATCGCGGCGGAACACGCGTGGCGCGACACGACGATCGCGCCGCACGCGTTCGCGATGCGCGTCGATTCGGCCCAGTCGCGCCCGCGCAGCAGCCCGGACAGCAGGCCGGACAGGAACGCGTCGCCCGCGCCGAGCACGTTCAGCACGTCGACGCGCTCGCCGTGGAAGGTCGGCGCATCCTCGATGCGCGCGGGGATGTCGCCCTCGATCACGCAGCAGCCGAGCGCACCGCGCTTGACCACCAGCGCCGCGCCGCTCGCGCGCCGCACGGCCTGCAGCGATGCGATCAGGTCGTGCGGCAGGCCGCCCGCGATCAGGAATTCCTCCTCGGTGCCGACCAGCAGGTCGAACTCGCCGAGCACCTGCTGCAACTGGCGCGTGACCTGCGTGTCCGGCACGTAGCGGTTCTCGCCCGCGCCGCGCGCGGTCAGCCCCCACAGCACCGGCCGGTAGTCGATGTCGAGAATGCGCACGACGCCGTGGCGGCGCGCGTAGCCGAGCGCGGTCAGCGATGCCTCGCGGGTGCCCGGCGTCGACAGATGGGTGCCGGTGATCGCGAGCGCGCGGCAACCGGCGATGAAGTCCTCGCGAATTTCGTCGGCGCGCACGGCCATGTCCGCGCAGTTCTCGCGCACGAACAGCAGCGGAAACGTGTCGCGATCCTTCAGACCGAGCAGCACCAGCGCGGTCAGCCGTTCCGGATCCGTCTGCAGCTGGCTCGTGTCGCAGCCTTCGCGCTCGAGCGTCTCGCGCACGAAGCGGCCCATCTGCTCGTCGCCGACGCGCGAGATCATCGCGGTCTTCAGCCCGAGCCGGGCGACGCCGAACGCGACGTTGCCCGACGAGCCGCCGAGATACATCTGGAAGCTGCGCGCGTCTTCCAGGCGGCTGCCGTACTGTTGCGCGTAAAGGTCCACGGCGACGCGGCCGAGGCAGGCGAGATCGATGGGGCGGTCAGTCGGAAAGTTCAACGGGCTCATATCACGTATCACGCTCGCGGCCGGCGTTCGACCTTGCCGGCGGATTGGGGACCGATCCAGCGACGGATCTTCGTCGCATGTCGCGACGCGACGCGAATGCGCGTGCCGCAACGACTCGGGCTACGGAACGGAGTCTAGACTTTTTGGAAATCCAGTTCCCTAGGTGAAATCACGTAGAAATAAATTTCCAAATTTTCGACGAAGTGATCTACAGTTTCATCCGGATGCTTCAGTCCGTTATCGGACTCGGCCCGGCGGCGCGCAACGCGCCGTTTTCCGCCCCCCGGAGATGAGGAGACAGAGTGATCATGAAGACCAAGCTGATGGCCGCCGCGGCCGCCGCGATCCTGGCCATGCCGCTCGCGCATGCCGAGAAGATCGGCGTGACGATGGCATCGTTCGACGACACGTTCCTGACGATCCTGCGCAACAGCATCGGCGACGCGGCGAAGAAGGACGGCGCGACCGTACAGATCGAGGACGGCGGCAACGACGTCGGCAAGCAGTTGAGCCAGGTCCAGAACATGATCGCGCAGAAGGTCGACGCGATCATCGTGAATGCGGTCGACACCGACGCGACGCCGAAGATCACGAAGATGGTGACCGCCGCGAAGATTCCGCTCGTCTACGTGAACCGCAAGCCGGTCGATTTCGACAAGCTGCCGGCCGGCGTCGCGGTGGTCGCGTCCGACGAGAAGCAGTCGGGCACGCTGCAGGCGCGTCAAGTGTGCAAGCTGCTCGGCGGCAAGGGCGACATTCTCGTGCTGATGGGCGAGCTGTCCAACGAGTCGGCACGTGCGCGCACCAAGGACATCGAGGACGTGATCGCGACCAAGGACTGTTCCGGCATGAAGATCGTCGACAAGCGCGAAGGCAAGTGGAGCCGCACGCAGGGCCAGGACATCACGATGAACTGGCTGAGCTCGGGGACGAAGTTCGACGCGATCGTGTCGAACAACGACGAAATGGCGATCGGCGCGATCAACGCGCTGAAGGCCGCGCGCAAGCTGACGCCGAAGACGGTCGTCGCGGGCATCGACGCGACGCCGGACGGGCTCGCGGCGATGAAGAGCGGCGACCTGAAAGTGTCCGTGTACCAGAATGCGGCCGGGCAGGGGGCGCAGGCCGTCGCGACCGCGCTGAAGCTCGCGAAGAAGCAGCCGGTCGACCGCTACGTGAACGTGCCGTTCGAGCTGGTCACGCCGGAGAACATGAACCAGTACGCGAAGCACTGACCGGTTTTTCCGCTGAACTGCGCGAGCCCGGCGCGTCCGGGTTCGCGTGTGACTTTCGAGGAACGTCCATGTTTACAGCCAGGATGGCGCGCTCGATGGCCAACGAAAGCGCGCCGGCCGCCTCGTTCGCCGCGTCGGGTTCGTCCGGTGCGCCCGTCGACGATTGCCTGCTCGAGGTGCGCGGCGTCGGCAAGTCGTTTCCCGGCGTCGTCGCGCTCGACGGCGTGCAGTTCCGCGTGCGCCGCGGCACCGTGCATGCGCTGATGGGCGAGAACGGCGCCGGCAAGTCGACGCTGATGAAGATCATCGCTGGCGTCTACACGCCCGACCAGGGCGAGATCCTGATCAACGGCGAGCCGGTCGTGCTGAGCGGTCCGCTCGACGCGCTCGATCGCGGGATCGCGATGATCCACCAGGAACTCAACCTGATGCCGTACATGACGGTCGCGGAGAACATCTGGATCCGCCGCGAACCGAAGAACCGCTTCGGCCTGATCGATCACGCCGAGCTGCGCCGCCGCACCGCCGCGCTGTTCGAGCGGCTGTCGATCGACATCGACCCCGAAGCCGACGTACGCACGCTGACGGTCGCGAGCCGCCAGATGGTCGAGATCGCGAAGGCGGTGTCGTTCGACTCGGACGTGCTGATCATGGACGAGCCGACCTCCGCGCTGACCGACAAGGAAGTCACGCACCTGTTCCGGATCATTCGCCAGCTGCGCGAGCAGGGCAAGGGCATCGTCTACATCACGCACAAGATGAACGAGCTGTTCGAGATCGCCGACGAGTTCTCGGTGTTCCGCGACGGCAAGTACATCGGCACGCATGCGTCGACCGACGTCACGCGCGACGACATCATCCGGATGATGGTCGGCCGCGAGATCACGCAGATGTTCCCGAAGGAGGAGGTGCCGATCGGCGACGTCGTGCTGGCCGTGAAGAACCTCGGCGTCGACGGCGTGTTCCGCGACGTCAGCTTCGAGCTGCGCGCGGGCGAGATCCTCGGCGTCGCGGGCCTCGTCGGCTCGGGGCGCTCGAACGTCGCGGAGGCGCTGTTCGGCGTCGTGCCGGCGACCTCGGGCGAGATCCGGATCGACGGCAAGCCGGTGCGAATTTCCACGCCCGCGCAGGCGATGAAGCACGGGATGGCGTTCCTCACCGAGGACCGCAAGGACACCGGTTGCTTCCTGAATCTCGACCTGCTCGCGAACATGGAAGCGGCGGTGCTCAGCAACCGCTACGTGAAGTTCAATTTCGTGCGGCAGGCGCAGTTGAAGCGCGATTGCGAGGAAATGAGCCGGATGCTGCGCGTGAAGACGCCGGGGCTGCACGAGGAAATCCAGAACCTGTCGGGCGGCAACCAGCAGAAGGTGCTGATCGGCAGATGGTTGCTGACGCAACCGCGCATCCTGATCCTCGACGAGCCGACGCGCGGGATCGACGTCGGCGCGAAGGCCGAGATCCACCGGCTCGTCAGCGCGCTCGCCGCCAAGGGCGTCGCGGTTCTGATGATCTCGTCGGAAATGCCGGAAGTGCTCGGCATGAGCGACCGCGTGATGGTGATGCACGAAGGCCGGATGACCGGCATCGTCGAGCGCAAGGACGCCGACCAGGTCCGCATCATGGACCTGGCCTCGCGCTGAGCCGCAACAAGCATGGAGACAACTGAAATGGGCAACCTGAACCCGGTCGCGGACGCGCAGTCCATGACGATCAAGACGCGGCACGCGAAGTGGCCGCCCGAACTGAGCATCTTCCTCGTGCTGGTGGGCATCAGCCTGTTCTTCGAGGTGATCGGCTGGCTCGTCGTCGGCCAGAGCTTCCTGTTCAACGCGGAGCGGCTCGAGATCATCGTGTTGCAGATGGCCGTGATCGGCATCATCGCAGTCGGCGTGAACCTCGTGATCATCACCAGCGGGATCGACCTGTCGTCGGGGTCGGTCGTCGCCGCGGCGGCCGTCGTGTCGGCCAGCCTCGCACAGGTGTCCGATTTTCCGCGCGCGGTGTTCCCGCACCTGACCGACCTGCCGATCATCTGGCCGGTGCTGGCCGGCGTGTGCGTCGGCCTGCTGGTCGGCCTTCTGAACGGCTCGCTGATCGCGCTGACGGGGATCCCGCCGTTCATCGCGACGCTCGGCACGATGGTTGCCGCGCGCGGCTTCGCAAAGTGGTTCACCAACGGGATGCCGGTGTCGATGCTGACCGACCAGTTCGCGGCGATCGGCGCGGGCGCGAACCCGGTGATCATCTTCGTCGTGGTGGCGGCGATCTTCCACGTCGTGCTGCGCTACACGCGCTTCGGCAAGTACACGTATGCGATCGGCGCGAACCGCCACGCGGCCGTCGTGTCGGGCATCAACGTGACGCGCCACCTGGTGTTCGTCTATGCGATCGCGGGCCTGCTGAGCGGGATCGCGGGCACCGTGACGGCCGCGCGTGCGATCTCCGGTCAGTCGGGCATGGGCGTGATGTACGAGCTCGACGCGATCGCGGCCGTCGTGATCGGCGGCACGTCGCTGTCGGGCGGTCTCGGGCGCGTGACGGGCACCGTGATCGGCGTGCTGATCCTCGGCGTGATGACGTCGGGCTTCACGTTCATCCGGATCGACGCGTATTACCAGGAAATGGTCAAGGGCGCGATCATCGTCGCTGCCGTGATCGCCGACCAGTATCGCAACAAGAAGTCGCGGCGCTGATTCGCCACGGCCGAATGCTCAACCTTCCGGGAAGAAGATGAAGATCGCTCTGGATCCCTACATGATTCGTCACCTGCCGCTCGACCGGCTGCCGCATGCCGTCGCCGAGCTCGGCTACGATCAGATCGAGCTGTCGCCGCGCAGCGACTTTCTCGACTGGTGGGTGATGCCGCGCGCGACGCGCGAGCGCATGGCCGCGTTCCGGCACGCGTTGCGCGCAAGCGGCGTGGGTCTCGCGTCGCTGCAGCCGATGTACCGCTGGGCCAGCCCGTTCGACGACGAGCGGCAGTGGGCCGTGCGCTGCTGGAAGAAGGCGATCGAGGTCGCGCTCGAGATGGAATGCCCGCTGATGGTGTCCGAATTCGGGCGCGGCGCGTCGCCGGAGCGCTCGGTCGGCGAACGGCCGGGCGCGAACCCGAAGGAGCTGTGCGAAGCCGCGTGGTTCCGTTCGATGGACGAGCTGCTGCCGATCCTCGAGCGCGAACGCATCGTGCTGTCGGTCGAGCCGCATCCGGAGGACTGGATCGAGCAGCTGCAGCCGGCGATCGACATCGTCACGAACATCGGCTCGCCGTCGCTGAAACTGTCGTACATCGCGCCGCACACGTTCTACTACGGCGACGACATGGCGGCGATGATCGCGGCCGCCGCGCCGATCCTCGCGCACGTGCGCGTGGCCGACACCTTCGATCACCGCAAGAGCAGCCAGCTACGCTACATCGTGAACCCGCCGGGCTCGAATCAGATCCGCGTGCACCAGCATCTCGACATCGGGCAGGGCGAGATCGACTGGGACGTGTTTTTCCGCGCACTCGGCAGCGTCGGCTTCGACGGCGTGATGTCGTCGTGCGTGTTCGCGTGGGAGGACCGCGCCGAAGCATCGTCGCGCTACATGCGCGACACGATCCAGCGCTACGTCGAGCGCCATTTCGAACGGGCGACCGCGCGCTGACCCGCCTGGAACCATTGCTGACCGGCGCGGCACGGGCCGTGCCGTTGATGAACGACAGACTGGAGATATCCGGATGACCTTGCAAATCGGCGTGATCGGCTGCGGCGCGATCGGCCAGGACCATATCCGCAGGCTCACGCGCACGCTGTCCGGCGCGCGCGTGGTGGCCGTCAACGACATCGATCCGCAGCAGGCGCGCGACGCGGTGACGAAGTACGGGCTCGACGCGGAAATCTACGGCGATGGCCACGAGGTGGTCGCGGCCGCCGACGTGCAGGCCGTGCTCGTCACGTCGTGGGGGCCGACGCACGAAGCGTTCGTGCTCGACGCGATCGCGCACGGCAAGCCGGTGTTCTGCGAGAAGCCGCTCGCGGTGACGGCCGACGGTTGCATGCGCATCGTCGAGGCCGAGGTCGCGCACGGCAAGCGGCTCGTGCAGGTCGGCTTCATGCGGCCGTACGACGAAGGCTATCGCGCGCTGAAGCGCGTGATCGACGGTGGCGAGATCGGCGCGCCGCTGATGCTGCATTGCGCGCACCGCAACCAGTCGGTCGGCGAGCGCTACACGACCGACATGGCGATCACCGACACGCTGATCCACGAGCTCGACGTGCTGCGCTGGCTGCTCGGCGAGGACTACACGAGCGCGCAGGTCGTCTACCCGAAGAAGACGCGTCATGCGAGCGCGCATCTCGCCGATCCGCAGATCGTGCTGCTCGAAACCGCGAGCGGCGTGCGCATCGACGTCGAGATCTTCGTCAACTGCCAGTACGGCTATGACATCCAATGCGAGGTGGTCGGCGAGAACGGCATCGCGAAGCTGCCCGATCCGCCCGCGGTCGGGCTCAAGCATGCCGCGCGGCAGTCGGTCGAGATCATGACCGACTGGAAGGAGCGCTTCATCGCGTCGTACGACGTCGAACTGCAGGCGTTCATCGACGGCGTGCGACAGGGTGCGCTGACCGGCCCGTCCGCATGGGACGGCTATGCGGCGGCAGTCGCGGCCGATGCGTGCGTGCGCGCGCAGCAGAGCGGGGCGGTCGAGCCGATCGCGATGGCCGAACGTCCGGCGTTTTATCGCGGCTGAACCGGCTGAACAAGCTGATACCGGGCCGCGTGTTCATGCGGCCACGCTCGCGGCCGCGCGCCGCTTTCCTGATGAACCGAACGACATGACGATGAAGATTGGCTGCGCGCCCTGCTGCTGGGGCGTCGACGATGTGAAGAACCCGCACTTGCCGCCGTGGCGGCACGTGCTCGCCGAAGCTGCAGAGGCCGGCTATTCGGGCATCGAGCTCGGCCCGTACGGCTACATCCCGCTCGAGCTCGACGTGGTGAGCGCCGAGCTCGAACGGCAGCGCTTGAGCATCACCGCCGGCACGATCTTCGACGACCTGGTGTCGCCGGAGAACCTGCCGAACCTGCTGCGCCAGACGCGCGAGATTTGCGCGCTGATCTCGCGCTTGCCGAAGTTGCCGACGCAGCCGGGTCAGCGCCATGCGGCCCCGTACCTGGTCGTGATGGACTGGGGGCACGACGAACGCGACTACGCGGCCGGCCATGCCGATCGTGCGCCGCGCCTGTCCGACGAACGCTGGGCGCGCATGGTCGACCACATTCGCGAAATCGCGACGATCGCGCGCGACGAATTCGGCGTGCGCGCGGTGATCCATCCGCATGCGGGCGGCTACATCGAGTTCGCGGACGAGATCGACCGTATCGTCGCCGACATCGCCGCCGATACGGCGGGCCTCTGTCTCGACACCGGGCACCTGTACTACTCGGGGATGGATCCCGAGACGTGGCTGCGCCGTCACGCGGCGCGGCTCGACTACGTGCATTTCAAGGATATCGACGCGGCCGTGTATCACGCGGTGATGGGCGAACACATTGCGTTCTTCGCGGCGTGCGCGCGCGGCGTGATGTGCCCGATCGGCAATGGCGTGCTCGACTACCGAGCGATCCGTCGCGCGCTCGACGACATCGGCTATGCGGGCTACATCACGATCGAACAGGAGCGCGATCCGCGCAATGCCGGCACGAGCCTGCGCGACGTCGCGGCGAGCCGCGCGTTTCTCGCGTCGGCCGGATTCGCGTAATCGGCCGTCGGCCCGACATTCTGAACACTGAACACGGACAGGAACACGACAATCATGATCGACGGACAGATTCTGCTCGGACATTCGATTCCCTGGGGCATGGTCGGCGGCGGGCTCGGCAGCCAGATCGGCTACAGCCACCGGTCGGCCGCGTTGCGCGACGGCAGTTTTCGGCTGGTCGCCGGCGCATTCGACATCGATGCCGAGCGCGGCCGGCAGTTCGGTGTGAAGCTCGGCGTCGACGCCGAGCGCTGCTATTCCGACTATCGGACGATGTTCGAGGCCGAGGCGAAGCGCGCCGACGGCATTCGCGCGGTGTCCATCGCGACACCGAACAACACGCACTTCGAAATTTGCCGCGCGGCGCTGAACGCGGGGCTGCATGTCGTGTGCGAGAAACCGCTGTGCTTCACGACCGAGGAGGCCGAGACGCTGCAGCGGCTGTCGGTCGAGAAGAACCGCATCGTCGGCGTCGCGTACGGTTATTCAGGTCACCAGATGATCGAGCAGGCGCGCGAGATGATCGCGCGCGGTGATCTCGGCGAGATTCGCATCGTGCAGATGCAGTTCGCGCACGGCTTCCACAGCGAGGGCGTCGAGGCCGCGAGCGCGGCCGCCCGCTGGCGCGTCGACCCGAAATTCGCGGGCCCGAGCTACGTGCTCGGCGACATCGGCACGCATCCGCTGTACATCTCGGAAGTGATGGCGCCCGAGCTGAAGATCCGCCGCCT
Source organism: Burkholderia sp. BCC1638 (assembly GCF_902833195.1). Classification (NCBI taxonomy): domain Bacteria; kingdom Pseudomonadati; phylum Pseudomonadota; class Betaproteobacteria; order Burkholderiales; family Burkholderiaceae; genus Burkholderia; species Burkholderia sp. BCC1638. The sequence goes on from NZ_CADFEC010000039.1 coordinate 43,772, forward strand.
GATGTGCTCGCGGCAAAGCTTCGTGAAGAGCCGCGCGCCGCTCGAGGACAACGCGTTCACGATCATGGAATACGACACGGGCGCGATCGGCTACGTCTGGTCGAGCGCGGTGAACGCGGGCTCGATGCACGGGCAGAAGGTGCGCGTGATCGGCTCGAAGGCGAGCGTCGAATGGTGGGACGAACATCCGAACCAGTTGCGCTACGAAATCCAGGGGCAACCCGCGCAGGTGCTCGATCGCGGAATGGGCTATCTGCATCCGCACGCCTTGCGCGAGGACCGCATCGGCGCCGGGCATCCGGAAGGGCTGTTCGAAGCGTGGTCGAACCTGTATGCGCGTTTCGCGCTCGCGATGGACGCGGCCGACCGCGGCGATGCGCAGGCATTGAAGCAAATCCGCTTTCCGGACGTCCACGCGGGCGTCGAAGGCGTGCGCTGGGTCGAGAACTGCGTGCGGTCCGCCGATGCGGGCGGCGTGTGGGTCGACTATCGTTGAGCCATGGACGGCCGATGCGCGACATCGGCCAGCGGCGGTTGTCGGCGTCCGCGTCGGTAAACGCCCTAATCTTTACGGCACGGCGAGCGCGTTGGAAAATCGTTTCCATTACCGCCGTGGAGCGTGTGCAGGTGATGATCGAGCGCGTGGGAGCGAGCGTGCGGCGCGGTCCGTGCCGCAAACGTGATTAAATTCGCCCTTCATGCATGTGTACAGGTGAGTCCCGGGCGGCGTGCGTCGGTATCGCGCGCGCATCGGGGCCGTCAACTTCGCGCTATCCGATGAGTTCATCCGAGAAACCTCCCGCCACCGTCGAGCAGTTCCTGCAGCATCTGACGCAGGAGTACGACGGCCTCAGCAATCGCCTGAAGGTGATCGCGCGTCACGTGGAAACGCATCGGGACCAGCTTGGTCTGGAAGGCATCCAGTCGCTCGCGGAGGCGTGCGGGGTCCAGCCGTCGGCCGTCGTGCGGTTCGCGAAGCATTTCGGCTTTTCCGGCTTCTCCGAGATGCAGCGATTGTTCCGCGAGGGCCTGGCCCAGCAGATCGCGCCGGGCCGCGCGTACAACCTGCGATTGCGCGACGTGATCGAATCGGGCTCGTCGAGCCTGCAACCCGAGCAGATCGCCGACGAATTCATCAAGGGCAGCATTGCCGGGATGCAGCAGTTGCGGCAGACGCTCGACCCGCAGGCGCTCGCGCAGGCCGTCGACCTGCTCGCCGACACGCAGGCGATCTGGATCGCCGGCTCGCGCCGCGCGTTTCCGATCGCCGTCTATCTCGACTACGCGCTGCAGCACACCGACAAGCGCATCGGCCTGTTCAGCGCGCTCGGCAGTATGCATCTCGGGCAGATCCGGTCAGTGCGCGAGGGCGACGTGATGATCGTGATTTCGTTCATGCCGTATGCGGACGAGACGGTGCAGGTCGCGCAGCAGGCCGTGCAGCGCGGCGCGCGCCTGATCGCGATCACCGACAGCCGGATGAGCCCGCTGGCGCGGGAGGCGGAGGTGACGCTGATGGTGCAGGACAGCGCGACGTTCGGGTTCCGTGCGCTGACCGCGACGATGGGCCTCGCGCAGAGCCTGTTCGTGGCGCTCGCCTATCGGCTCGAGCTGTCGTACCTGCCGACCGCCGACGGCGGCCACGACACGAAGGCCGGCTGACGCCGGCCTTGCGCATGCGTGCCGCCCGCGGGCATATCCGGCGGGCGGCATGCCCATCGCGCTTACTTCGCGGTCGGCATCGCGAATTCCGCGCCCTTGCCGATGCTCGACGCCCAGCGCTGCATCACCGATTTCTGGCGCGTGTAGAAGCGCACGCCTTCCTCGCCGTATGCATGCATGTCGCCGAACAGGCTCTTCTTCCAGCCGCCGAAGCCGTGCCATGCCATCGGCACCGGGATCGGCACGTTGATGCCGACCATGCCGACCTGGATGCGCCGCGCGAATTCGCGCGCGATGCCGCCGTCGCTCGTGAAGCACGACACGCCGTTGCCGAACTCGTGCGCGTTGATCAGGTCGACCGCTTCGCCGAAGTCCTTTACGCGCACGCAGCCGAGCACGGGCCCGAAGATTTCTTCCTTGTAGATGCGCATGTCGGGCGTCACATGATCGAACAGCGTGCCGCCGGTGAAGAAGCCCGCCTCGCGGCCCGGCACGCGCAGCCCGCGCCCGTCGACCACCAGCTGCGCGCCTTCGCTGACGCCTTGCTCGATATAGCCTTCGATACGCTTGAGCGCTTCGCCGGTGACGATCGGGCCCATCTCGACTTCCGGCGACATCCCGTCGCCGATCACCAGCTTGCGCGCGCGCTCGGCGACCGCCGGCACGATCTTGTCGGCCACGTCGCCGACCAGCACCGCGACGCTGATCGCCATGCAGCGTTCGCCCGCCGAGCCGTACGCGGCACCGATCAGCGCGTCGACCGCCTGCTCGATGTTCGCGTCGGGCATCACGACGAGGTGGTTCTTCGCGCCGCCGAGCGCCTGCACGCGCTTGCCCGACTGCACCGCGCGCTGCTGCACGTAGGCCGCGATCGGCGTCGAGCCGACGAAGCTGACGGCCTGCACGTCCGGATGGTCGAGCAGCGCGTCGACCGCGCCCTTGTCGCCCTGCACGACGTTGAACACGCCGGCGGGCAGGCCGGCCTGCGTGAGCAGGTCGGCCATGAACAGCGCCGCCGACGGGTCGCGTTCGCTCGGCTTCAGCACGAACGTGTTGCCCGTCGCGAGCGCGACCGGGAACATCCAGCACGGCACCATGCACGGGAAGTTGAACGGCGTGATCCCGGCGACGACGCCGAGCGGCTGGCGCATGGTCCAGTTGTCGATGCCGGTGCTGACCTGATCGGTGAAGTCGCCCTTCAGCAGCTGCGGCACGCCGCATGCGAATTCGATGATGTCGATGCCGCGCGCGACTTCGCCCTGCGCGTCGGAGAACACCTTGCCGTGCTCGGCCGTGATGATCGCCGCGAGCACGTCGCGGTGTTCGTTCATCAGCTGCAGGAAGCGGTGCAGCACGCGTGCGCGGCGGATCGGCGGCGTGGCGGCCCAGGCCGGGAATGCGGCGTGGGCGGACGCGACGGCCTGCTGCACCTCGTCGTCGCCGGCGAGCGCGACGCGGCGCACCGCGCGGCCGAGCGCCGGATTGAGGACGTCCTGGAAGCGGCCGCTGCGGCCGGCAACGGGCGCGCCGTCGACATAGTGGCCGACGTCGGCGTCGGACGTGTAGGCGGGAACCGGGTTCATCGTGTCTCCTGATATGGGGGTGGACGGAACCTAGTCTAGGCAAAGCGGCGGGGCGGGAGAAGGCCGCGCAGCTTGATTCACTGTTCAGAATTCTGAATAATCAGCGAATGAATCAGCAAAATGTCCAGGCGCTCTGGCCGCATATCCATTCGCTGACGGTGCTGGCGGCGGCAGGCAGTTTCACTGCCGCCGCGCAGCGGCTCGGCATCAGCAAGGCCGCGATGAGCCAGCGCATCGCCGATCTCGAGAAGGCGGCCGGCGTGCCGCTGGTGCGGCGCACGACGCGCAGCGTGCGGCTCACCGACGCGGGGCAGACGCTGGTCGACAGCACGCGCGACGCGTTCGAATCGATCGGCCAGCACTTCGCGCGCGTGAAGGACCTGGCCGGCGAGCCGCGCGGGCTGCTGCGCGTGACGGCGCCCGTCGCGCTGGGGCGCCAGCAGGTCGTGCCGCACTTGCCCGATTTCCTGCGGCAGCATCCGGGCGTGCATATCGAACTCGACCTGTCCGACCGGCTGCATTCGCTGACGCAGGAGGGTTTCGACCTCGCGATTCGCCATACGACGACCGCGCCGCAAACCCACGTCGCGTGGAAGCTGTGCGACACGCGTTCGTTGCTGGTCGCGAGCCGGGACTACCTCGACGCGCGCGGCACGCCGCGCCACCCGAGCGAGCTCGTCGACCACAGCTGCCTGTGCTACCTGCGCGACAACGAACCGGCGGCGTGGAGCTTCGAGCCGGACGGCCGCCGGCGCCAGCGCGTGAGTGTGCCCGTGCGCGGCAGCTTCGCGGCGAACAACAGCGAGGCGATGCGCGAAGCCGCGCTCGGCGGGCTCGGCATCGCGCTGCTGCCGGATTTCAGCGCGCGGCGCGATCTCGACGCCGGCCGGCTCGTCGCGCTGCTCGACGGCTGGCGACCGTCGGGCGCGTTCGGCGACCACATCTTCGCGATCCGGCCGTACAGCCCGGTCGTGCCGAGCGCGGTGCGCGCGCTCGTGAGGCACCTGCGCGAGCGGCTCGCGGGCGGTTTCACGGGCGCCTGACCGGCGAGGGCGGCCGCGCCGCGTCGCATGGCCGGGCTCCGGCCGCGCGGGCAGGGGTGGCCGCGCTGCGGTAAAATCGCCGCTTCCTCCCGCGCCCGTGTGGCGCGTCATTCGAAGGTCGACAGCCGATGCAGATTCACAAGGAAGTGGATGCGCGCGGGCTCAATTGCCCGTTGCCGATCCTGCGCGCCAAGAAAGCGCTCGCCGATATGGAGAGCGGGCAGATCCTCAAGGTGCTCGCGACCGATCCGGGCTCGCAGCGCGATTTCGCGGCGTTCGCGAAGCAGACGGGCAACGAGATCGTCGAAGTGACGACCCAGGACAAGACGTTCGTGTTCCTGATGCGCCGCCGCTGACGGCCCGCATCACGCGCCGCTTGCGGCAACCGGACGGGCAGCGCCTGTTGCGGTCCGTCCGCGCCTCAGTACTTTCCAAAACCAAAAGGAGCCTGGCGGGAGCGGAGTACTTGGAGCTGGATGGTCGTTAAAGGAAGCTGCATTTTAGGGTACGGGGAGTCTCGGTTGCGAAGGGGAAGCCGTGAAGGGCGT